>NZ_JAPTGA010000020.1:0-66416 GCF_026891895.1 Peribacillus sp. AS_2
CTCCCCCTGTGAGAGTAGGACGCCGCCAAGCAATGTTTATCACATCAATTAGGATTCATAAACCCGTATAAACAGGTTCAAATCCTATCTACGCATCTAAACCTTAGGATTATCCTAAGGTTTTTTTGTATAAATTCCACAATTTGTTGGAAAGGCTTATTAATAGCATGATTTTGGTAGGGGGCTTCTCGAATGACCAGTAAAGAAGAAATCCTGGACAATAAACAAATTCTTCATTCTTTTGCGAAATGGTTAATGGGTCAAAATAAATCCGATGGTACGATTAAAACCTATGTGGGAGTCATCTCCCAGTTTCTTCAATGGTTTAAAGATGAGGCGGAAGAGATTGAAAAATTCCACGTCCAAACCTATTTAGACGATATGGAACAGTCAAACAAGAGTGGAGGAACGATTGAAAAACATTATTCAGCCATTACCATGTTTTCCAGGTTCCTTGATAAACCCGAAATCGTCCTCAACATCGATCGTAAAGCAAAGGAAAAGAAAGAAGATCCGCCAAAAGCCCTGAACATGCTTGAGCAAGCTGCTCTCCTAAAAGAAATCGAGGCCTCTGGGCATTTCAGGAATATTGCTATTGTCTACACAATGATTCATACGGGTATCCGGGTGTCCGAACTTTGTGATTTGAACCATAGTGACATTCAAAAAGAGGGAGAAAGGCAATATATCCTCATTCGGGATTCAAAAGGTGATATAGACAGGAAGATTCCACTCTCCATGACTGCTAGTGAAAAGATCAAGGCATACAAGGAATTTTTAAATATGGAAACGGAAGCCATCTTCATATCCAGTGTGAATCAACGCATAACGCCAAGGTCCGTGCAATATATGTTGACTAAATATAATACGACTCCCCATAGGCTGCGGAATACGTTTTGCCAAACATTAATCGATAAGGGGATAGACCTTCAAACCGTTTCAAAATTGATGGGGCACAAAGATTTGAACATGACCAAACGTTATATAGGAGAAGGAAAAGAAGAATTGGAATCAGCCATTGAAAATACTTTTGATAATTTGTAGGATTGGGAATACTTAACGATATACAAGAAGTTTTCCTTCATTATATAAGTTCCAATAGCACGGGGAATTTAATGCTGATGATTTAAAAATAGCATTTCTTTTATAGTTGTAGGCCTTTTAAAGGACAGATTAAAATGACTAGGAATTTTTAAGGAGAAGATCTCTTTTGGTGAATGCCACCCAAAACAACCCTTTGGTAGCCAAGAGGGTTAATTAGAAGGAATTTATTCTTTACCTAGGGTAGACTAGAAAACATCATTGGACTTCTTATTCTACAATTTAGGGTTGCAGGGTAGTTTCTCTTAGTAGTTTCTCGGCTTCAATTATACAAGCACCCCTGTCATGTAGGTATTCAAGTGAGATACTCCTTTTTAATGCTGTTTGTTCAATTAATCTAATTTCATGCTGCATAGCACCAGACAAGATTCCATTTTCAATGTTCTTATTTATTTCATAATAAAATCCTGCCAATAATTCTAACGGTAATTCATCGTAAAGGGAACTTTTTTTGATCTTCATAAAGTACCTCCTCATTTTACAATAAAACTAGCATACATATTTGTAATAAAAACATAAGGGATTTAAACGAATTTGACCGAATACAGAGTTTTTTTGTATTTGAATAATATGATTGATAAATCACTGTTTCCTATTTGGAAGAAGCTATTCTTTCTATGTACTGTTCCGGGTATTGGCCCCACCTACGCCAGATACTATGACGGCCACGCATGCCATCCAACCTATTATTATCATATGAGAAAGCGCTTACATTGTCAAGAATTTCATTTGGAAATTCGAGCAAAAACCTCTTGGCATGATAAAAGGATGACAGGCTGATAGGATGAAGGGGCTAAAATTAACAAAATCAGCAGATTTATTATTTTAATAATATCCAAAAAAGAAAATATTGTATTTCACAAAAATGGTTGAGCGCCGTTTAAAGCTAAAAAATTTCCGAAATGGTCTGTATAGCATTGTTACACCCGTTCGTAAAAGTTAGAAAAACATTTACGAACGTTTTTGATAGAATAAGAGAGAGAAAAATAGATGAAGGAGTAAAAAAATGGATGTCCGTAAATTTGGATACATAAGAGTGAGTAGCAAAGATCAAAATGAAGGACGACAACTTCAGGCCATGTTGGATAATGTTCTTAAAGAACGTATATATAGATCTTTACAGGATGGTCCGATCGATTGAACCAGTTGTGTGGCTTTGATGATTCTTGGATTCAGCGGTGGCAAAATCAGTCTACGAATGCGCAAAGTCTAAAAATCCAGGAATGGAAAGGGAGCTATAGATTTTTTATTTAACCGTAGGTCAATAAAATTCAAAAAGCCCATCCTCAGCTGGATGGGCTTTTCAATTTTATAATCCCCAAAGCCTATAACACGATTTGTGGGTAGGTATAATCTATAATATGGTAAAAGTCACCTTTTTCAATATCGTTAGTAAAGAGCAGAGTTTATATTAATTCAAAAATGAATTATGGGCATTTCGATGAATCCCCTATAGAAAGGCATTATTTGTGAATAAAATTCATTAATGAATTGACTGATGTTAATAATAAGTGATTTCACATTAAATTGGGACTTGGCATGCTAGTTGCATAATAATAGTTATAAATCAAACATGCACGATATGAAATTCGTTTATGTGCGGAGGGATAAATGGTGCGAAAAACGATAAATAAACCATGGGAGCAATGGTATGTTGAAAGAATGAAATCTATGGAGCTACCGGAAATATCCGTCTATTCACTGCTTGATATAACAGCGAGTAAGTTTCCACATCATACAGCCATCATTTATGAAGACCAGTCCATGGATTATAAGAATCTAAAAATGCAGGTAGACAAACTTGCAGGTAAATGGAGAGAAATGGGCTTTGTTAAAGGTGAACGGATTGGACTGATGATGGCCAACCACCCTTATTTCATAATCAGTTATTATGCTGCCCAGGCACTGGGTCTGTTGGTCGTACAAATTAATCCCATGTATAAACCGCGGGAACTATTGCAAATATTAATAGACTCGGATACCAAGAATATTGTATTTGACCAAACGGCCGCAAATACAATCAAAGAAACGAAGGCGATATATGAATTTGATGTATGCATTGATACGGAAAATGATCAAAATGGCTCCTATTCCCTTAAAACGATGATTGAAACAGGGGATGCGATTAAGAAGCCCGTAGTGATAATCCCTCATGAAGATACGGCAGTCATCCAATATACTGGCGGCACCACTGGGAAGATGAAGGGTGTCATGCTTACTCACCATAATTTAACCTCCAATGTCGTGCAGAGCTTTGAAATGTATGGTGATTCCCTGAAACCTGGCGAAGAAATCGTTTTGGCAGCTACGCCTCTTTACCATGTTTATGCCATGACGAGCGCAATGAATCTAGGTATCTATATTGGAGCTGCCATCCTCTTATTTCCTAAATTTGAACTTGAAGATGTACTTGCAAAAATAAAAAAGTACCGTCCGACTTTCTTTCCGGGAGTTCCAAAGATGTATAACGCTTTCGTCAATCATCCAGGAATTGAAAACTATGGACTGAATTGTTTAAAAAGTTGTTCTTGTGGATCGGCGCCCCTGCCGGTTGAAGTAATAAAGCGATTTGAGGGGCTGACCGGTGCCAAAATCGGAGAGGGTTTCGGTTTGTCTGAAGCTTCACCTTCCACTCATCGCAATCCGCCTTTCGGAAAAAGGAAAATAGGAAGCATTGGCATCCCTTTTCCAGGCACGGATTGTATGATCATTGACGATGAAAATAATGAAGTGCCTAACACATGCGTCGGGGAGTTGCTCATAAAAGGCCCGCAAATCATGAAGGGTTATTGGAATAACGAAGCCGAAACCAAAAAGGCCTTACAGAATGATTGGCTATATACTGGCGATCTTGCTGTGATGGATGACGAAGGATATTTCTATATCGTCGGCAGGAAAAAAGAAATGATCATCGTCGGCGGATTCAATATTTACCCGCAGGAGGTAGAAGGGGTTCTGTATGAACATCCGGCCATTAAAGAGGCAGCTGTGGTCGGCATCCCACATAAAGAAAAAGGAGAAATAGTGAAAGCATTCATCGTACCTAAAGAAAGCGCTTCCGTGGATCTTGAAGAAATAGAAGGATATTGCTATTCCCAATTGACGCCTTATAAAGTACCAAAAGTATTTGAATTAAGAAAAGAACTTCCGCGTAATACAGTGGGTAAACTATTAAAAAGATTGTTAGTTAAGGAGGAATTAGAAAAGGGTTGAAAGTGGGGGAGTGTGATTTCAACAATCTAAGTTGAACCTTACGTTGGATGGTATGCCAGTTTGTAAACAAAAATAAAGAAGAGGAGGGATTCATATGCGTTGGGTTGTTCTCATTCTATTATTCTTTGGAGCCGTCATCAATTTTGCAGATAAATCGATCGTGGGCCTCGCAGCTGTTCCCATCATGAAGGAATTCAATCTTACCTATGCGGAGTGGGGTCTTGTTGGAAGCAGTTATTATTGGCTTTACCCAGTAACAGGGATTTTTGGGGCAGCATGGGCTGATCGGCTGGGGGCTAAAAAAGTGCTGGGGTTCATCATGCTGACATGGACCGTTTTGCAATTCGGCGTTTTAGCCATCACCGCTCTTCCGTTATTAATTCTATACAGGATTTTACTTGGCGCATTCGAAGGGCCTTATAGCCCGATTGCTTACAGTCATGCCGATAAGTGGTTTCCGCCGAAGCTGAAAGGTTTTGCCAATTCGGTGGTTGTTGGAGGAGGGACCGTTGGCGCGATGATCGTGGCACCGATCCTCGTATCCTTAATTACGATATTCGGCTGGAAGGTTGCCTTTGCCGCCCTTGGTGCAGCAAGCCTTGTTTGGTTCTTCCTCTTTCAATTTTTAACAAAGGAAAATCCGGTTGAAGTATACGAAAACGTCCAAAAGAAAAAGAAACAAAAACTGGAAAAAATAAAAGTGAAAGACTTTTTGCTGCTACTGGCCTCGCCAACTGCTTTGTTTACTACGCTCGCTTATTTTTCAACGTATATTTTAGTTGTTTGGTTTTCCGTTTGGCTCCCGATTTATTTAGTGGAAGCCGTAAAAATGACTCCAGGTCAAATGGGAACCAGCGTTGCGATAATCGGAGTCGTTTCCGTATGTATTTATATGGGTGTTTCGATGGCGTCCGATTATTTATTCAAGAAGAATCAGAATTGGCGATCATCAAGGGTATTCGTCGTTGCGGGCGCCATGATTCTTGGTGCATTGTTCTTTTCCTCAATCATGATATTTCAAAATCCAATCTGGGTGATAGTCGCCATGTGTTTAGCA
This sequence comes from Peribacillus sp. AS_2, assembly GCF_026891895.1. Classification (NCBI taxonomy): domain Bacteria; kingdom Bacillati; phylum Bacillota; class Bacilli; order Caryophanales; family Bacillaceae; genus Peribacillus; species Peribacillus sp. AS_2. Next base: position 5,372 of record NZ_JAPTGA010000020.1, read on the forward strand.
AAGGGTCTTACATACGCCATTTTACCAATTGGACCAACGATCATGATCAATGAAATGCAGGAGCGGGGGGGATTGATGACAAGCATCTTAACATCATCAGGAAATCTAGCGGGCATTATTGCACCTCTATTAACTGGCTATATCATAAGTCTAGCTGGAGGAAATCAACTATTGGGTTATAACCTATCGATATTGTTCATGGCCATCCTTGTCCTGGCTTTTGGCATCCTGTTTGCGATATTCGTTAAACCGGCCGGGAAACGTAAAAATAAAAGTTCGGATAACTTTGACCTTAAGTCCTCATAAGCAGGTTCGAACCTGCTTACATTCAATGAAACTGGTGAAATGAAGTCATGCCTTCAAATAATGGCGTGAATAAAAGGAAAAGGAGCGGATTGGACATGAATAGAGAAGCCGTCATAGTTTCTGCAGTTCGAACAGCAATTGGAAAACAGGGAGGTGCACTTGCATCTGTTCCTGCCCACGTATTTGGAGCAGAAGTGATGAAAGAAGCCTTGAAACGAGCGAATCTAGAACCTCGTATGGTAGATGATGTAATCATGGGGAATGTGTTAAGCGGGGGTGGAAACATTGCCAGGTTAACTGCACTGGAAACAGGCCTCTCGATTAATCTTCCGGGTCTTACTGTCGACCGACAATGCGGCTCGGGAATAAATGCTGTCAACTTGGCTGCACAAGCGATCCGGGCTGGCGAAGGCGATGTCTATATCGCCGGTGGGGTCGAGAGCATGAGCAGGGCGCCATACTTGATGGACCGACCGGAAAAACCATACAGTGCAAAGCCGCCGCAGTTCAGAAAGTCCAGGTTGTCCCCTAAAGAGGTTGGCGATCCCCCGATGGGAATCACGGCTGAAAACTTAGCGGGTAAATATGAGGTCAGCAGGGAAGAACAAGATGCTTTTGCTCTACAAAGCCAAAAAAATATGGCCAGAGCCGTGGAAGAGGGCCGGTTCAATGAACAAATTGTGCCTATCCACATTCCCGTCAGAAAAGGTGACGATATCGAATTTAAATTGGATGAGCATCCTCGACCGCAAATAACGAAAGAAGGGCTAGCCAAATTATCGCCTGCATTTCTGGAAGGCGGGTCCGTGACTGCAGGCAATAGTTCGGGATTGAATGATGCCGCATCAGCATTGGTCATCATATCGAGGGAAAAAGCGGTGGAATTGGGGATTAAGCCTTTAGCGACGATCAGGGCACAGGCAGTTGCAGGGGTAGATCCAAATTATATGGGAATAGGACCTGTTCCCGCTATAAGAAAGGTAATGGAGAAATCAGGACTTTCCTTAAATGAAATGGACATCATTGAGTTTAATGAAGCATTCGCCGCTCAAGTCATTGCTTGTAATCGGGAGCTTGATATGAATCTAGCAAAAGTGAATGTGAACGGGGGAGCCATTGCACATGGACACCCGCTAGGTGCGACGGGTGCCATCCTCATTACGAAAGCGGTTCATGAATTGAAGCGTTCTGCCGGAAGGTTCGCCCTTATTACAGCATGCATTGGAGGCGGACAGGGAATTGCTACGATAATTGAACGTGAAGGCTGATTTTATATGTGTGTTTACAAAAAAGCAATCAATTTAGCACAGCATTCAGACCTAAATGCCCTACTTGTTGATGGCTACTATATATGAACAGAACTAAGGAGGAATAAACTCATGACAATCACTTTAACCAAGGAAATGCAGCAAATGAAGGAAATGATCCGTAATTTTGTTGAAAGGGAAGTGGAGCCCTTCGCCATACAAATTGAAGAAGAAGATGCCATCCCAGAGCATTTGGTGGAAAAAGCGAAAGACCTTGGCTTATTCGGGATAAGCATTCCCGAACAATACGGTGGAATTGGCTTAAATGCGGTGGGAAAGGCTACCGTTTTAGAGCAGTTAGGAAGGACCCATAATGGTTTCGTTTCATTAATAAGCGCTCACACCGGGATTGGCAGTACAGGTCTGGTTAAGCTGGCATCCGAACATTTGAAAAATAAATACTTGCCTGAAATGGCAGCAGGCACGAAAATTGGCGCCTTTGCTTTATCTGAACCCGGAGCGGGATCGGATGCAACCAATTTGGCAACGTGTGCAGAAAAGAAGGGTGATTACTGGGTGATGAACGGGACGAAACATTTCATCACGAATGGGCCGATAGCTGATGTTTATACCGTATTCGCTTTAACGGATAAAGATAAAGGGGCAAAGGGAGGGATTACCGCTTTTTTAGTGGAAAGAGACTTTCCTGGTTTGACTGTCGGCAAAAAGGACAAAAAAATGGGATTAAGAGGATCATATACCTCACAGGTCATTTTTGAAGATTGTATCATACCTGAAGAAAATGTAATCGGCGAAGTTGGAATGGGATATATTTCTGCACTTAAAATTTTAGGTGAAGGAAGAGTAGGATTGGCTGCAAGAGCAGTGGGGTCAAGTGGGAAATTAATTGAATTATCAGCCAAATATGCCAAAGAGCGCATCCAATTCGGTAAACCGATCGCTGACAACCAAGCGATTCAATGGATGCTTGCTGATATGGCAACCGAAACGGAAGCCGCAAGAGCATTGACGATGATGGCGGCACAAAAGATTGATGAAGGAAAAAAAGTGATCAAGGAAGCTTCAATGGCCAAACTGTTCGCTTCTGACGTTTTTAATCGGGTGGCGGATAAAGCGGTACAAATTCATGGCGGGATGGGATATATGGCTGAATATCCAGTAGAACGTTTTTATCGGGATGCCCGCATAACGAAGATCTATGAAGGAACGAATGAAATCCAACGTTTAATCATTGCAAGAAATGTCTTGGAAGAGTGCTGAATGTTTACTGTTTTATTCGGGCAGGTAGTCTTTTGCCCAAGCATCCGGAATTTCAAGGGGGAGGAACGAAATGGGAGAAGATATCGTGATCGTGAGTGCTGTACGAACACCAATTGGTAGGTACGGTGGAGCATTTAAAGAGATTAGTTCCGGCCATTTGGCTAGCATTGCCATTAAAGAAGCGATCAAGCGGGCAAATATTGCAGCGGAACAAGTGGATGAAGTCATTTTCGGGGAGGTAAGGCAAACGACCGAATCCTCGAATGTCGCGAGGGTGGCAGCATTGCGATCAGGGATTCCCGATTCTGCACCGGCTTTTACGGTAAACCGGTTATGTGCATCTGGAATGCAAGCCATCACCTCAGCAGCACAGCAGATAAGCTCAGGTCAAGCAAATATAGTCGTTGCCGGGGGTACGGAAAGCATGAGCCGGGCACCGCTTTATTTAAGAAGTGCCCGTTTTGGGGGAGACAGGACCCAACTAGTTGATTCTAATATTGAAGCTGGGCAGCAGCCTCAAGAAATTTATGGGAAAAGTTTGGGGATGGGAATCACCGCTGAAAATGTCGCGCAGCGATACAACATTTCCAGGGAAGAACAGGATGCCTTTTCAGTGGAAAGTCAACGAAGAGCAGCGCAAGCTATGGAAGAAGGAAGGTTCAAGGATGAAATCGTTCCTGTCCAGGTCTCTGACAGGAAGAGTACAGTTACGGTTGAAACGGATGAATATCCACGCCCCGATACCACAATGGAAAAGCTTGCAAGCTTAAAACCAGCATTCAGGGAAAACGGAACTGTCACTGCCGGTAATGCTTGTGGCCGTAATGACGGGGCGACTGCATTGGTGTTAATGAAGGCCAGTGAAGCGGAACGGTTGCAAGTACAGCCGATCGCAAAGATCGTCGATTGGGCGACTGCCGGAGTTTCTCCTGAAGTGATGGGAATTGGTCCAGTACCAGCCGTTGGAAAACTTATGGAGCGCACCGGGAAAAAAGTTGAAGAAATTGGGCTTTTCGAATTAAATGAAGCGTTCGCTTCACAGGCATTGGCAGTAATCAGGGATTTATCGCTAGATGAAAACAAGGTGAATGTAAACGGAGGCGCCATTGCACTTGGGCACCCAGTCGGATCGACGGGCGCAAGGATCGTGACAACGCTAATACATGAACTGATTCGCAGGAAAGAAAAATATGGAGTTGCTACACTTTGTGTAGGCGGCGGCCAAGGAATGGCGATCATGATTGAAACGATATAGTCCAACGATAAAGGAGCGGAAACCCCATACGTTTCTGCTCCTTTCCGTATATAATTTGAATCGCGCAAAAGTGAGGGGGAGGAAGATTGCCTGTTGAAGTGGAGGATATTCGGAATCAATTCGAAAGTAGTGCTTTCTTTTCGCATATTGGGTTTGAAATCATTCGGTTTGAAGAAGGAAATGTAACGATAAAGCTAAACATTGAAGAACATCTACTTAATGTCAATGGAACACTGCACGGGGGCATTCATGCCACCATGCTGGATACCATCCTAGGAATGGTGACTCGTTCCGTTACCAAATCTAAAGTCGTGACGACAAGTTTAACAGTACATTATTTAGCTAGCATATCAAGCGGGGAACTCTTTGCGGAAGCAAAAGTCCTGCAAAAAGGATACAAAATTGCCTTTACTGAAGGAGAAATAAAAGATGCTGAAGGCAACATCATTGCTAAGGGCACAGGAATTTTTAAAATCATTCGCGATAAATGAGGCAAGGATGATCAAATTGGCTGACAAGTGACTATGCTCCATTTTAATAGTAAAAAATGAGGTGTGAAAAAATTGACTAGAACTTGGCATCGATTTTATCCGAAAGAAACCCCAGCAGAAATTGACATTCCAGTATTGTCCTTATATGGACTCCTTGAACGTTCAGCCCGACTTTACCCAACCTGCAAGGCCGTAATAGATGGGGATCGGGAAATGACATATATGGAATTAAAGGATGCCGCAGATCGTTTTGCTGTGAATTTAGACAACCGTGGATTTCAAAAAGACGATCGTATAGCAATCATGCTGCCAAATTGTCTAGAATATATCATTGCCTATTATGCCACCCATCGTTTGGGAGGTATGGTCGTTCAAGTGAACCCACTGTATAAGTCGAGTGAATTGGACTATATATTACGGGATTCCGGAGCCAATTGGTTCATTGGGCGGGAGGTACAACGGGAAATATTAGCGCTGACAAGTTTTTCAGAAAGGTTAACGTTCATATCTGCCAAGCAATTAATGGAAACTGGAACGGATTTATCAAGGAAAGATAAAGAACTTCCTGTTCTGGACATCGACCCAAAGGAAGCTGTGGCTGTTCTTCAATATACAGGGGGAACTACAGGGAAATCAAAAGGGGTCATGCTCACGCATTTTAATTTGATCTCGAATGTATTTCAAGATTTTGCTTTCACGGCTAATGCCCTTCAACTCCAAAGTCCTGGCGAACGGATGCTTGGATTGACCCCATTATTCCATGTCTTTGGTAATGGACGATTGAATAGTGCCATATATGCCGGATCAACATATATCACATTAGAGAAATTTGAAATAAATAAGGTGGCAGATTTGATTCGAACACATCGGCCAACCATTTTTCCTGGTGTCCCGACCATGTATATTGCTTTATTGAATCACCCGGATTTGACGGCGGACGATTTATGCTGCTTTAAGTACTGTAGCTGTGGTTCTGCGCCGCTCCCGATAGAAATCATTCAACAGTTCGAAAAAAAATTACGGGTTACAATAATAGAAGGATTCGGGATGTCGGAAACTTCCCCCACTACACACCGTAATCCAGTCATAGGACAGCAAAAACAAGGAAGTATCGGAATTCCATATCCAAATACCGATGCTAAAATCGTCGATTTGAAAACAGGCGTTGATGAATTGCAAGCAGGAGAAAGAGGCGAACTGATCATTAAAGGTCCGCAAGTAATGAAGGGATATTGGGAAAATCCAGAGGAAACCGCAACAGCTTTGCGGGATGGATGGCTTTACACTGGGGATATCGCGACGATGGATGAAGAGGGATATTTCTATATCGTAGGCAGGAAGAAAGATATGATCATTGCAAGCGGTTATAATGTATATCCAATCGAAGTCGAAGATATTATTTATCAGCATCCAGCCGTGAAAGAGACATGTGTATATGGAGTGTCGGATTCATACCGTGGGGAAACGGTAAAAGCGGCCATAGTTTTAAAGAAAGGCAAGTCAGTCACGGAGCAGGAAATCAGGGAGTTTTGCGTGCAGCGACTTGCCAGATATAAAGTGCCGCGAAGTTTTGAGTTCAGGGAGCAATTGCCAAAATCAGCTGTCGGGAAAATATTGCGCAGAATTTTAATGGAGGAAGCACAGAGCCCTACTGCCGGGGGCAGATAAGCATAGCGGTTATCGTAAGGGAGCTCAGATGAAACCCTAAATAAGGGAAACCTTTATTCGAGGTTCCCTTTATTTAGGGTATATAGACGATGAATCTACTTTCCTTTTAGGGGAATTTCAAATGAAGTCCCATCCACCAATAATTCATGAGACTCACCATCCGCTATATCATCGGTAGTGAATGAAAAGGAATCGAGCCGATCTAATTTTGCCTCTGGATCAACCAATAAACCAATTGTGCCTTTTCTCAATTCTCCTGGTTGGTAATCTGATCGACTTACTTTTTTTGTCCCCATAAAAGTATCCCCGGAATGGATGAAATTTTTAGAAGGCACATCATATGTAAGATCATCATTGAAAGTAACATTTTCCATGCTGAAGAACTGAAGTTCCTTCGAATCTTTATTTTCAACAGAATAAGTTATCTCTAGATAAGAAACCTCTTCATCGATATCCGTTTTAGACAACGCCGCCCGTTGATCGATTTGCTCCATGGATAAATTCTCTTTATAATATATCGAATAGGCCTCTTCAAAACTCAATCCAGTATAGGACTTGAGTTCCTCTTTTGCTTCATCTGTGAGTGAAGATAATTGAATCCTGCGGATATCCTTGACTGTGATGACCATCGGTGCCAATTCAAAAGCCTCATTAATAGACTTCGTTTCTAGTAATCTGAAGGTTCCCCAATTTTTTTGGCGAACCTTATCCCCGACTTTTTCAAGATGGATCCCGCCATATTCATCAACCTCAGGAATTTTGGATTCCTTGGCTTCCGCATTTTCCCCTTTTTCAGTTTTATCGCTCTTGAAATAATTTAAGGCAATCACACTTAAACAAATAAGCAATAATCCAACCATTGCTGAAATGATCCAACTTTTACGAATACTTCCATCACTCCTTGTCTTAAACCATTGATGCCAAAGAATAATATACCATTTTTTTTGCAAAAGAAGGAAAGGGGAGTGCCTGAAGATTGATCCTTATGATTTCTAGAACATGTTAATCCAAATGATTCGAAGTTCCCTGGCCATGATAATGATTTCTCAGCTACAGTACAAGCCGTTTTATAAAAGATTCATATCATATTTATAACGAAGGGGAATCTTGAAAAACTGAGAACATTCTTTTATTCTTTTATAGTTTTCTCATCCCTGGAGACCTCTCTAGTAACAAATTTTAAAAAAAGGAGACGTTTAGGGAATGTTGTGGCCAATTAACAATGGTAAGGAAAGGTTACATCAGCCAAATAAAAGTGCAATGCTGTCCATGCAAGAGATAAAAGCCATTGAGTCCTGGATATCTCAAATAGGGATATTCCAAATATATATAACCGCTGGACAATTAGTATCTACCGCCAGAAAAACGCTCAAGTTCAAGTATAAAATAATCGGGCATGGTTTTAACCGGGTTGTCTATGATTTAAATAATGGCTATATTTTAAAAATTGCATTGTCACAAGTAGGACTAATAAGCAATGCAAATGAAGCCTATATATACAATAACTGTAATGAGGAAGTCAAAAAGTATTTATGTCCAGTTAAGGAGTATGGGACGGGCTGGATAATCATGAAGAAGGTGGACACGAAAGTGCCGTTTGCAATCAAGGAATATACGAAACTGATCAAGTTGGAATTAAAATTCCTGAGGCACGGTATTATCCCAATAGATTTGCGTTTAGATAATGTCGGATATAACGAGAATGATGAAATGGTCGTCATTGATTACGGTCTATTCACCATGGATCTCAAAAGCCCCGTGCTGCGATGGCTTGTTTGATGAGGTGTCTATCCAAAGAAAATATAAAATTGATTTACAATGAGGTGATTAGGCGAAGCGATGAATCTTGTGCTCTCTTGATTTTATCGAATGGTCTAAATGAAAGAAGCATGTTACGAGGTTTTTTTTGTGCAACATGCTTTTTTTATGGTTTAAAGGATCATTACTGATGACACAACGCTAGCAACCTTTTTATCATTTTGAAATAAATCTGCAAGTACATAAGCTGTTTTTTTTCCGATTCGGTCTACTTTTGCTTCAACTTGTACGTCACCTAATCTTACTGGTCGATGAAAGGTAGTATGTAAATCAATGGATGCGAAGGATTGTCCGATGCTTAATTTAGATGATATCGCATAAGCCATCATAATATCTGCTGCAGAAGTGACAAATCCACCCATTGCTACACCAATTCCGTTAATAAATTTTTCATCTACTTTCCATACACCTCTCGCAATTCCATCCTGGGCATAATTTGCTTCAATCTGTAACGTTAGATCACAATTCGGAGGTTGTTTCCCCTCTGTAATAACTTGTAAAAGCTCGTTTCCTTTAGATGGTTCCCCCATTAAAATGCCCCCCCTTGAATAAGTAGAAACTACAGAATATTCTAACATATATCTTAGTGTCAATGAAGTTATTGATTTTACAAATAAAGTAATTAGAGACCCGAAGTGGTGGATTAGATTTCCACTTCAGGCACTCGCTTTCCGCGGGCGGTCTGGGGAGCCTCCTCGGCTTCCGCCTGCGGGGTCTCTCTTGGACACGTTTTTCCCGCAGGAGTCTCGTACCTTTCGTTTCAATCACCTTTTATTAAAAATTCAGATGAACCCTTTTGTATAAAAAGTAGCTCGGAATGGTCACACCCTGAACCGAGAAATGTAATTTGGTGGAGGACTTGATTTCCACTCCAGGGACTCGCTTTCCGCAGGCGGTCTGGTGAGCCTCCTCGGCTTCCGCCTACGGGGTCTCCCCTAGACACGTTTTTCCTGCAGGAGTCTCGTACCCTCCGTTCCAATCAACTTTTATTAAAAATTCAGATGTGAAACCCTTTTGTATAAAAAGTAGCTCGGAATGGTCACACCCCCAACCAATAAATGTAATTTGGTGGTGGATTAGATTTCCACTTCATGCACTCGCTTTCCGCGGGCGGGCGGGAGCCTCCTCGGCGCGCCTGCGGGGTCTCCCATGCCACGCTTTTCCCGCAGGAGTCTCGTACACCCGCTCCAATCAACTTTGTGTTCTAAAAGAAAAAATTGTAGGCTGCTCTATTCGGAACCAAGTTTAGACTAGTTTATACTTTAAGTTTTTCAGAGTAATCCTCATTGGATTGAAGAAATTTGCGACACTCCTGCCGAAATACTGTCTAGCCTAGACCCACAGACACTTGCGTCGAGGAGGCTTGGCAGGCAGTCGCCGAAAGGGTGCGGATTTCAGAAATCAACTGGAACGTCCATTAAGAAAAAACTCTAGGCTGGTCTCATCCCGAATTATTTTTAACTAGATAATCCTTCAAGTTTTTTTACTATAATTCTTAATGGATGGAAGAAATTTGCGACACTCCTGCCGAAATACTGTCTAGCCTAGACCCCACAGACGCTTGCGTCGAGGAGGCTTGGCAGGCAGTCGGCGGAAAGGGAGCGGGTTTCTGAAATCAAGTGGAATGTTTTCTAGAAAAAACTGCAGGCTGATCTCACACCGAATTATGTTTGAGACTAGTTAATCCTCCTAGTTTGTTTTTTTACTATAATTCTTAATGGATTGAAGAAATTTGCGACACTCCTGTCGAAAAACTGGCTAGCCTAGACCCACAGACACTTGCGTCGAGGGGGCTTGGCAAGCAGTCGCCGAAAGGGAGCGGGTTTCAGAAATCAACTGGAACATCCATTAAGAAAAAACTCTAGGCTAGTCTCATCCCGAATTATTTTTAACTAGATAATCCTTCAAGTTTTTTTACTATAATTCTTAATGGATGGAAAAAATATGCGACACTCCTGCCGAAATACTGTCTAGCCTAGACCCCACAGACGCTTGCGTCGAGGAGGCTAGGCAGACAGTCGGCGGAAAGGGAGCGGATTTCTGAAATCAACTGGATATCATTTTATAAAAAACTGTAGAAAAGTTCGAAGTTGATAATTGTCAAAAAAATCAAAAACTTCTTCTTTTTCTAATTAAATTGTGATAGTGTATAAAATAAAGAAGTATTTCATTCTTCATAATTTTAAAAAGAAGTATTTAATTCATCAGAAAGGAGTGATATGGTGGAACATCTTCCATTTAAATTATTAGTAAAAGAAAAATTTGACCATCTATCGGCAGGTCAAAAAAAAGTTGCCGCTTATCTGATTGAAAATTTGGATGAAGCCGCCTTTAAAACGGCATTTCAAATTGGTAGGGAAGCGGAGGTTAGTGAAACAACGGTCATTCGGTTTTCCTATTCATTGGGATTTGAAGGGTTTAGTAAAATGCAGTCGAGGATTCAAAAACAGCTGCTGCACCAAAATCAAATAGACTTATCGAATACTGATTCCATTCTCCACATTGATGACAAGCAAGATCCCTTTACAAAAGTGATAGAAAACGAAGTTCATATTTTAAGACATCTATTAGATCATACGAACGTTCAGGATATATGGAAAGCAGTCGATGTTCTGATCCAGGCTGACCAAATATTGATTGCAGGACATCGGGTTTCCCATGCTGCCGCATATTGGTTCTCCTATACGCTAAGTTCATTAAGGGAAAATGTAAGTTTATGTTCACCTACAGGAGACTTCTATGAAAAGTTTTGTAATCTCACAAATAAGTCTGCATTAGTTGTTTTTTCCTTTCCCAGATATGCAAACGAAACATTAAAAGTTGCTGAGTGTGCCAAAGAACAAGGAGTTTGTTTAATTTCAGTTACAGACCGCCTTCTGTCACCTGTTGGCCGCATCTCTGATATTTCTCTGACAACTGAAGAAAACGCAGAAACCGGAACCAATTCAATCGCTTCCGTTATTAGCTTGTTGGACTTGGTCATTGCAGGCATCCATCAAAAAGACGCAAAACGGATATATACCCATCAGCAAAAATTAGAAAGGCTATATTCAAGTTATGAGGTGTTTAATGAATGAGTTTTTAATAAAGTTAAAATTCATGTAAAGGAGGAGGGGCATCATTATGGACCCGATTCAATATATTGATCAGCATCAAGAAACATTGATGAAGTCCTACCATGACTTGCATGCTTTGGCTGAGCCAAGCTGGCAGGAAGAAAGAACGTCTTGCTATATTTTAAAATGTCTTAGGGAAGCGGGCATTACCGTAAAAACATTTCAGGGCCATTATGGAATCATTGCCGAGATTCCAGGCATTTCAAAAAAGGTTGTGGCATTAAGGGCTGATATGGATGCACTTGTTCAGGAAGTAGATGGAGTTGTTAAGGCCAATCATTCATGTGGACATGACGCACATAGCACAATGGTTTTATATACGGCATTGGCCATTGCCTCCAGCGGAATCCGGCCTAAACACACTCTCCGATTTATATTTCAGCCTGCAGAAGAAAAAGGGGAAGGCGCTCTTCAAATGATCAATGATGGTGCGTTGGAGAATGTTACATATTTATTCGGGGTACATGTAAGACCCAGTACGGAGGTTCCTTATATGAAGGCTTCCCCCGTCATTGTCCATGGCTCAGCCGAAACAATAAGGGGTACAATCAAAGGCCTTCAGGCTCATGCATCCCGTCCGAAAGATGGAATAAATGTAATCGAAGCAGCAGCTTTGCTTGTCCAAAAATTACAGCAGATTAATCTGGAAACCGAAATTCCTTATTCCATCAAAATGACTCAATTTGAAACAAACAATAAAGCATCAAACGTTATCCCGGAAACAGCTGTCTTTGCTATTGATGCCAGAGCACAGTCAAATGATGTAATGAATGAACTAAATCGCTTAACAAAGGAAGCTTTTGAACAGACAATGGAACAAACTGAAACATCGATCTCCTGGTCTGCGGAAGAGTTTGTCCCAGCTGCGACCTTGAATGAAAAGGCGATAAAGCTGGCTGAGGCCGCAATTGCAGATATCCTTGGGATGGAAAATGTCGTTCCGGTCTGTGTTTCTCAAGGAGGAGAGGATTTTCATTTTTATACAGCCGAAAATCCTGATATAACTGCAACCATGATAGGGTTAGGCTGCGATCTAACGCCTGGTCTGCACCATCCGGATATGAAGTTTAATTTACAAGCACTTATTTATGGAACGAAAATTTTAATTAACACAGTCATGATGGCGGCAGAAGAGTAAAATTTTTCACTTAAAAAATTAATGAAGGGGTGTTTTATGGAAAATACCGCACAAACATCACAAACCGGGGACCATACAGCAGCTGATGAAAAACAACTGGAGCGAAAACTCAAACCAAGGCATCTTTCGATGATTGCAATCGGCGGCACCATTGGAACGGGGCTATTTTTAGCGAGCGGTTCCATTATTCATACTGCGGGTCCTGGAGGAGCTGTGGCTGCCTATATTATTGCCGGGATCATGGTTTACTTTCTGATGACAAGCTTAGCCGAAATGGCTGCCCTTATTCCTATTACAGGCTCTTTTAGTACCTATACATCAAGGTTTGTCGATCCTGCATTGGGATTTGCGATTGGATGGAACTATTGGTATAACAATGCAATCGTAGTCGCACTGGAATTAGCAGCTTCCTCCCTGATAATGAAGTATTGGCTTCCTTCTGTTCCGGGCATCATTTGGAGCGCAATATTTCTTGCAATCATATTTGGCCTGAATATTTTATCGGTAAAAGGATATGGTGAATCAGAATTCTGGTTTGCCATTATAAAGGTTTTGACGATTATCATTTTTATTGCAGTAGGTTTATTAATGATTGTAGGAATCATGGGAGGGGATGCCGTAGGTTTTGAAAATATCACCAAAGGGGAGGCACCGTTTAAAGGAGGCTTTTTATCTATTATAAGTGTCTTTATGGTAGTAGGATTTGCCTTTCAAGGTACCGAGTTAGTAGGAATTGCGGCCGGCGAGAGTGAAAACCCAAGAAAAAATATACCAAAGGCCATTAAGCAAATCTTCTGGAGGCTGCTCTTGTTTTATGTATTGGCGATAATTGTGATTGGATTTTTAATAAGCTATAATGATCCGCGTTTGTTAAGCTCGGATATTGAAGATATTGCGGTAAGTCCCTTCACTCTAGTTTTTCAAAACGCTGGGCTTGCCATCGCTGCCTCCCTTATGAATGTGGTCATTCTTACTTCCGTTCTTTCTGCAGGAAATTCGGCCATGTACGGAGCTTCTCGCGTGCTTTGGGTGCTGGCGAAAGAAGGCAAAGCCCCTTCGTTTCTAAAAAAAGTGAATTCAGGCGGCATTCCAGTGAACGCTGTGTACTTTTCTACCATCGTTGGGATGGCAGCTTTCCTGACCTCTCTTTTCGGTGAAGGCACGATTTATACTTGGTTATTGAACGCTGCAGGATTATCCGGTTTTTTATCCTGGTTAGGAATTTCGATTACACATTATCGTTTCCGGAAGGCATATATTGCACAAGGTAGAGATTTGAAAGATTTGCCTTATGTATCAAAATGGTATCCATTCGGTCCGATATTAGCCACACTTTTATGTATTACGGCAATTCTGGGACAAAATTACTCTGCATTTTTCGGTCCTGAGATTGATTGGTATGGAATTTTAATTTCCTATATCGGGCTTCCTTTATTTTTCCTGGCTTTTCTAGGTTATAAAATCGTAAAGAGAACAAAAATGACTCCATTGCAAGAGGCCGATTTCAGTAAAGTGGAATAACCTCTTTTGTAAAGGCTCTTTTTGTAAAGATTGTTGTTTTTAAAACGAAACTATTTAAGGTTGATTGGAGCGGAAGTGCGAGACTCCTGCGGGAGCAGCGGGACAGGTGAGACCCCACAGGCGTTTACGCCGAGGAGGCTCACCGCCCGCCCCGCGGAAAGCGAGCATCTGGAGGGGGAAATCAACCACAACTCACTACCTGGTAAATAGCAACAAAGTATGTGAAAACCGCCTTTGTAAACAAGCAGGAAAGTATTTTTTATTAAGAAAGACAATTACATGATAGCGCCAGTGCCTTGTTAGACATGCTGTCAGTTGTGGACTATCTTGTCATCTTATGTTGTCAATAAGGGCACTTGTGCTATACCTAGGAGGTTGACCATGACGAAATCACAGGAAATTGTAATTCGTTCTCTTCATCGAATTGAAGAGCTAGAGGAAGTAAGAAAGCTAGAGTCCAGCATTTGGGGAGAAACCGACTCAATCCCCACACACCAAACCTTAACAGCCGTGAAAAACGGCGGTTTGGTTATAGGAGCTTATTGGGAAGGAAAGCTGATTGGATTTCAATACAGTTTTCCGGGATTCAATGGGCAATCAGCCTATCTTTGTTCACATATACTAGGAATTGATGAGCAATTTCGCAACAAAGGTATAGGCGAGAAGTTAAAGTTAGCACAACGTGAGGAAGCGCTAAAGCTCGGCTATTCCCTTATTACCTGGACATACGATCCTTTGGAAAGTGTTAATGGGTATTTAAATATAGCCAAGCTCGGCGGGGTATGCTCCACATATATCGCAAACTGCTATGGTGAAATGGAAGATCTTTTAAACAGCGGAATTCCTTCTGACCGCTTTCTTGTCGAATGGCATATTGATAAAAAAGAGACAACGGATTCTAGCGGACAGGGAATGCCGCTGGACTTTGTGATGGAAAACTCGCTTATTCAATGGGATACCATTGAAAAGGGATTGCCAGTTCCATCGTTCACTCGCCCGCTGCCTGAACAAGAATGTGAAACAGCTTTTGTTGCCCTTCCAAAGGACTTCCGAACAATAAGAGTCACAAATATTCAAGCGGCCAATGACTGGCGGATGAAAACCAGGGACATTTTTACCGGATTATTTCAACAAGGATGGCAGGTAACAGGTTTTATGAAGAATTCCATGACGGAAATTCCCGTTCAGTTTTATATGCTATCAAGGAAATGAACTAGGAGAATATATATAATGTTTAGTAATTTCAGGCTGTGTAAGCCTATTAATAAAAAATTTGTAAGACTGTGTTCTTTAACAGTTTTATCATAGAAGGAGAATTTCCAAGTGAAAATTAAACAAGTTATTCTAAGGCATCTTAAGCTAGACTTGCTTGAACCTTTTACAACTAGCTTTGGGACGGAATACGATAGGGATTTTATCCTTGTCGAAGCCA
The DNA here is from genome assembly GCF_026891895.1 of Peribacillus sp. AS_2. NCBI lineage: Bacteria > Bacillati > Bacillota > Bacilli > Caryophanales > Bacillaceae > Peribacillus > Peribacillus sp. AS_2. Next base: position 20,645 of record NZ_JAPTGA010000020.1, read on the forward strand.
TAAGCGATGATGGCATTTCCGGTTGGGCTGAATCGGTTGCGATGCTCGACCCCCTGTATAATGAAGAGACCTTAAAAACAAACTGGCATATACTAGAAGACTATCTAATTCCAATAATCCTAAAAAATGAAATCAAGCATCCTGATGAAATTTCCGAAAAATATTTCACCCATATTCGCGGAAATTATATGGCAAAAGCTGCTTTAGAGGGTGCCGTTTGGGATTTGTATGCTAAAAAGCAAGGTGCTTCTCTTTCAAATGTGTTAGGTGGAACAAAAAAGAAAATTGAAGTGGGGGTAAGCATTGGAATAAAGGATTCGATCGATTCGACCCTGGATATAATTGAAGCTCGTCTCGGTGAAGGCTATAAACGTTTTAAACTAAAAATCAAACCGGGCTGGGATGTTGAATTAATAGACAAGGTACGAAAAGTATATCCTGAAATCCCGCTGATGGCCGATGCAAATTCAGCTTATACCTTAAAAGATATAGACCGGTTATCCGCCTTGGATGATTTTAATTTAATGATGATTGAGCAGCCGCTTGCCTATAATGATATCATTGACCATGCAGAATTACAGTCAAGGTTAAAAACACCTATTTGCCTGGATGAAAGCATACACTCATTAGAGGATGCCAGGAAAGCTATTAAATTGGGCAGCTGTAAAATTATTAATATCAAGATTGGCCGTGTCGGAGGTTTGACTGAATCTAAGAAAATCCATGATTTATGCCTAGAACATGGCATTCCGCTATGGTGTGGAGGTATGCTGGAATCAGGCATTGGAAGAGCTCATAATATTGCAATCACTTCACTGCCGAACTTCACTCTTCCCGGTGATACCGCAGCTTCCTCCCTCTATTGGGCAGAAGATATCACTGATCCCGAAGTTACAGTGGAAAACGGAATGATCAGTGTTCCAGAATTGCCTGGAATCGGCTATGAACCAAGCATGGAAAAAATCAAAAAGTATACTATACACAGTCAAACCTATCATTTAAGTTAGAATGTTGCTAGAAAAGCCTAGGCTGCTACAACATTTGCATAAAGGCATGATTCCCGAAAAAGGGAGCATGCCTTTTTATATATAATCCATTTTCCATTCAAAATATATTGTAATTCGACTATCTGCCATGTATGGTGTTATGAAATGCAGATTAGCTTTTCTTATATCCTTTAAAAAGTTATCATAATAGAGTCTTTGTACATTGTATATATACACATTTATGATACAAAACAGCAAGTATAGAAAAAAGGGGTGAGGCGATGCGAAATTTACATACTATCTGTGCCGTATTAACCGTCTACCTTTTCTTTTTTTGCTGCTTCTTTCCTTCAGCAGCCCATTCGGAAGCCCAAAAAGTGATACGGGTTGCAGGGGATAATAACTTTCCACCTTTTGAATACTTGAGCGATTCGGGTGTTTATACCGGTTTTAATGTGGATATAATGAACGCCATTTCTATCGAGACTGGCATTAGGTTCGAATACTATCCCATGCCATGGAACGAGGCAGTACAAGCTATGCGCTCTGGAAAAGTGGATGCGATTCAAGGCATGAAGTACAATCAAGAACGTGAAGAGTTTTATGATTTTTCAGCTCCGTATTTCACAAGTTCACAAGGGATTTTTGTGTTGAAAGATAATATGTATATCCGAAAAATCGAAGATCTTAAAGGCCGGAAAGTAGCTGTACAAAAAGGAGATGTTGCAAGCGGTCTATTAAGTAAAGTCGATCGTTTGCAATTGGTGGAAACTAATAATCAACAAGAAGCCGTTCAGTCGCTTATCGACGGTAAAGTGGATGCTTTCATTGGAAATCGGATTACTGGTCAATATTTTCTACAGAAAAATGAGCAGCAATCACTCATTAAGATTGTCGGTGAGCCGCTTGACGCCACAAATTATGCTGTAGCCGTTATGCCGAAAAACAAAGAGTTGCTGACACTATTCAATCAGGCCATTTCTCAAATCAAGAAAGATGGAACGTATGAAAAGATAGAGAAAAAGTGGTTCGGCGAATATATCCTGCCAAATACTCAACGGCTCCGTAAAACGCTGTTGTATTTGGAAATTGGTCTTATTCTTACCTTCATTGTGATTTCTCTCATCTTATGGTGGAATCTCAGCCTTAAACGAGAAGTGGCTAAGCGAACCGAGCAAATTGAGCACGTGAATAAAGACCTGGAAGAGAAGATGCTCCTTCTTGAGGAAAACATCAACTTTCAGCAGCAAGTATTAAACAGTGCCTACAGTTCGCTTATTACACTGAATCAGCAAGGTCTTGTATCGATGATTAATGTTAGGGCCATGGAATATTTGGGGGTGGACGGTAATGTTGTTGGAAAACGTTTTCAGGTTCTGCCAACTGCCCGTTTCATCCCGGAAAAGGAGATTAAGGCTGCATTAGAGAAAAAGAGAGTTTTCTTGCAAAAGGAAACGGTATGGTCTCATTATGAGGGCAAAAAAAGGCATATAACTTACAGCATGTATCCAATTCAGACTATTGGGGGAGAAAGTGTAGGTGCGGTGTTGAACTTTTTCGATAGTACGGAACAAAAACAACTGGAGAGAAAAGTGGCTCAGGATGACCGATTGCGTTCATTGGGTCAACTCGTGGCGGGTATCGCTCATGAAATAAGAAATCCGTTAACATCCATCCTTACCTATACGCAATTGCTGCCGAAAAAATTTGCAAGCGCAGATTTCCGAACGTTCTTTTCCGAACAGGTCACTAGTGAAATTACCCGACTTAATACATTGATTAACGATTTGCTCGATTATGCCCGCCCTAAAAAATCAGAGCCTGTCACATTTTCGCTGAATGAGGCCATGGCAGGGATTGAGCTATTGCTAAAGCCGAAAATCAAAGAAAAAAACCTGAGCATTGTTCGAGAGTTCGCTGGAGACATTCAGGCAACTGCAGATACACAGCAAATCAAACAAGTACTGGTGAACGTCATTCTCAATGCCATACAGGCGTCCAATACAGGGGGAACACTTATTTTTCGGGCATACTATCGGGATGTGTTCACTGTCGTTGAAATCGAGGATGAAGGAATTGGGATTTCGGAAGAAGACATTGATAAGATCTTTGAACCGTTTTACACCAGGAAACCCAACGGGGTCGGGCTAGGGCTTTCTATTACGTATCAGCTTGTCAAAGAAAACGATGGGATTATCGAGACAAGAAGTGAAGTAGGAAAGGGAACAGTAGTGACCATTTGTTTACAGCATTAATACAGAAAGGGTGAAAACGATGCACGATATCATGATTATTGATGATGAACCAACCATATGTCAGTCACTTACGTTTGCATTGGAAGACCAGTATCACGTTTATTCGTTTACAGACCCACGAAAAGCGCTTCCGCTTTTCGAAAGGGCAGAAATCGCCATCGTTTTGCTGGATTTAAAAATCGGGGGATACAATGGGATGGAAGTGTTAGAAGAAATCAAACGCCTATCCCCCTCGACTGTTGTCATTATGATGACGGCCTACGGCACCATTCCTTCTTCCGTGGAAGCAATGCGTAAGGGTGCGTTTTCATATGCGACAAAGCCGCTTCATATTGATGAATTGGAAGTGCTGATGCAAAAAGCAGAAGAAGTGTACACCCTTCAGTCCAAAGTGAAATGGCTGAGTGAAGAATTGGATAAGGTGGCAGGTGTGAACGGCCTCATCGGTGAAAGCTTGGCCATGCGTAAAATATTCTCCCTCATCGAAAAAGTGAAGGATATCGATTCCAACATTCTCATAGAAGGGGAAAGTGGAGCCGGTAAAGAAGTCGTCGCCAGAACCATCCATAATCAAAGCAAGCGCAGAAACAAAAAGTTTCAGGCTATTAATTGTGCCGCCATTCCGACTCACCTGTTGGAATCAGAATTATTCGGATACGAAAAGGGCGCATTTACAGGGGCGACACAGCGAAAATATGGACTTTTTGTTTTGGCGGAAGGAGGTACAATCTTTCTTGACGAAATCGGTGAGATGGATTTGGCACTGCAGGGGAAAATTTTGCGCGTTCTACAAGAGAGAAAGGTAATGCCCGTTGGCGGGATAGAAGAAGTCAGCATCGATGTCCGGATCATTGCAGCGACAAACAGAGACTTGGTTAAAGAAGTAAAAGAGAATCGATTTCGTGAAGATTTATATTACAGATTAAATGTGATTCCGATTCACCTTCCGGCTTTACGTGAACGAAAAGAGGATATTCCTTTGCTGTTGGAATTTTTCATTGCAAAAATCGGTGATCGAATGGGAAAACCTGTAGAAGGAATTTCCCATGAAGCGCTGCAGCTTTTACAGCAATATGACTTTCCAGGAAATATTCGTGAACTGCAGAACGTGATTGAAAGAGCAATAGCGCTTACGAATGATTCTTACATACAGAAAGCCGATTTACCTTCCGACATCCAAAAAAGCTCGCGCCCATTTTTCGGCAATACCCTAATCCCCGTATATGTCGGTGAACCGCTTGAAGAAATCGAAAAAAGAGTGATTCTTCATAACCTTGCCGCATTTAACGGTCATCAAAGGAAGACAGCGCAAACAATTGGCATCGGGGAGAGGACATTGCGGGACAAGTTGAAGAAATATCGGGAAGAAAAGTAGGCGGAAATTGCCGAGCGGCAATTTTCGCCTACTTTTTATTTTGAATATATCTGAATTTTCCACTGTTTTTATGGAAATGGACCTGGCATGAAACTTGCTTAATAAAAATGTAGTAAAACCATTAAGCAGAATGGAGGGAACATAGATATACAACATAATGGTCTACAGAGCTGGACTGGAAGTTACAGTGCGGCGAAAGCGGGGATGTGCAAAATGCATCAGGCAGGATAAGTCAATGGCCTATCCAAATTTAACGAAAACAAAAGGACAAGCCATTGAACCAGAGCTTTTATAACAGTACATCCCGAAATTTATTGGCGATTGCAAATATGAAGTATTTTTATTTATGGGGAGGAAAAGTAAATGTATGCGTTACCAAATATGGATTTATGGAAAGGCAGAACAGATAGTCTAATAGATAAAGATGAATTTAGAATTCATCAAATAGTTAAAGATAATCAAACAACATCAGCAAATAATACATGTGGAATAGTAGGGTTCTCTTGTGAAGAAGGCGTACGCAGGAATAAAGGAAGACTTGGAAGCAAAGAAGCTCCCAATGAAATACGTAAATCCTTATCATCTCTATCTTGGCACGGCCAATCAGCAGATAGCCTAGTTGATTTCGGAAATATCATTTGTGAAAATCAACAGTTAGAAGCAGCTCAAGCTGAATTGGGAAGCCACGTAGAGAAAATATTATCTAAAAATATGTTTCCTGTTATTTTGGGGGGCGGACATGAAACCTTTTATGGTCATTATCTAGGAATTAGGTCGAGTGTTGGACCCAATGCCAAAATAGGCATTCTTAACATTGATGCTCATTTTGATTTACGTTCTTATGAAGAAATAACTTCTTCTGGAACGATGTTTAAACAAATATTAGATAATGATCATCAAGCTAGTTATTTGCCAATTGGTATTCAACGTTATGGAAATACTAAAAAATTATTTGACACTGCAACTACACTTGGTTGCTCTTGGATATTGGAAGAAGAATTAGTAGATGAAAATTCTGAAGAAAACGAAAATAAAATTCTGAATTTTATAAATCAACATGATTATATTATATTGACACTTTGTATGGATGTTATAAACGCTTCTGAAGCACCGGGTGTGAGTGCGCCTTCTTCATTTGGTCTTTCAGGAAAAATGGTTAGGCAATTAATTCGTAAGATTACTTCACATACGAAAACTATTTCATTTGATATCTGTGAAGTGAATCCATCATTAGATTGTGATAATCGGACTGTAAAACTAGCTGCAAACCTAATAAATGAAGTATTCATGTGTGTGGAGAGGAGATAAGCAATATGAACATCGAGATTAATCAAACGATCACTATTTTTTTAGCGATACTGCTTTTAGCACTAGGCGGGATTATCGTTAAGAATGTCAAATTATTTAGACACTTTTGTATCCCTGCACCCGTTGTGGGGGGATTACTTTTTGCAATCGTCGCTACAAGTCTTAAAACCTTTTTAAACATAACCATTTCATTGGATACGACACTCCAGGGATTATTCATGTTAACATTTTTTACGTCCGTTGGATTGGGTGCCAGTTTCCAATTAGTAAAAGTCGGCGGTAAATTATTATTAATATATTGGTTGTTATGCGGGTTTCTGGCATTTGCCCAAAATTTAATCGGAATTTCTTTAGCACCCGTTTTTGGGATTGATCCATTGATTGGCATGATGGCAGGAGCAATTTCCATGGAAGGCGGCATTGGTGCAGCTACAGCTTTTGGCGGTACGATTGAATCGCTGGGCATTCAATCTGCCCAAGCAATTGGAATAGCAGCAGCTACATTAGGATTAGTGTTTGGTGGATTAGTTGGAGGTCCCACTGTAAAGTATTTAATTAATAAACACAAATTAACACCAAGTAAAGAAGATATTGAAATTCAAGAAAAGAAAGAAATGGAAGACAAAATAGAATTAAATGTAGCTTCATTTATGAAACAATTGTTAATACTGACATTTTGTATGGCTTTAGGTTCATATCTAGGAGAGTTATTTTCGGCAAAGACAGGTTATGTTTTACCGAACTATGTGGGAGCAATGATAGTGGCTGTAATAGTTCGGAATATTTTAGATAAAATAAACGGAAAAATTATCGAAATGCCTAGTATTAATTTTATTGGAGATATCACTTTAGGTATTTTCTTATCTATGGCATTAATGAGTATAAAATTATGGGAAGTTGCTGACCTTGCTTTACCAATAATTTTAATTGTGGTGATACAAGTAATTTTCATTATCCTTTTAAGTATATTCATCATGTTTCGTTTTCTTGGCAAAAACTACGATGCGGCAGTTATGGTTGGAGGATTCATCGGACATGGTATAGGGGCTACACCAAATGCTATGGCAAATATGTCAACAATCACTGCGAAATATGGACCTTCAAGTAAAGCATATTTAATCGTTCCGATAGTCGGTGCATTTCTTATCGATGTATTTGCCATGCCAATCATCATTATAAGTATTAATCTATTTAAATGATAATTTGTTATTAAATAAGGAATCAAAAAATATAGTGTTACCGAATGTTTTTGGGAATGCCAAAACATTCGGTATTGATTTTTTTATTCTGAAATTGCCCATATAGTAGGTAATTCACGATGGTTTTTCTGTATGCATTATTAATGCACCGGAACCCTATCAATTTCGCAACATCTACATGTATGTATCGTAGCGTTTCACAGCCTGATTTAGTAAGAATGCTGCTGCGATGATCAGAGGTCAGTAAAATTAAGCTCTCTTATGCATCTCTGTTAATGATATCCATCCTAGCCTAGATTGTACTGAAAAAATGTAATAATTAAAGGGGAGAAATTCATTGTCATTTTCACTAAAAATAATAAAGAAAAGTGAACAAATAACCAGTCTTTGGTCAGGTGGTAAAACAACTCAACTAGCCATTTATCCTGAAGAAGCTGATTACTCGAAGCGTGATTTCAAATGGCGGATAAGCACAGCAGAAGTCGAGGTGGACGAATCCTTATTTACTCACCTTCCAGGCATTCAGAGAATCATCATGATCCTTGATGGTGAAATGTCGCTGCAACATCAGGGAAAGCCCAGTGTGCATTTAAGCCCATTTGAACAGGATCGGTTTGATGGAGGCTGGACAACCCGCAGTATAGGGAAGGTCACTGACTTTAATTTGATGTTAGCGGAAGGATGTGAAGGTGACATCAGCACGATTCATATGAATGATGTAACCCATGCGGAAGTGTTGGAAAATCGGGATTCTTCGAAAAGAACCGACGCCTTCTATTGTTTCAAAGGCAGGAGTAGAATGAATATCGATGAAAAAGAGACAATTGTTTTAGAGCAAGGTGACTTAATAACCTTAAACAGAGATCATACCTCCGACAATATAAATATAAAGTTATCAAATCACGATGAAGACTCTACTGCAACAATTATTAAGGTAAGTATTTTTTATTGATAGAGAAATTCTGGGGCCCAAAAGCATCCTTCACCTATATAAATCCGAGTTCATTGCGCCGCAATTTACTTAATGATATTTTTTATTAATTAACAGAAATGTCCTTTGTCGGCTAAGTTTGTATCAAAAAGGGTTCCGTCTGAAGCTTTAAAAATAGTTGTTTGGAGCGGGTGTGCGAGACTCCTGAGGGAATAGCGAGTCCAAGGGAGACCCCACAGGCGCAAGTGCGCCGTGGGCGGACCGCCCTACGTTCCAATCAACGTCCAAATTTGTACAAGCCCAAAAAACTGAAGACAAACTCGATTTTCTTCGAGTTTGTCTTCAGTCTGAGCCGTCAATAGACGGCTTTTTCTTTTTGAATTTTTAAAGGAGATAAAGTGTCTATTTTAAGATTAAATTATTTTGATATATCCAATCCCTTAATTATTTGAGAATGTTTGGTGTGTGAAGTTGAAATTAAAACACTTACATTTCCTATTATCTGTGTACAATTACCTGAAAATATGAAATTATATTTAAATTTATACTATTCAGTGTTATTATTTTATAAGAATATTCAAACTATTAAATGAGAAGGTGAGGGAACTCATATGTCACAGATGTTGGCTTTGGTTATCGTAATTCTGATTTTATTTGTAGGGGACATAGTGGCGGTTCGAACAAAAGCCTGGGTACCTTCCGTTTTCATTTCGGCGATCCTATTTCTATGTGGTTATTGGACATTCTTTCCGCAAGACATCGTTTCAATAGCAGGTGTTCCACCGGTAGTGGCAACCATGATGATGTACTTATTGATCACGAATATGGGGACATTGCTTTCAATAAGGGAATTGGTGAATCAATGGAAGACGATTGTCATCTCCTTATCTGGTATTCTTGGCATTGTTGCACTATTATTTGGAATTGGCATCTTTATTTTTGATCTGCAAACTGTCCTTGTAGCGGTTCCGCCATTAGTGGGAGGTATGGTTTCTTCAATAATCATGTCAGAAGGAGCGGCAGATGCAGGACTTACGAGCTTGTCCGTTTTTGCCATTGTTATTTATGTCATGCAAGGCTTCGCCGGATATCCTTTAACTTCAATTGTCTTGAAGAAAGAAGGCAAGAAGCTTTTGGGGCAATACCGCAATGGAAAGTTAACGGTAAAAAGGGATGAAACTGCAGCCGCTGCAGAAGGCATGACGGAACTTAGGCTGTTTAAGAAACTTCCTGAAAAATATAATACGGAGTATTTCAAATTTTTAAGACTGGCAGTTGTTGCTTTACTTGCTTACCTTGTTTCGAGTGGATTAGAGCCGATTATATCTATTAATGCATTTGTTCTTTGCTTACTATTCGGGGTTATCGGAAAAAGTATCGGTTTCTTGGAAAGACAGACACTGCAAAAAGCAAATGGATTCGGATTTGCCATCATGGCCCTTATGCTTTTCGTCTTTGATGGATTGAAAAATGCAACACCAAGTATGATGATGGAGATTCTTTACCCACTTGTTGTTTGTATTATCTTCGCTGTGATAGGTATGTATATATTCTCATTCATAGCAGGGAAATTGTTAAAAGTCAGCAAAGAAATGGCCTTTGCTGTATCTTTAACAGCATTATACGGATTTCCAGCTGATTACATTATCACCAATGAAGTCGTCAATTCATTAACAAAAGATGAAAATGAAAAAGAAGCATTGCTAAGCCATATGCTGCCGCCGATGCTTGTTGGCGGATTTATATCGGTAACAATCGTGTCGGTTATTTTGGCAGGAATATTCGTACAATTCTTGTAAAATAGGAGGGATTCTAAGTGAGTCTTAGCGAACGTATAGAAAAGCAAATAAATGATTTGAGCGAATTTACATCAACACCCGGAGAAGGGACTACCCGGCTTACGTATAGCAAGGAAGACTTGCTTACACGTAATTATATAAAAAATAAAATGATGGAATACGGCCTGACAGTAAAGGAAGATGGATTTGGAAATATTTTTGGAAAGCTTGATGGTACTTTAAAAGATGCACCGAGCGTTCTGTTAGGTTCACATTTTGATTCCGTACCAAATGGCGGTGCGTATGACGGACCAGCCGGTGTAATTGTCGCACTTGAAGTGGCTGCCCTATTTGCAGAGAATCAATTAACACCTAAATATCCATTGGAAATCGTTGCCCTGATTGAAGAAGAAGGAGCTCGTTTTGGCGGAGGGCTAATGGGGTCGAGAGGAATAGTGGGAACGCTTAGTGAGGAAAGTTTTAAAAATTTAAAGGATAAAGATGGTATCACCACAATTGAAGCGATGTCAAAAATTGGACTGGATTTCACTCTTCCGAAAAGAAGAAATCCCAATAGCATTAAAGCGTTTCTCGAATTGCATATAGAACAAGGTCCAATCCTTGAAGAGAAGAATATCCCCATTGGTGTTGTAGAAGCTATTGTTGGTTTAACCCAATTTGAAGTAACCATTGAAGGAAAGGCAGGACATGCAGGCACAACCCCAATGGATCGCCGTACGGACGCATTGGTTGCTGCCGCTCAAATTATTTCTCAATTACCGAGCTTTGCAATTGAGGAAGGAGAAGGAACGGTTATAACGACAGGGCGACTAGATGTTTTACCAAATGGAGCAAACGTCATACCGAATAAGGTGGTATTTTCGGTAGATATTCGATCAAGCAAGGAAGAACATATTAACAATGTCATCAGGCGGATGAAAGAATTAATCGAATCCTATCAGGTACAGGGGATCCATTCAACGGCGGAACAGCTGTTGTATATGCCGCCAAAGATATTGAGTAATGAGATTAAAGATTTATTAAAAGATAAAAGTTCAGATTTGGAAATTCCATACTGTTCCATTGATAGTGGTGCAGGTCATGATGCGATGGTTTTTTCCGATGTGACTGATGTTGGCATGCTTTTTGTTCCAAGTAAAGCAGGACTAAGTCATTGTCCAGAGGAATGGTCTGATGCACGTCATTTGGCAAATGGAGTGCAAATATTTTACGAAGTGGCTAAATGTTTAACGGAGGTAGAATAAGAATGATTAATCAAACGATAAAAGAAGCGATTCAAAATTATAATGATGAATTAACAGAAATACGCAGAAAACTTCATAGCGAACCTGAGTTATCATGGGAAGAAGAAAATACAACTGCCTTTGTTTGTGACTACCTTGAAAAATTAGGAATTACTTACCGAAAAGCAGAACCAACAGGTGTCATTGGAGAAATTAAAGGCGGTAAGGCTGGAAAGACCGTCGCATTAAGAGCAGATATGGACGCCCTTTCTGTAGAAGAACTAAATAAAGACTTGTCGTATGCTTCAAAGGAAGAAGGGAAAATGCATGCATGTGGTCATGATGCACACACATCCATGCTATTAATTGCAGCGAAGGCACTAAACGAAATAAAAGAAGAATTGCCTGGGAATGTGCGCTTAATATTTCAACCAGCCGAAGAAGTGGCAACAGGTGCAAGGGAAATGGTTAAACAGGGGGCCGTTGAAGGTGTTGATAATGTTTTTGGCATACATATTTGGTCGCAAATGCCAACAAACAAAGTCGCTTGCACTCAAGGACCTTCATTCGCTTCAGCAGATATCTTTACCGTAACCTTTAAAGGAAGAGGGGGACATGGTGCAATGCCGCAGGACTGTATCGATGCAACCATTGTCGCCTCTTCATTCGTCATGAATGTACAGTCCGTCGTATCAAGAACGGTCGACCCCCAAAATCCCGCTGTTTTGACAATTGGAAAAATGGTCGTTGGCACACGTTTTAATGTCATTGCAGAAAATGCCGTCATTGAAGGGACTGTCCGTTGTTTTGATTCTAAAACACGTGACCATATTGAAAAGCAGCTTCAGATTTATGCTGAAAATGTTGCGAACATTTACGGTGCGACCGCAAAGGTTGATTACTACCGTGGCACGCAAGCTGTAATTAATGATGAATATAGTGCCAAATTAGTGCAAAAGGTGGCCTCGCAAGCGTTTGGTGAAGACGCAATATATAATGAAAAGCCAACAATGGGGGGCGAAGACTTTAGCTTCTATTTAGATGAAGTACCCGGAAGCTTCGCTTTAGTGGGATCAGGAAACCCTGAAAAGGATTCGGAATGGGCGCATCATCACGGGAAATTCAACATCGACGAGGATGCGCTTGCTACCGGTTCAGAACTTTATGCCCAATATGCATGGGCGTATTTGAACGAATAACGGACTGAAAAGAAGAAGGAACTTGGGCAATAACAAAAAGTCTCAGAAGGCCGCCAATTGGCGGCCTTTTGGCGTAAATGGTTAAACTTCCTCTTATGAATATCAAGGGAAATTAGAAGAAAAGAGAAGGATAATGTGTAAAGAGAATTTCCTTGATTTTTTTGACTAATTTCATTATAAAATCTTTCAGCGTAAAAACCGTTATGTCCCAGTTACGAATTTATCCTACTTATTCAATCTTTCTGGGACACTGTTTGTTTGGCAATGACAAAACAGGACATCGGTCGGAAGGGAAAAATAAAATCTGAAGGGAAATTGTAAGGAGTTCGGATGTACAAAAAAAGAGGGAGATGGAGCTATGAAGAAATTATTAACTAGTTTGGTAGTATTGGCAATGGCCCTTGGGGTATCTTTTTCCACCGCTTCAGCATCTGCTGGAGGTTTTCACCACCCCGAAAGCTGGGATAAGAATTCCATTTACGATAAAAAAGGAAGACGAGATCCTTAAGATATCGCCTCCTCATTTACCACGGGTTAGTATTCCTCAATTGTCGCTTATTTTAAAGCTGATAAACTTCTGCTCCATCATTTCCTGCATCGCATATTTGACGCCTTCCCGGCCAACACCGCTGTCCTTCCAGCCGCCATAAGGCATATTATCAATTCGGTAAGTAGGGATATCATTGATTACGACTCCACCTGTTTCCAAGCGTTCCGCCGCATAAAAAGCTCGTTCTATACTCGGAGTCATCACTCCTGAGTTCAAGCCGTAACGCGAATCATTTGCATCATTGATGGCATCATCCAGCGTATCGAAAGGGAAAATGCAGACAATCGGACCAAATACTTCGAAACGAAATACCTTTGAGTCACGATTTACATTGGTTAAAACGGTAGGCAATAGTACATTGCCTTCCACTGTACCGCCGCACTCAATTTTTGCTCCTTCCTGTACTGCCTCATCAATCCAACTTTGTAACCGCTCCAATGATTTTTTTGAAATCACCGCTGTGATATTTGTATTTTCCTCGAGAGGTGAACCGATGACAAGCTGTTTTGTGGCACTGACGAAACGATCTAAAAATTGTTGGTATAGTGATTTGTGGACATAAATCCGTTGAATCGAGATGCACACCTGCCCATTATTCGTAAATGAACCCATTACACTTCTTTGAATAATTTGATCGATGTCGACTCCTTCATCAATGATGAAAGGGGAATTGGACCCGAGTTCAAGTGTAAGCTTACGGAATCCTGCCTGCTGCTGGATAAGGTGTCCGACCTCAACACTGCCTGTGAACGTCACTTTTTTTACATGTGGATGGGTCGTCAAGGCTTCACTTAAAACATCGCCTTTGCCAGGTATGATGTTCAATACTCCATCTGGCAACCCGGCTTCTTTAAAAATATCGGCAAGAACCAGTGCACTCAATGGGGTTTGTTCGGCAGGTTTTAACACAATCGAATTTCCAGCGGCAATAGCTGGACCGACTTTATGGGCAACCAGATTAAAGGGAAAATTAAATGGGGTAATCGCGGTGACGACGCCAATCGGGGTGCGAACCGTGAAGCCAAAACGGTTTACCCCCCCAACTGCCGCATCCATCGGGATTTGTTCTCCATAATTGTTCTTGGACGCTTCTGCAGCGAAACGATAGGTCTGAACCGTACGATTCATTTCTTCACGAGCATTTCGAATCGTTTTCGCCGCCTCCAGAGAAATGATTCTTGCAAGTTCTTCACTGCGTTCTTCCATGATTGCTGCAGCTTTAAATAAAATTTCTGCTCGTGCATGAGCCGGGTAGGATCGGTATTTCTGAAAAGCAGCATTTGCCTCAACAATCGCTTCAATGGCATCCGCTGGTTCAGCCTGTCCGATTTGTGCAATTTCTTCGTTTGAATGGGGATTATATAATGGCTCATATGATTTAGCCTCCCGCCATTTACCACCGATCCACAATTGCCACTTTTTCTTCATCTGAAATCCCTCCAATAATATCTGCCTTTATAATTTACAAATATAATCACCTAGTGTTTTCGAGAGCTTTACATTTTCCGAATAATCGACATCCACATCAATCAAGACAATTTCCTGACTCGAAAGCGCTTCTTCTAATGCAGGTAGCAATTCATCGGAGTGGGTTACTTTCACACCTTTAACTCCAAAACTTTTTGCGAACCCTAAAAAGTCTGGATCTGTGAATTCAATGGCATTCGTACGATCAAATTTATTCAATTGTTTCCACTCAATTAGGCCGTATTTTGAATCATGGAAAATGACGATCACGAAGGCAAGACCTAGACGTTTTGCCGTTGCCAATTCAACTCCATTCATCAGGAATCCGCCATCCCCAGTAACTGCAATAACAGGTTTATCAGGCTTTGCCAATTTGGCTGCAATTGCGCCGGGAATGGCAATTCCCATCGATGCAAAGCCATTAGAAATAATTGTGTGATTAGGGATTTCCGGCTGATACATCCGGGCAATCCATAATTTATGGGCACCCACATCCGAAATGACAATGGCTTCACCCTTTTCCGCCCTTTTCAAATCGGCAATGATTCGCTGAGGGATGATAGGGCTTCCTGATACATCATCCGAAGAATGAAATTTTTCAATGATTTGGGACCTTAACCTTTTCACTTCTGGCCAAAGTTCTTTTTTTGCTACACCAGTCGTCAAGGCTTCAAGTGCCTCCGTAACGTTCCCGACCAATTCTGCTTGAACCGGGTAATAAGCATCAATCTCGGCAGGTCGTGCATCAATATGAATAATCGGATTCATTGCCTCATCGTTCCAATACTTTGGCAAATACTCGACGAAATCATACCCGACGGTGATAATAAGATCGGCCAAATCAAATCCGCATAGAACATAATCCCTTGCTTGCATCCCTACTGTAAAAAGGGACAATGGATGGTCGGAAGGTAAAACTCCTTTAGCCATGAATGAATTCACAACGGGAATTTGCTTCTCTTCTGCAAATTTCCGCAAAACCTCAGAAGCTCCATCGCGGATCACGCCATTACCAGCTAGAATGATAGGCTTTTTAGCGCGATTTATTAATTCGAAGGCTTTTTTGATTTCTTCCTCGGCTGGGCGGGATC
Organism: Peribacillus sp. AS_2; assembly: GCF_026891895.1. NCBI lineage: Bacteria > Bacillati > Bacillota > Bacilli > Caryophanales > Bacillaceae > Peribacillus > Peribacillus sp. AS_2. The sequence continues at coordinate 36,028 of NZ_JAPTGA010000020.1, forward strand.
TAGGCATTGGTGTAACCGGAAGAGCTTCCCCTTCAGTATCCATCATCGCCACATCTTCCGGAAGTTCTATATGAACAGCTCCCGGCTTTTCAATGACAGCCGTTTTAAATGCTTTACGGATAATTTCCGGAATCGTATGCGGCACCTTAATTTGTTGATTCCATTTCGTTACTTCCTCGAAAACGCCAATAATGTCCACATATTGATGCGACTCTTTATGAATGCGATCAAGGCCCGCCTGACCTGTAATCGCGACAACAGGGGAATAATCCAGATAAGCACTTCCTATCCCTGTCAATAAATTGGTTGCACCCGGTCCCAATGTGCCCAAGCAGACGCCTGGCTTTCCAGTTAGCCGGCCATAGATGTCTGCCATAAAAGCTGCAGCTTGTTCATGATGAACCAAGATAAATTCAATATCTGAGCTTATTAGAGAATCAATAAGATCCGTATTTTCCTCACCAGGTATCCCAAAAATATATTGTACCCCTTCATTCTCTAAACATCTTACAAACAAATCAGATGCCTTCAAATTATTCCCTCCTCGACCATTTCAATTTCTTTCCTTATATGTTGGCTTTGCCCCCAAGAAATTATGTACTTGCGTGTATTAAAAACCATTTCGAGCATTTGCGTCTCTAAACTAGGAGGGGGAATATGGAAGTCGGAATGGTTTCGTGAAAAAAAACATTTCTGCAGTTTGATAAAAAGTGCTTAAGCATGGTATAAGTGTAAAGGAAGCAGGGACATTCTGCTTTTTAATTTTGGGAAAAGGGGTTAGCCTGGTACCCCATAATGAAAGGATTGGAATTTTAATATGATAGATAATTTTTGGCGTGATCTACCACGACCTTTTTTTATACTGGCACCAATGGAAGATGTGACGGATGTAGTTTTTCGCCATGTAGTGAGTGAAGCAGCCAGACCTGATGTGTTTTTTACAGAGTTTACAAACACGGAGAGTTATTGTCACCCAGAGGGCATCCGCAGTGTGCGTGGGCGTTTGACTTTTACAGAGGACGAACAACCAATTGTAGCCCATATATGGGGGGATAAGCCTGAATACTTTCGGCAAATGAGCATAGGTATGGCGGAACTGGGCTTTCGGGGTGTGGATATCAATATGGGCTGTCCTGTACCTAATGTGACACAGAATGGGAAGGGAAGTGGCCTTATCCGTCGTCCAGAAGTTGCAGCAGAATTGATACAAGCAGCAAAAGCAGGAGGATTGCCCGTAAGTGTAAAGACAAGGCTTGGTTACACGGATGTAGACGAATGGCACGACTGGCTAACACACATACTGAAACAGGACATTGTTAATCTTTCCATTCATTTGCGTACAAGAAATGAAATGAGTAAAGTAGATGCTCATTGGGAACTAATCCCGGAGATTAAGAAACTTCGTGACCAGGTGGCACCAGATACGCTCTTGACGATCAATGGAGATATCCCTGACCGTCAAACTGGCTTAAAGCTCGCTCATCAATACGGTATTGATGGGGTTATGATTGGGCGTGGTATTTTCAATAATCCATTTGCCTTTGAAAAGGAGACGAAGGATCATAGCAGTAAGGAATTGCTTGATCTCTTAAGGTTGCATCTGGATCTCCATGATAAATATTCAAAATTGGAGCTACGTTCGTTCAAGGCTCTTCATCGCTTTTTTAAGATATATGTCCGTGGGTTTCGAGGGGCAAGTGAATTAAGAAATCAATTAATGAACACTAAGTCAACAGATGAAGCGCGTGCTTTGCTCGAAAACTTTGTGTCAAATAATCTCGATGGAGTGGGGGAACTGTAGAAATGTCCCCATTCATGGTAAAAGTGAAGTAGGACGTTTAACTGTTTTGCCCCAAAAGCTTTTTACTAAGCTGTTAATTGAAAAATGTGAAGGCGGTATTGAACCGCACCATTCCCGCAAATTTTTGCTTTCTATGTTTGTTATTATAGTAATCTATATTGGGTTATGACAAATAAAAGCAAGTTACCGGGGAAAATCATTATGTCTTCTATATTTTTAGACATACAGCAAAAAAAAAGATGAACCTAAGGCTCAAATCCTTGTAATAACAGGGGGTTGGGCTTTTTTATTTTGTCCAACTAGATGCGTTTTGTTCAACATTAGTGATTTTCTCACATCTTTGCGGGGACTTCTTAGGGCCGTTGTAGAAAAAATAAGCCACTTCATCATCATATGGGCTAATGCTCTCCCTCCAAGAGGTCAGTTTAATCCATAATGTGTTTTTAGTATTAGGTGGCGTTTATTAAAGTGTGAATTAAACGGCTTGACAATATACCCCTATAGGTATAATATGAACTCACGAGTAAAACGTGCAAACTCACGAGTAAAATGCCTAAACTCACGAGTAAAACGTGCAAATTCACGAGTAAAACGCGAAAACTCACGAGTAAAACGTGCAAACTCACGAGTAAAACGTGCAAACTCATGAGTAAAGTGCGCAAACTCACGAGTAAAATACCCAAACTCACGAGAAAATGATTAAATTCACAATAATTGCTTCGGAAGAAGTGATCTTGGGACTGAGCTCCTTAATCGGAAATGGAATTAATGTAATCAGTTATGATATTAACGATTGTAAATAGATGGGGGGCGGAGTATGGAGTATGATAAAAGTGTCATTAATCGCTTGAAGCGGATTGAAGGACAAATCAAGGGTGTTCTTGGAATGATGGAGCAGGGAAAAGATTGCAGGGAAATCGTCACTCAGTTGTCGGCTGCGCGAAGTGCCATCGATAGGACCATGGGTGTTATCGTAAGTGCCAATCTTGAGCAATGCGTTCGGGAAAACGTCGAGAATGGAGAGAGCACTGATCATCTAGTCAAGGAAGCGGTTAATTTACTGATAAAAAGCAGGTAAAAGAATTGACCTGAACTGTTGAAAAAGGAGTGTTATTCATGTCTTATATTTTACAAGTGGATTTTAAAATGAAGGGACCTTTCGGCAACGAAATGGTAAAAGAATTTACAGATTTAGCAAAAAGCATTAATAGTGAAGAAGGCTTGATTTGGAAGATTTGGACCGAAGACAGTGAGGCAAAGGAAGCAGGCGGCATTTATCTGTTTGAAACGAAGGAATCCGCATGTAAGTACTTGACGATGCATACAGCTCGGTTAAATGGGTTTGGTATAGAGAAGGTTAATGGAAAAATTTTCGAAGTAAATGAAGGGCTGACTTCAATCAATCATGGTCCAAGCAAATAAAGATAACCATTTATTTTAGTGAAGTGGGTTGACGCACTATATTTTTTAGCATAATATATACCCCGTAGGGTATTTAAAGGTAAAAATGAAATTTCATCAGGGGGAAGCATAATGACTGAAAAGAAAAAAACGACGATCATTTTATTTAGTGGTGATTATGATAAGGCAATGGCTGCTTATATCATTGCAAATGGGGCGGCGGCTTACGATCATGAAGTGACCATCTTCCATACGTTCTGGGGATTGAATGCTTTAAGGAAGGATGAGCCGATTTCATTAAAAAAAGGATTTCTTGAAAAAATGTTTGCGAAAATGATGCCGCGTGGTTCTGATAAAATGGGTCTATCAAATATGAACTTTGCTGGGATGGGTCCCAAAATGATCAAACACGTGATGAAAAAGCATAACGCCATGTCACTCCCAAATTTAATTGAGTTGGCTCAGGAACAAGAAATCAAATTGATAGCCTGTACGATGACAATGGATTTATTGGGTTTACAGCAAGAGGAGTTATTGGATGGAATTGAGTATGCAGGTGTTGCGGCTTATTTAGCTGAAGCAGAGGATGGAAATGTAAACTTATTTATATAAATTTGGGTACCGGAGGGATGGGTCCATTGGGAACTATATTTAACCTCATCATATTAGGTTTCATTGTTTGGTTTTTATATCAGCGCTTTGTCCCTGTAAAGGGGATAAAAAATATAAATGCGGCAGAGCTAAAAGCTGTGTTGAAAAATAAGGGAAATAAGCAGTTGATTGATGTCCGTACTCCTAATGAATATAGGGGCAATCACATAAAGGATTTTAAAAACATTCCTTTAAACGAACTTGGCAAAAGGGCACAGGAACTGTCAAAAGATAAAGAAGTGGTTGTAATCTGCCAAAGCGGGATGAGGAGCAGTAATGCGAGTAAAGCATTGAAAAAACTTGGATTTAAAGAAGTCACTAACGTAAAAGGCGGCATGAGTTCTTGGCGCGAATAAAAGGAGGTTCTTATAAAGGTGAAAAAAATTTTACCGAATGAAGTGAACGCATTATTGAAGGGGAACTCCCCAGTCCACATCATTGATGTACGGGAGGCCGATGAAGTAAAAGCAGGGAAAATACCAAATGCTGTGAACATCCCGTTGGGTCTGGTGGAATTTAGAATGCAGGATTTGGATAAATCAAAAGAGTATATCATGGTTTGCCGGTCAGGGGGCAGAAGTTCAAGGGCAGCACAATTACTTGAGGATCATGGATATAAAGTGTTGAACATGATGGGTGGTATGAATGAATGGGAAGGTCCCACAGAAAAATTTTAAATTCAAATATACCCCCATACCTATAATAGAAGGAGGAAATAAAATGATAAAAACAAATTCCGTTTTGAATGCAAAAGGTTTAGCCTGTCCAATGCCAATCGTAAAAACGAAAAAAGCCATGAATAAGCTGGAAGCGGGGGAAGTACTGGAAGTTCAAGCAACTGATAAAGGGTCAACCGCCGATATGAAGGCCTGGGCGGAAAGTTCAGGTCACCAATACTTGGGAACGGTTGAAGAAGGAACGACACTAAAACATTATCTTCGGAAAGCAAGCGGAGAAGAAACAGAAGTGAAGAAGCATGAAAAAATCATTTCCAATGAAGAACTTATACAAGTGATGGAAGAAAATAGAAATATGGTCATCCTGGATGTACGAGAATCCGCAGAATATGCTTTTAATCACATTCCAGGAGCAAGATCCCTTCCAATGGGTGAATTGGAACAACGTATGGGTGAACTGGATATAGAGTCAGAGATTTTCGTGATTTGCCGTACAGGCAGCCGGAGTGATCTTGCTGCACAAAAACTGACCGGTGCTGGATTTGAACAGGTATGCAATGTTGTACCCGGCATGAGCCAATGGAACGGTCCTTCCCAAAAATCCATGAATGAATAAAACTATAAAATGGAGGAATAGATCATGACTAACAAAGTAGCCATAATCGCAAGTAATGGTGGTTTATTTGATGCATATAAAGTGTTTAACATCGCAACTGCAGCGGCAGCAACAGATCAAGAAGTGGCCATTTTCTTTACTTTCGAAGGTTTGAACTTAATTCATAAAGACGCGAATGGAAAACTTCCTCTGCCTGAGGGTAAGGAGCATTTTGCCGAAGGGTTTAAAAAGGCCAATGTTCCTTCCATTCCTGAGTTAGTTACTATGGCACAGGAAATGGACGTCAAGTTTATTGGGTGTCAAATGACCATGGACGTATTGGGCATGGAAAAAGAAGCTTTCGTTGATGGAATCGAAGTAGGTGGAGCGGTCACATTTTTGGAGTTCGCGAAAGATGCTGATGTTACATTAACCTTTTAATAAGGAAAATTTTTTTGAAAACATAAATACTACAGGGGGTATATGATATGACTTTTAAGCAAATGACAGCTGCTGAAGTTTCAAAGAAAGTGATCAATAAAACCGACTTATTTATTTTGGATGTTCGAAATGAAAGTGACTTTAATGATTGGAAAATTGAAGGGCAGAATTTCGAATTCCTTAATATCCCTTACTTTGATCTACTGGATGGCGTGGAAGAAATTCTCGATCAAATCCCGGCCAATAAAGAAATCCTGGTAGTATGTGCAAAGGAAGGCTCATCCGTCATGGTAGCTGAAATGTTATCTGAAGCTGGATTGAATGTTTTTTATTTAATGGGCGGCATGAAAGCATGGAGTGAACACTTGGAACCAGTGAGGATAGGCGAATTGACAAATGGTGCCGAAATTTATCAATTTGTTCGACTTGGTAAAGGCTGTTTATCTTACATGGTCGTTTCCAATGGGGAAGCAGCCGTTATTGATTCCGCAAGAATGATAGATGCCTATCTTGATTTCGCAGATGATATCGGGGTTAAGATTACACATGTTCTGGATACTCACTTACATGCCGATCACATTTCAGGTGGAAGACGAATCGCGGAAGCAACAAATGCAGCTTACTGGCTGCCGCCAAAAGATGCGGCTGAAGTAACTTTTGAATATCAGCCATTAGAAAGCGGGAACGTGATAACGATCGGTCATACAGCGATTGATATCCAAGCATTATACTCCCCGGGACATACCATTGGATCAACTTCATTTGTGGTGGATCAAAAATACTTGCTAAGCGGGGATATACTATTCATCGATTCCATTGGCAGACCGGACTTAGCTGGTTTGGCTGAGGATTGGGTAGGGGACTTGAGAGAAACACTGTATACACGTTATAAAGAATTATCAGAAGAGTTAATTGTATTGCCATCACATTTCATGATCATCGATGAATTGAATGAAGATGGAAGTGTCGCTAAAAAGTTGGGTTCCCTATTTGCTGAAAATCACGGATTGAACATAGCGGATGAAACGGAATTCAGAGAGCTGGTAACAGGTAATTTACCGCCTCAGCCAAACGCCTATCAAGAAATTCGCGAAACCAATATGGGGAAAATCGAACCCGATAATGAAAAACAGCGCGAAATGGAAATTGGACCAAATCGCTGTGCGGTTCGCTAATACCGATAAAAATAGAAACCAAGAAAATAGGAGAGATGAAATATGAATGCAGATAAAGTACTAGATGCTAAGGGACTGGCATGTCCAATGCCAATCGTCAAAACGAGAAAAGCGATGAATGATTTGCAAACCGGGCAAGTGCTGGAAATACATGTAACCGATAAAGGAGCTAAAGCAGACTTAGCCGCTTGGTCAAAATCCGGTGGCCATGAGCTGATGGAAACAGCAGAAGAAAATGATATACTGAAATTTTGGATCAGAAAAGGTTGATAAAGAGAGGGGAACCATTTGGTTTCCCTTCTTTTAAGGGAGGCACTTACAATGGATATAACCTTTATCATTACCATCTTTTTGATTGGTTTTATAGGTTCATACGTTTCAGGGATGCTCGGCATCGGCGGTTCGATAATAAATTATCCAATGCTGCTGTATATTCCCCCAATCTTTGGTTTAGCGGCATTTAGTGCCCATGATGTGACAGGCATAAGCGCTGTACAAGTCTTATTCGCCTCCATCGGAGGTATATGGAGCTATCGTAATAGCGGACATTTAAATAAAACGCTTATTCTCTATATGGGGATCAGTGTGTTGATCGGAAGCGTGGTTGGAAGTTTTGGATCACAAACGATGTCGGAAAACGGTGTGAATATCGTCTATGGCATCTTGGCGTTGATAGCGGCTGTCATGATGTTCATTCCGAAGAAAGGGATAGATGATATTCCTGTGGATCAAGTTACCTTTAATAAATGGCTTGCGGCCATCCTGGCATTAATCGTTGGTTTAGGCGCCGGGATAGTCGGTGCCGGAGGGGGCTTTCTATTAGTTCCCATCATGCTTATCGTTTTAAGAATTCCAACAAGGGTCACGATTGCGTCTTCATTAGCAATCACATTCATTTCATCCATTGGTGCAACAGCAGGGAAAATATCAACGGGTCAAGTTGACTTCTATCCGGCGTTGATCATGGTTGTAGCTAGCTTAATAGCCTCTCCGCTAGGGGCAATGGCCGGTAAAAAAATGAATGTAAAAGTGCTGCAAGTCATACTGGCTCTATTGATTTTAGCGACGGCTGTAAAAACTTGGGCGGGGATCATGTCCTGAGTTTTGACACGGAAGGGAGCAGTTGTGAAAAGTTCTATCGTTAAAGAATTGTTCACAATAGGCCACACTAATGGTTCCTTTTCCTCCATCACTTTTTTTTCTCGTACGGACTTTGTTAATAGAAAAAGCTGACTGTTGAAAGTCAGCTTTTCCTTATTCGGCCGTTTATAAATAATTAAAAGATTACCGCTAAAATAAACCAAACAATCATCAATAATTGAAGTAATACTTTGGCTAAGCTGCCGCCTAAAAAACCGATGATCGTTGCAAACCCAACTTTAGTAGCCTTCATTATATCTTTTTGAATGATTAATTCCGAAATGAGGACTGCTAAAAATGGTACGAGAATTATTCCAAAAGGAGGAAAGACAAATGAACCAACAATCGTGGCAATAGCTGCTATTGTCTCGGATGTTTTTGACCCACCATACTTTTTAACAAAATAACTGTTTGCGATAATGTCTGCCGCGATTAATACACCGCTCAACACAACCATACTGATCCAGAACCATAACGATAACTCATCAGGATTAATGAGGAATTGATAAACTGCAAATCCTCCCCAAATGGCAACTACCGAAGGAATAATAGGATAGATAATTCCTACAAAACTTAAAGCAAATAAGACGATCGTTAACCCCCACCATAAAATATCCAATGAAACTCCACCTTTTCATACTTACTTTTTCAAATATCTATTAAATTATATTTCTATTTAGGGACAAACACCATTTATTCTTTTTTTGTATATTCGAATCCCGCATAGGTCATCAACTACCAAAGGAACAAATCTTGATAGTAGATGCCTCGAGATGGCTACACAATTGTGTGAGTGGCGTACTCGCGACCTGTTGACTAAGCCATACACATAAAGCAATTAATTCTTGTGTTTGATATTTACTTTTATGTTGAACAAAACCAACTTCTTTAGCTAATTGTTGTAGAGAAGACGGAGATAAGTAGTTTTGAAGTACTTGAGAAAAGAGATTCATTTCGTCTGAAACAGAAAAACTCATAGAAAACGCCATCCTTCCTGTATATTTCTACAAAAAGAATAGCGTTTTTTTCGTGATGATGATACAAATTCACCTTAGCTTAATGGCCATGCGAGGACCCCTAAAATAGTAAAATATCGACTAATGTATCATTATGGATGGTATACTATTTTTTAAATATATTTCCAAATTATGAGGAGGTTATTCAATTGAAAAAGGTACGGAATGGAATATGGATGTTTGTTACACTCGTTCTCATGCTATCTTTACTTCCAGAAATGCCTGTTAAGGCGGCAGCCGATCCGATCATTAAGGTTAAATTAAAAGGCTATCTTGGTAATAAATCCGAGATTACCGTCGAACCGGAAGTCACATACACTACGAATCTAGCAAATGTAAAACTAGAATCGAACAAGAAGTATACGTTGAGGGTCAGTGGTACGGACATTGTTGTTCTGACAGATTCAAAAGTAATAGGCAAAGCTTCTGAGATTGAAGTGCAACCTGAAACAGGGAACGGTCCACTTTCGATTAATGGGCGTACATACTTAGGTAGTTTACGTTTTATTATGGAAGATGGGAAATTCATCCGTCCATATAACTCAATTGGTCTTGAAGATTATTTAAAAGGGGTTGTTCCAGCTGAAATGCCGGCTTTATGGAATCAGGAAGCCTTAAAGGCACAGGCTGTTGCGGCAAGAACCTATGCGATGAGCTACATCAATAGAACGCCCGATGACACAATGAGTTACCAGGTATATGGTGGCTACACTTGGCACGAAAACTCAACAAAAGCTGTTAAAGCAACAGAAGGTCAGGTCATCGGTTATGGTGAAAAACTACATATAGGTTCAGATGCTCTTTTTTCCTCTAGCAATGGAGGGAAAACCGAGTCCAACAATAATGTCTGGGTTGGTACAGAGCTACCATATTTAATGGTCAAAGACGATCCATATGATCCGCAAACTGTGTGGAGTTTTAGTGTAAAAAAGCAACAAATAGACCTTACAAATTTAGATTTGACAAAAGCAGATACATGGTGGGCTAATACCAAGGAAGCTGAACAAACACCAGTAATTTCTAATATAAGAGCTTGGCTACAGAAAAATGGATATACCGGCAAAGACATTAAAATAACGGCTGTCCCTCATCTTTCCCTTCACGCACTAACAAGTGGCGGCAGGGTGAGTAAGGGAAGTATTACGATTGAATTTATGGTGAAAGAAAAGGAGAAAGCGCTACAGCAAAGTGTAATATTAGAAGATGTAACGGCTTCAAAAATTAGAGACATTATCGGTCTGAGCTTCATGAAAAGCTTTTTAGTAGATAAAGTGGATACTGCAAGGGATGTAATTAACGTTTCAGGCAAGGGCTACGGCCATGGTGTCGGACTAAGTCAGTATGGCGCGAAAAAGGCTGGCGAACAGGGACATACGTATCGCGAGATTCTTGCTTTCTATTATGAAGGGACAAGCTTAAAACAAGCTTATGAGCCAGAACCTGAGGAAGTAGAACCAGTAAAGCCGGAACCGGCACCTGTCATTCCAACGCCAATCCCAACACCAGTTCCAGACCCTGCACCTAAAGATGAAACAGCACCTACGATTAAAGATATAAAAACGTATTACGATACTAAAACTAAACAAGTCAAACTAACCTTTGATACAAATGAAAAAGCGAAGGTGACAGTGGAAGTTAAGGATGAAAAAGAGCATGTCGTCGCTACTCTTGTCAAAGGGGACGAAAAACTGTCAGGATCGCAATTAGCCATTTGGGATGCACCAGAAGTAAGTAACGGTTCATACACCTTTGAAGTTAGAGTGATTGATAGTAGTAATAATGCAAGTTCAGCATCTGTTCCATTTTCATTAACAAAGCCTGACACAACGGCTCCAGTTATTAAAAATACAAATACCTCATATGACTCAAAAACGAATAAAGTTTTCCTGAAGTATGAGATCAATGAAAAATCAAAGGTTACCGTTCAAGTAAAAGACGCAAAAGGCAAAATCTTAGCTACCCCAATCAATAATACAGAGAAAAATGCCGGTGTCCAATGGACATCGTGGGATGTATCGAAGGTTTCGAACGGTAAGTACTCATTTGAAATTGCAACAATCGACAGCAATCAAAATAAAAGCTCGGCAACGGTTCCATTTACATTAACAAAACCCGATACAACGGCACCTTCCATTAAAAATATAAAAACCTCATATAATTCAACAACAAATAATGTTGCTTTGAAGTATGAGATTAATGAAAAGGCGAAGGTAACCGTTCAAGTAAAAGATGCAAAAGGCAAAACCGTGGCGACACTGACCAGTAACGCTACAAAAAATGCCGGTGTCCAAAGTGCATTATGGAATGTATCAAAGATATCGGACGATAAGTATACGTTTACCATTACAGCGATTGATCCAAGCAAGAACAAACGTACAACGACGGCTTCCTACACATTAAACAAACCGGCAGCGAAGAATATGACTGGTAAGGTCAATGCTACGAAGTTGAATGTCCGTTCCAAACCAACCACATCAGGGAAAGTTCTTGGCTCTTTGAAGAAAAACCAAATCGTTACCGTAATTAATAAGAGCAGCTCTTGGTACAAAATTCAGTATGGTAATGGAACAGGCTATGTGTACGCAAAATACCTAACGAACGTCCGATAACGAAATCAATCAGTGAAAAGCCCTAATTAAATTTATAGAGCACTGAAAAAGACCATGATTTTTTAAAAGTCATGGTCTTTTTCTATAAATTTCATTTCCGATAAGTAAATTCAGTCTGAAACAGCCCCTTATTGGGGTCCCCACAGCATCGCCATTAAGATAAAAAATAAAACACCCCAAAACAAAAAAAGAGCTACTTTTTCTGTAAAATCAATAGAACAAAGAATTTTTTCGTTATGGGGATACATATTTATCTTAGCTTGATGGGCATGGGGTCCTACCAGCAAAACGCGGAAAACATACGTTAAGGGAAATTTGTCTATAAATCTATACCAAAAACGGTTCTCGAACAACTATTTTGGTTATTTGTTTTTGGTTTTTCTTTTGGTCATAGAAAATTCTCAAAAACAAGGGTTTATGGTAGTGGTACCGTCAGGAAAATATCCTTTGCGTATGTTTTCAGCGAAATGTTGGTGGTACGCCAAGATGAAGAAATCACTGAAGGAATGGTGCAAATTTCTATGTTGAATTGCATAAACTATGAAGTTCTGAATTAAATATATCTCCATTTTTGGAAAAGATTGTTTTCGTCTGAAATGTTATTTTGAGAGAAACTATTAATGATTATATTATTATTTCTATTACTCGCAATTGGTATAAAATTTGCACTTAACCTAAATGTCAGGAATTGCTCTTAAATAATCCTTGATAATTCTCTAATTTAATTATTGAGAGGAGGAATTAATATGAATTCACAACAAAAAAGCTGATGTTTATTTTTCAAGTATGCTTTTACAGGTCTTATTGATCAAGTTTAACCTGCTTTATTCACGATAAACATGAGGAGATGTCCCGATTATCAATCAGTTGGTATGGGACAGCGAGGGGAAAAAGAAGTTTTTCAGTTAGATCTAAGAAAATGGACGTGCACTATGTTTTTGGAACATGAGCGTAAATGACATGGAGTAACATGATGACGCTCTCACTTTTCAAATGTTAGCTTCAAAACTGATCATGCACTATTAAGACAAAATAACAAAAATCTTTTGATGGTGAAAGATTTGTCTAAAAGAATTGTCATCATAAGAGATAAAAAGTGAAGGATGAACTGGTTATTCGAAGCGTTTTCCAAGAACTGAGATAGGACTCTATCTGAATGATAAAATAATTTTTTCTTTCATTTTCTATTCTACTAATCTGATAAATGAAAGATATTAATCTAAAAGGAGATATTTATATAGTTGATTGAAAAAATCAGTACCAATACTTGTTTTCTTTTTCATACGATAGAAATTCTTGGCACATAGTTAGAGCTATAGTGAATGCACATAATTAAATTAGGATGTGAATACTATGAACAGTATCATACGTAATTCCAAACTTACATTTTTGATTACAATTCTTTTGCCTGTGTTGATAGTTTTAAATGCTTGTACAAATCAAACAGACGTAACTGAGGAAAAAGATAAAGAAATAGCTAGTGAGGCATCTAAGGAAAAGGCGACACTTGTACTTAAAAACGGTATTATACATACCGTGGATGAAGCTAAATCTACAGCTGAAGCGATAGCATCCAAAGATGGTGAAATTATCTTTATTGGAAGTATCAAAGATGTGGAAAAATATGTTGGGGACGACACACAGGTCATTGACCTAAAAGGTAAGATGGTTTCCCCTGGCTTTATGGATGGTCATATTCATCCTCCTGGCCTATGGATCTCTAAGCTATTTGCAGTAGATCTTTCAAAACTAAAAAGTCATAAAGAATATATTCAGGCTGTCGCTAATTTTAGAAAGAACAACCCTGATGCCAAAATCATTACAGGTACAGGATGGCTAAATGGACAGTATGAACAACCAGATGGTACAAACCCAGGCCCAAAGAAAGAGGATTTGGATGCTGTTGTTTCCGATATTCCAGTAATCCTTAATTCTATCGATGGCCATTCTGTATGGGTAAACTCCAAGGCACTTGAGATGGCAGGTATAACCAAAGATACAAAGGATTCAGAGGTTCCAAAAGGTGGTATGATTGAACGTAATCCAGACGGATCTCCCCGAGGAGTATTACGTGAAGGGGCAACTGATTTGCTCGCTGTTGTACGGAGTTTGTTTGAGATTAGTGAGGAGCAGTATAGAGAGGCTTTCTTAGCAATTCAGGAAGAAATGCATAGTTTCGGTATCACTGGAATCATGAACATGTCCGGTAGCGAAATGAGTTTGAAAGTAATGAATCAGCTGGAAAAAGAAGGTAAATTGACTTTGCGAGTTGCGACTGCAATTACCTTCGATCCAGGGACCCAGCCAGATAAAGCTGTAAAAACGATTTTAGATGCTCGTCAAAAGTACAACTCCGATTGGTTGAAAGTCAATACCGTAAAACTGTTTGCCGATGGTGTAACCGAAGGTAAGACTGCACTATTCGTTGATCCATATACAAAGAACGCTGGTATGGGACATAACCACCATGGTGAAGCGAATTGGGAGGTTAAAGAATTTAATCATATGGTTTCCACATTGGACAAAGAAGATATACAGGTGCATTTTCACGCTATCGGTGATGGAGCTGTGAAAATGAGTCTCAATTCCATTGAGAAGGCTATTAAAGCTAACGGTAAACGTGATTCCCGTCATACTATTACTCATATTTCATCTATCCAAGATAGTGACATAAACCGTATGGCCGAAATGGGAGTCATTGCAAGCATGCAACCCTTCTGGTTTTATAAGGATCAATACTATGAGTTGGAAAAGTCAATGATAGGTGAGAAGCGTGCACTGGCAATGTACCCAACCCGAAAGATGTGGGATACCGGGGTAACTATTGCTAGTAGTAGTGACTATTCTCCGACTCCCGATTACCGTCCACTTAACGCTATAGAAACTGGAGTCACTAGAAATAGTCCATATCCAAAAGAACAGGATTCCGATTTAGTTCGTAATTCTTCTCAGGCTCTCACTGTTGAGGAAATGGTTCATTCTTTTACAAAAAATGTGGCTTACCAGATTTTCCGTAATGACCTAGGTAGTCTTAAGGTTGGCAATAAGGCTGATTTTGTAGTTCTTGAAAAGAATATTACCAAAATTGAGCCAAAAGACATCTCTGAGACTCCAGTGGTCTACACTATTGTTGACGGAAAGATTGTTTACAAAGGAAAATAAAAACCAATCTTAAAATATATTGATTGTATATTTCCCAAAACTCGTCGAAACATTTAATGAGACATTTAAGCATCAGAATACACCTGAAAATATGAATGCCTATTTGGAAAGGGCATTTAACTTAAAACAATTAGAAAAAGATTTACGCACCTTTTAGTAAAATAAGTTCAGCCAGATATTTTTGGTTTTGTTATTGATGTGAAGTTGTGAAACCTTTCACTTAAACTAACGGGTGCGTTCGTATTATAAGGTTAGCCAGTTTTTACTGGTTGACCTTTTTTTAATAGAATCTAATATATCAGTAGCCAAGGTAGGACGTACGGGTGCATGGGACTTGATCCCGTGAACTAAACTGTCCGCCCCCTACTTGTAGAAACATGTTAGAGGCTGGTTGGGACGCAGATCTCGAATAACAAGCGAAGCTATGACACTACATGGAGGACTAGGGGTACTGGTTAGTAAGTAGAGGAGGAAAAAACAATGAATCCAGTTGTTGGTCTGGATGTGGCAAAAGGAGAGAGCCAAGTTCAGGCATTTTTAGATCAATCTAAACCGTATGGGAAGAGCTTTCCAATGAAGCATATCAAAGAGGAGTTAGATCATTTTTTACAATTTCTAAAAGAAATTGAAGAGGTGACAGGGCAAATGCCTATGGTCATTTTAGAATCTACAGGGCATGAGTTCTATATATCTTACTAAATCCGATTATTTCTTATCAGGCAAAGAAGTCCAGCTTACGGAAGGTGAAAACGGACGCTATCGATGCGTACCAGTTGTGTGTGCTGTATTACAAAGAGGATTTAGAACCTCATAAAATTAGAGGAATTCAGCTATTAGACCTTCGGAATTTGTCCAGACAACAGGAAATCGTAACGAATATGTAGTGGAAGCCACACTTCAGTTTCACACCATTTTAGATCAAATGTTTCCTGAATACAGGAAGGTTTTTGGTGATCTATATTCAAGGGTTTCTTTATTGATATTAAAGGAATATCCCACTTCAGAGGCGGTATTAACAGCTGGGGAAAGTAAACTAGCAGAGAGTGTTATAGAGTTCTGTCCTAGCCGATTTGTCAATGGGCATGGGAAAAAGCAAAAAAAATAATGGACTCCGCGTCTCGAAATCCATTTCAAATAAACGTGTATCAAAGTCACGTAATCAATCTTCGTATGTATATTGAGTTGCTTTTTCATTACCAGGGAGACCTCTCTGAGTTGGAAGATCGTATAGTGGTCCTGGCAAATGAACTAGAAGAATATAAGATCATCCAATCGATTCCCGGTATCGGAGAAAAAATCGCAGCCACGATTATCTCTGAAATTGGTGAAATCGATCGGTTTAATCACCCGAAAAAACTAGTTGCCTTCGCTGGAGTAGATCCAAGTGTTCACTCATCAGGTAAGTTTACGGCAACCATTAATCGTATTACTAAAAGAGGTTCGAGCAGACTACGTCATTCTCTGTATCTTGCCGTACTATGTGGCATAAGAAGTTCAAGGAACAAAAAGCTCAAAGCCTACTATGATAAGAAAAAATCAGAAGGAAAACCGGCCAAAGTGTCAATCGTTGCATACGCTCTTCTATTAAAGAGAAAAGAAATGTACCTAGATTTAGCCTGATTAACGGTTTTGTGAAACAGAGAAACATCCTTCCAAAAGGGGGTTGGAGGGTTATTTGTCATGGTCAAAAATAGTATATCATAAGGGAAATGAAAATTTTAGAGAAAGAAATTGACATCCTATTAGCTGGTTTAGTTCATTAACAGGGGTTGCTGCGGCAGCCTTTTTCTTATGGCACTAACGGGGCAGGTTAGTTCAGGAATACATGTCGTTAAATATGGTAAAATGAGTAAAAAAGGAGGGGCGATATGAAGGTGGTTCTTCAAGCAATTATAGGTTCAATTTCAATTCATGTAATCTATTTAGTCGTTATGATGTTAGTTGGTTATATAAAAACAAAAAACTATAAACCAGATATTGAGAGTGCATGGGATAAAGTAGAAACCCTTCAAAACGAGGTAGTGTTTGGGAGTTACGCCTCCTCATTTTAATGTATTATCCTTTTTGGGATTATCCGTAATATGTGGAATTGTAATTTTATCGTATGAAAAGTTAATGAACTAAAGTGGCAGGTTTGTTAAAGAAGAAATGATAATAATGTGGTTTGGTTGAATTTATAGAATTATAAAGAAATTTTCATTGCATCTGTAATCATATAAAGTGGTATTATTTGGTTGTGAAGTGTGTAACATTTTACCAATAACGAGTTTGTTCAGATAAAGATTGAAGTAATTCTTTAAGGAAAAAGGTGAGTGAATGACCAGTTGGAAGAATCCTATTCTTTTAATATCAGGAATAGGGATTTCATATTTAGGAAATTGGATTTACTTAATTGCACTTAATATTTCGATATTAAACTTAACTGGCTCTGCAACAGCAGTTGCGGGGCTATATATTTTAAGGCCTATTGCCGTATTAATCACTAATACGTGGTCTGGGAGTGTCATTGATCGTGTTAATAAACGAAGATTAATGATTTCTATTGATATTATAAGAGGTGCCTTAATATTTGTGATTCCTTTCATATCATCATTATGGACTATATATACAGTCCTTTTATTGATTAATATTGCCGGTTCATTCTTTGGTCCAAGTTCATCCGTCTACATAACAAAGCTGGTACCTCCTGTAAATCGAAAACGATTTAATTCGATTATGAGTTTGGCCAGCTCCGGTGCATTTTTATTAGGCCCAGCTATTTCAGGGATACTTATTATGTATGTAGGGACAGATATATGCATTGTAATTAATGCGATTACTTTTATAATTTGTGCATTTTTCATCTATCTTCTTCCTGACGTTGATGAAGATCTAGATAATATAAGAGAACCAGTTCAGTGGAAAACTCTAATAAATGATTGGAATGCAGTTAGGGAATTTACTAAGATTGCAAAGTTCTTTGTATCAGTTTATTTATTGTTTCAATGTGCAATGCTAATTGGCTTTGCACTAGATTCACAAGAGGTTACTTTTATTAAACAGCACTTGGAGTTGTCTGATAGAGATTATGGCGTAATTGTAAGTATTACTGGTATTGGGGCATTGGGAGGAGCTACTGTCGCCGCCGTTGTATCTAAGAAGTTGCAACTAAGGTTATTTATAGGTGCTGGAATGTTACTGACATCAATAGGATATGTTTTGTTTTATGCATCTTTTAACTTTATAACCGCAACATTGGCATTTGTATTTTTAGGCTTCTTTATGGCATTTGCGAATGCAGGATATGCTACCTTTTTTCAAAGTAATGTACCAGTAGCAATTATGGGAAGGTTCGGTAGTATTGCAGATATGGTTCAAGGCATCATTCAAATTGGATTGACACTGCTCTTAGGGTTAACAATAGAATGGTTTTCATTACAAGTTGTTTGTATTATTTTTACTATTGTCGGAGCAATTCTTGCAACGGTACTTTTCATTACCGTATTTATTCCTTCAAAGGCTGGTTATTTTGAAGAAAATAAAAAATCAATTACTGGCTAAAAAGACAATTCTTAAAATATCTTAATCAACTAACAGGTGCGTTAGCTGAAGATCGGAGCTGCCTTTAAGGCAACTTTTTATTATGGAACTATCGGGGCAGGATAGTTGGAAAATATAGGTTAGTAAAGTTATACTCTTAAACATAAACTGAATTCACCGGAGGGGAAATATGGAATTGTTTATTGGAATAGCTCTTATACTTATTGTATTTTTTTCATCAAGTATTATTGAAAAAAGGTTAAAGAATATAGAAAAACAGAACAATCGTGTAATAGAAATTTTAGAAGAAATTAGAGATAAGAAATAAACGTTCCTTAACTAACAGGTTTCTCTTTGGGAACTATCGGGGCAGGTTAGTTGACTAACAATAATTCACAAATGCATGTTCGGATGATAATCTATATATAAATTGAGGGGGAATAAGGTTATGGAAAAAGTTGATTACGTTGAGTTAAAACATTTTTCGAATGAATATTTTGATGTATTAAATTCATTTGAACTCCCTGAAGAACAAGTGCAATTCACTGCATTACCAAACAAGATTTTAGAGGCGACAGAAGGGCAACATCGGATTGTTATTTTAAGTGAGAATGAACCTGTAGGTTTCTTTTTATTACATTCAACTGAACGAGTAAAGGAGTATTCAGATAATCCGAAAGCTATGTTGTTAACTGCATTATCTGTTAATCATGCGAAGCAAGGAAAAGGTTATGCTAAACAAGGTATGCTCTTACTAAGTGATTTTGTTAAATCTGAATTTCCTAACTGTGATGAAATCGTTTTAGTTGTAAATCATAAAAATCTTCCTGCCCAGCAACTGTATTTGAAAGTGGGTTTTCAAGATACTGGCAAGAGAAAAATAGGACCAATTGGTGAACAGTTTATAATGAATTTATCGGTGTAAAATACATAGTGCTTAATGAACTAACGGGTGCGTTAGCTGAAGATCGGAGCTGTCTTTAAGACAGCTTCTTATGGAACTAACGGGGCAGGTTAGTTTAGGATAAACCAAGCAAACATAATTAAAAAGAAAAAGCTAAAGACCAGTATAGGCTTTAGCTTTTTCTTAATTCTTTATATTTTTTCCCCCACTCACCCATACTATCTAGTATAGGAATAAAACTTTTCCCTAAAGATGTTAGCGAATATTCTACCTTTGGAGGAACTTCTTTATATACTTCTCGGTGAACCATTTGGTCTTCTTCTAATTCTCTCAACTGACGTGTTAGTATTCCTTTTGAAATGTCAGGTAATAACCTTTGAAGTTCATTAAATCTTCTTGTCTGTCTGCTTAAATGCCATAAGATGATGATTTTCCATTTTCCTGCAATTATGTCTTGAGTTTCTGTTACTGGACAGACCTCTATTTGGTCCTCAGGAGGTTCACCGAACCTACTTCGTGCCATAATGAATACCTCTCTTTCTTATAGGTACTATTTTTGTGACTATGTTATAAAAAAGTGACTACTTTTAAAAAGACATCTAATACTATAATATTAGATTAAGCTTAGTAATCCAATAAAAAGATATTAAATAACTGGAGGTTATTTTAAATGAAACATCTTGTTGTTTATGCACATCCATACGCTGACAGCTTAAATCACTCTATTATGGAAACAACAGTCAATGCATTAAAGAAAAATGGTCACGAAGTTGTTGTCCGTGATTTATATGCACTTGATTTTCAACCTGTACTAAAACCAGAAGATACAGCAGCTATGAAAGCAGGAAAAACTCCTGATGATATTAAAACTGAACAAGAATTTATTGCTGAAGCAGACGTAATAACCTTTATTTACCCTATTTGGTGGACAGGTCTTCCAGCTATTCTTAAAGGATATGTAGACCGAGTATTTGCATTTGGGTTTGCTTATTCTGCTGGACCAGAAGGTGTAATCAAGTTATTAGAAGGTAAAAAAGGTTTTATCATCAATACACATGGTACTCCTAATGAGGTTTACGATGAAATCGGTATGACAGCAGGTTTGAAAGTCACTTCCGACATTGGGATATGGGATTTTACTGGAATTGAACCTATGGGCCATTTGCTATTCGGAAGTATTGGATACCTTGATGAAGAAGCATATAAAGGTATGTTAAAGAAAGTTGAAGATACAATTAATTCCGATTTCTCATAAACACATACAAAAATAATAAAAGACTACTCATAACTGGGTAGTCTTTTATTATTTTTGAAAGGTTATTATTCCACTAACGGGTGCGTTAGCTGAAGATCGGAGCTGTCTTTAAGGCAGCTCTTTTCTTATGGCACTAACGGGGCAGGATAGTGGTAGAAGAAGGAATCAGGTGTTAAGAAGAGAAAAAGGTAGCAATAAATATAAAATTAAATACTTGAGGAGAAAAGGATGGCTCATAATGGGATAGTTTTAGTAGCTAGTGTATCAATATTCAGAGATGATGAAGTATTAATAATTAGAGAAAATAAACCAACTGCTATTGATAAGTGGAACTTTCCGAGTGGACGCATTGAATATGGTGAAGACATTCTCTATTCAGCTCGTAGGGAGGTAAAAGAGGAAACAGGCTTTGATGTAAAAATTAATGGTACAACTGGTGTATATAATTTTATCAGTAGTACAAATAATCAAGTTATTCTATTTCATTTTACTGGTAAGGTTAATGGTGGTTCATTAAATCTTGAAGAAGATGAAATTTTAGACAGTAGATGGATTAATTTGAATGACCTTGTGAAATTTGATAATGAAGAACTACGTGAACCAAGGGTACTAAAGCAAATAATAGATAACTTATTAAAAGAGGAGGTACATTCAATTAGTATTTATAATGAACAACTAGTTACATAATTCTTATTAAGCTAACTAATAGGTTCATTACTTCATTACTAGGAGCTGATCGTACCTCCTTTTCTTATGCTGTTAAAAGAGTAGCATTCCTGTAATGAATGAAAATGAGTTTTGAGCACATCTTTCTTATTAAATTAAACAAAACCAGCTAAGATTGTGATTTAATACACTTAAACTAACGGGTGCGTTAGCGCCATAAGAATGCCGCCATTTGGCGGCATTTTGAACGTGCGATTTTTTACATTATCATACATTCAAAACAGAGAAAAAAATACCCTTGTTCAACTATTGGAGCAGTGTAAGAAGGAACAACTAAGCAATTTTGTATAGTGCTTCATTTCTTTGTTTATTCTAATAAAGAAAAAAATGGTGGTGAAATAGAATGAGTCTTTTAGACAAATTATTTGGAAAATCCACTAAGGAGGAAGAACCAATGACAAATGAAAAACTAAAAATAGGAATTATTTTAGGTAGTACACGCCAAGGTCGAGTTAGCCCTCAAGTTGGAGAATGGGTAAACGGTATTGCAAATAAACGAGGAGATGCAGAGTATGAAATTGTAGATATTGCGGACTTCAATTTGCCGTTTGTATTTACAACTTCTGGAGATGAACCCGGTTTAAAATCTTGGTCGGAAAAGCTAACTTCTTTAGATGGTTTTGTATTCATTGCTGCAGAATATAATCACAGCATAACTGGTGCATTAAAAAACGCATTGGATTCAGCTCGTGATGAATGGAATAATAAAGCAGCTGGAATTGTTAGCTATGGTTCTACAGGTGGTGCTCGTGCTGCTGAACATTTACGTGGAATCTGTGGAGAATTACAAATAGCAGATGTTAGGGTTCACCCCACTTTATCTCTATTTACAGATTTCGAAAACGGAACTGATTTCAAACCTGCTGATTTACACCTTAATAATGTTAATGCGATGCTTGACCAAGTTATTGCTTGGAGTGGTGCATTAAAAACTTTGCGATAAATCAATAGCAAATAAAGTGAAATGTGAGAGGGATGAAAGTTATCCCTCTTTTTGTTTTATTGCAATCCTTTTCATATTAGACTAACGCAGGGTGCGTTAGCGCCATAAGAAGGCTGCCAATTGGTGGCGTGATCTAATTAAAGATAGAACCACCGAGGGACGTAAAAGGACTAAGGCACAGGGTAAACATATGGGACGTAAAGGGAAGGACGAGAAGGACGTTAAGAAGGCATTAAATCTGTATGATAAAAGAGAATCTAACGGTTTAAGCGTTAATGATATAGCTAAAATGACTGGCGTTCCACGTTCCACTATTTACGCTAAAGTGAAAGAGATGACTAGCAAATAGCTAATCGTGTTTTTTAACTTTAAATTATTTAAAGGGTGATTTTAAGCGTCTACTAACTGTACTAATTGGTGTAATACAGTAATCTTACATGTAAGAGAATAGTTAACATAAGCATTGAAAAAAGGATCTTCAAATCGAAGACCCTTTCTCAGTGCTTATTTAGTTAATGGTATTTTAATATCATCACCAACTTCAAGAATACTATCTTGGCGATCCTTAACCGGAGCAAAAATCATAATATATTCGTCCTCTGCGCCCTCTACTTCACCCTTACTAAAAACTGGATTAACTTTTTCACCAGCAGATTTCAAGAATACACCAGATTTTTTATCATCAACGATATAACCGTCTTCTTTATCAACTTTCCTTGCATTAAGAAATTTATCTTCTAATTTGCTCATTACTCTGTATTGCATTCCACTTTCATTTTTTAGGAGTTTTGTGTCAGATCCAGTAACAACTACTCTTGTTTCAAATGCTGAAAACTCTATCTGCTTAATCTTGTATGTTTCGTTTTCAAACGTGAATTCTCTATTTATTTCTACGGTTTCTCTTTTTGAGACGGCAGATTGATCGAGTTTAAAATCGAATGGCCATGTCGTTTGTACACTGTCCCTCCCACTGTCATTCCAAATTGTCAAATTTTCGATTTCTAAACGAATGTCTTGGCCTTCATATTTTTTGATTGATTCAAAGGATAAGGCTTCAGCCATCTTATTTTCTTTACTATCGTAATAATTACTTCCCCATCCCACATTGTCTAACTTCTTTCGTTCATCTCCAACAATCAAGTAGATTGAACTTACACCCTCAAAAAGGTCGATATAATGTTTTTTTAAATTTGTTTTTTCACTTTGATAGGTCAGTAACAGTTTTGTTTCCTTTTCATCCGTCAACACCCTGTTAAAATGCACTGTTATGTCATGTTTTTTATCATAAAATGTTTGATCAAGAACTTGGCCATGTCCTAGTTTAATTGCCGCCTTAACACCTGTATCATCAATATGTTTGCTCAAAAATATTTTATCGTCGTTCTTAACTGTTTCAGCTTGTGAATTAACACTCTCAGTAGTAGAATTTTGTGTTTTGGAGCCACAAGCTGATAGTATCAATAACATTAATAAAAAAGTAATTAATATTTTTTTAGACATCTAATTTTCTCCTTTTTATAAGGGATGTCCAATTTCAACAAATGAAAATGCACAATACCCTTTCTTTATTTGTTGTATTTTACGTTACTGGTATTTAGAAAAGAATAAGGCATCAGAGATGGAAAAAGCATGTATTCTGTTCGAAAAAATCTTTGGGAAACGAACCTATTCTATTAGTACAACAGTGCTGTTTGATGTTTGTTCAACAATTGGGTCGATAATAGAATAACAATTGGAATTTAATTGGATATTTTCGTGAATAAACCTTTTTGCTGCAACTTAAGTATAGATCTTTCCCTCCTCAACTCTTTCAATGGAATTCATTTCATATTTTCTTTTTTTTACTATAAGAAAACCCCAATATATAAAAATGAATTTAAGTCTTTTTCACTAATTTTCGCAAAAATAATGGTTTTTCAGAACATATAAAAGAGAAAGAAGGTATAAAGTCCTGTAAAATTAACCCAATAGCAATCCGATAGAAAGACAATTAATATTATTGTATGAATATTTTAAATTTTTAGAAAGGAGTATTTTTTCGGGTAAGTCTATTTAACTAAGAAAGTAGGGAAGATATGAAAATTCATTCATTCATTAAACGAACAGCAGCGATTACGCTGTCAGCTGGCCTGCTGCTATCATCAGCAAACACGCCTTTCATTCCTTATGCAAATGCAGCTAACATAAAGGCAGAAGACGTCTTGGCTTCGTTGACAAGTGAACAACGAAAAGCGTTAAATAAACTTGAAATGACAGATAATGTCGGATTGCAAGGATTTAAAATGGAAGAGTTAAAAAAGGATAAAGAAATCTCGGTCATCGTCCAGTTCAAATCAAAGCCGGGAAAAGTTGCAGTCTTGGATGCGAATGTAAAAGGAAGGAAGCTTTCAAAAAAACAAGCGGATGATCAAGTAGAAAAGGAACATGCTCAGTTTAATAAAGACATTCAATCGATTCTTCCATCTACTAATCTTAGAAGCAAGAAAACAGGTCATAAAATCACTTCTACCTTTAAGACCGTTTATAACGGGGTAGCTATGAAGCTGCCAGCTAATCAGGTAGAGCAGCTCTTACAATCCAAAGTCGTAAAAGCAGTATATAAAAATGTAGAATTTAAGGTCGATCCGATTGCCATGGGAGAGAAATCAGCCCCTGGTACATCCGTTGAAAGTATTCCATATTTAAAAATTGACCAGCTGCACAATGAAGGTATTACAGGAAAAGGAATCAAAGTTGGGGTTCTTGATACAGGGATTGATTACAACCACCCTGATTTGAAAGATGCCTATAAGGGCGGTTTCGACTTAGTTGATCAAGATAATGATCCAATGGAGGCAACGTACAAGGATTGGCAAGCGTCGGGGCAACCAGAATTTAGCTGGTCCGGTTCTTCCTATTATACTTCCCATGGAACACATGTTGCAGGTACCATTGCTGGCCAAGGAACGAATGCAGAGGTTTCTGTAAAAGGTGTGGCTCCTGATGTGGATTTATATGCCTATCGTGTTCTTGGACCATATGGATCAGGATCATCTGAAGGGGTCATTGCAGGTATAGAAAAAGCTGTAAACGATGGCATGGATGTTATCAACCTTTCCCTCGGATCGGACATCAATGATCCTTATGATCCAACCAGTACTGCCATTAACTATGCTGTCCTTAATGATGTAACAGCAGTTGTAGCAGCTGGAAATGCAGGATCAGATGATTATACATTAGGTTCACCTGGCTCAGCAGCACTTGCTTTGACAGTCGGGGCGAGTGATGTACCGATGGCGGTTTCTACTTTCAATGGGAAAATCGGAAATAAAGATTCGATCGAGCTTGTTAGTTTGGGACGCCACTATTCAGACCATTTAAAGGAATGGGAAGGGAAATCCTATGAGGTAGTGAATGTCGGTTTAGGAAATGGCTCTGATTATTCCGGCAAGGATGTAAAAGGGAAAATTGCACTTGTGGAACGCGGAGAATTCGCCTTAGCGGAAAAGATCAGCAATGCAAAACAAAATGGAGCAGCCGCCGTTCTTCTTTATAACAATGTGGAAGGGCAAATTAATGCCAATCTTGGAGAGTCCGTTGACTTTGTGCCTGCATTTTCTTTAACAAAAGAAGCGGGAGAAAGCATTAAAGCACAGATTCAAGCAGGTGAAGCGAATTTTTCTTTCTCCAAATACGCGGATAAACAGACAGAAGGTGACCACTTAGCAGACTTTAGCTCAAGAGGCCCGGCAAGAGAAACATACGATATGAAGCCAGAATTGACGGCACCGGGAGTAAGTGTTCTTTCAACAGTCCCTTCTTATATGGTGGACGCTGAACATCAAGAAAACTATCAATATGCATATTCAAGATATTCTGGAACATCTATGGCTACTCCTCATACAGCGGGGATTGCAGCACTCATGCTTCAAGCGAATCCGCAATTAGAGCCGGAAGATATTAAAGCCGTTCTAATGAATACGGCAGATCCTCTCAACGGAGACTACAGTGTATTTGAAGTTGGAGCAGGAAGAGTTGATCCATACCAAGCTGTGTATAGTGGAACAAGCTTCAAAATTAACGATAAAACATTTGTTCCAGGTGCTGAGGAATTAATCAAGGTAAAAGAATTGACGGGCGGACTCAGCTTTGATGTTCACTATGCAGATAAAAAACTAAATCTGAAAAAATCAATCACTATTGAAAACCATGATAAAGTAAACAAAACTTTCAATGTATCTGTAACTGAATCGAATGGTTCAAACAGCTTGAAGGAAAATGGAGTGGAGCTGGATATTCCAAGCAAAATCTCTGTAAAAAGTGAAGACTTCAAAAAAGTAACACCACGTTTGCTTATTCCTAAGAAAGCAAAGGATGGAATTTACGAAGGATATATTACATTAACAAACAATGCGAATTCATCAGAGCAGTATCGGATTCCTTTCAGCTTCCGCACAATGGAAGATGGGTTTAATAAGGTCGGGCTACTAAATCCTGCCTTTTCCCCAGGTCATTTAAACCAAGTGGCATGGGATCCTATGCGTACTCCATTTGTAGTTGCTGATTTTAACCTTCGTGCACCAATGGAAAAAATGGATGTCGTTCTTCAAGATGGCAAAACAGGAAAGGACCTCGGGTTGGTCGGAACAATAAATTTAGATTACGCTTATGACAATGTAGAATATGGATTATATGCATTTAATGGAGCTTATTATGAGTTTACAGGAAACTCAAAACAGCCCATTTCGGAAGAAGCAAGTTATGTGAAAAAACCGGGACATTACAAATTGAAATTCATTGGTACAGGTACTTCCGGGAAGGTTACAACTGAAACGCAGCATATGCTCATCGATCTCGATGCACCGAGCTTCAAAAGTTCACTTGATGGAAAGTCTCCATTTATTGAATATAAGCCAGGTCAAAAAACATATCCATTCGACATTCAAATCACAGATCCAACCATTGACGAACTAAAGAAATTGGGCGTAAATATCGATCAATCATCGAACTCGATGGTGTATTACTGGGGTCAAGGTGGTTTCCCTTCTTCGCCAATTCCAATGGATAAAGAAGGAAAGTTTGTCGAAGAAATCGCCCTGGATGAATCCATCCCAGCACTTCAATTTCGCATGAATGGATATGATATGGCAGGAAACAAACCTGCTACAAAGCAATATTACTTTGTAAAAGAAGGTACACCTGTCGCATATGCTATTGGCGAAAAGTATGAGGTGAAAACAGGCGATACGGTAAAAGCAACACTTTCATTAGATAACCTAAACGCAGTATCAAAGGCGGAATGGAACTTTAATGGTGACGGAGGCTATGACAGAGGTTTAGATAGCGTAGAGTTAGTTGATGCCAAGCTTCACAGCGAATTCTCGGACAAAGCCTCTTTAACGATTAAAGACAAGGTCGTTACTGTCCAATTTAATGAAGAGAGTAAAGCATTAGACCATTCAAAAGTCGTTGAGGTTACGTTAAAGGTTCAGGATGATCAATATACCCTTGGAGCAGCGATTAATCCGACTGTGAGCGTAATGAATGCTAATAATCAGACAAGCAGTGTGTTAGAGTCTGGTTATATTTGGAAGGTTAATCCGCAATTCTCAATGGCCAGAGGTTATGTCTCTCCGCAAGGATTTAAAAATGAAGATGGTACTGTTACAGAGAAAAGGGATTGGAGCAAGGTTGGCGGTACAGTGAAAATCTTTGATTCAGAAGGAAAAGAGTTCGATGCGACATCAACGGTAGAAAATGATGGACAATATGTATTCAACAAGCTGCCGTTAAGCACAAATGCCTTCACGATTGAAATGAAAGCGCCAGGCCACTTTGTCACGAAAGAAAAACTGAATTCCGGTATTGGTTTTGAGCACAATGGTGAGTTATACGGTCAAAATCGCTGGATACCTGCCCTTGATATTACAGCAGGTGATGTAAACCAAGACCATGTCATTGATGTTCTAGATGCGATTGAAATTCAAAATGCATGGAAAACAAAGAAGCGTGCAGCGGATATCACCTTTGATGGAATAGTTGATGCCAAAGATATGAAATATGTTCAAACAAACTATCTCAAGCAAAATGAGCATGTCGATAATGCTCCAAAACCAAAGAATAAGTATAAAGGTAAGACATTGGAATCAATTTTAGTTGAGTTGGGAATTCAGCCATAAATATAAAAAAAACACGATGAAAGCTTAGCTTCATCGTGTTTTAACTTTTAAAGAAAGAGAGTATTCCAATAAGGTTGCGTTATTTGGATTTTCTTCAGAATAAAATATTGAGGTAGATTGGGAATTCGTAAAAATGGGAAACAAAAGTGAATATTGAAAAGCTAATAATAGAGGGATGGTATTAAAGTAGTCTTGCGCTTTTCTTAATTTTACTAGAATATATAGATTATATATTTATTTTTTTCTATATATACTAGATAAAATTACAACCTAGAGGTGAAGCTATGATTGAGGGGAAACTTATCAAGTTTTATCGTGAAAAAGCGGGGTTGACTCAGGGGCAGCTTTGTGAAGGAATTTGTTCTGCTACACATCTTAGTAAGATAGAACGAGAGATAACAGAATACTCAGGGGAAATTACCCACTTATTATCCCAAAGATTGAATATCTGTCTTGATGATGAATTTGTGCGGTATCATAATCTTCAACAGAAACTAAAGCTATGGCACAACACGTTCGTTATGCAACAAAGCAAAGAATCAGAAATTTTAAAAGAAGAAATCGAAAAAGAAACACTGATTCAATTGCCAGATTTTCAAGTCTTCTATCAATTACTCTCTGCAAGGTATTATTTATCTGATTATCAGTTAGAAACAGCATTATTAATTATTCAAAACCTGCAAAAAAGTGAAACATCTTTTTCTCCGCAAGACCGCAATATGTTAAAACATGTTCTAGGTATGTATTACTTTCACAACGGACAGTATCGGGATTGTATTCAAATTTTAACATCGATCGATCAAAGTCAATATAATCAATTTGAATATTATTACCATTTGGCACTAGCCTATCACCTTATTCATTTTAATATAATATCGTATTATTATGCAGAGAAAGTTCTTGACTATTTTCAAAAAACGTTAAATGTCATCCGAATAATTGATACAGAGACAATCATGTTATTACAATTAAATGCAAAGGAGCTTCATGATTTTGAAGAGACGAAAGAACGTTACGAACAATTAATACGTACCTGTGATACCATTAATGAAATAGACCGTAAATCAAAGCTCCTCAATAATCTTGCATTTGAACTTTACAGAAGAAAAAAATACAAAGAAGCATCCGAACTATACAAAGAAGCCATGAAACTAATGGATGAAAAGGTTCCTCATTATTTAACTGCATTAGATGGTTATATTAATACTTGTTATAAAGGAAAACTACTTTCAAACGAGACTTTATTGGAATTAGCACATAAAGGCCTTAGAATAGCAAAATCGACAAAATCGTATAACTGGATTTTTTTTGAATTACACCTTTATCAGCTTAATCATGAAGAGGACGATTACTATCATTTTATTGAGACTACAGCCCTTCCTTTTTTTAGAAATATGGGCTTCACCATGTTAATTGAACACTACGAAAAAAAACTCTTCCACTTCTATAACCGAATTGGTGCCGTCCAAAAAGCATTGGACCTTGCCAATTCTTACATACAAGGCAGAAAGAGCTACTATGATCATGAATAAGGATTGAAGCTGAAAGTCAGCGTGAAAAAATAGTCAATCAAAGAAGAATTAAAATTGGAAAGCAATTAAAAGTTTAAATGAAAAATATCGAAAAGAAAAAATGTAAAACTGATAAGTCCATCAACTTAAAGTATGATAACTATCAACAATTCGGCTACCTTGCCTAGTGATATTTAGTCAAACAACTGAATTCCATTTTATTACATAGATGCTTTGTATTAGATAATTAAAAGATAAATAGTGATATTCAATAAAAGGGCGCGAAAGTCGTGGTACACCATGGGCGTCGGAGTCTGACAAACGGTTGGGCTCTAAGGAGCCAATGAGCTAAGTAAAAAGTATCCCTTATTTATTGTCAGTAATGGACAGACAGAATATTTAAAAGCAATTGTAGAAACTTATAATTTGGATAGATTTATTCAAAATACATATAGTAACCAACCAATTAGATCTGGACATAAATCAGATTTAGTGCAAATGATGAAAAATAAAAATCAAATTGGAAAAGGTTATGTTGTCGGACACCGGTCTTCAGATATATCCGCTGCTAAGGATAATGAACTTATTGCCGTTGGTGTGAACTTTGACTTTGCTCAAGGAGATGAATTAAAACAAGCAGATTATGTAGTGAATAATTTCAAAGAAATCTTAGAGTTAGTTTAAATCCTAAAAGGCCGCCAATAG
>NZ_JAPTGA010000021.1:0-62406 GCF_026891895.1 Peribacillus sp. AS_2
GCAAAAGCCCATCTTAATAAGATGGGCTTTTGCTTTTCATTTTCAGCTTGCTTTATTTTTCAACCGATCCAATAAAAATCCACCTTTAAAATAACGTGGTTCATATGAAATGATGAAAGCCTTAGGTTCAAACTTTTCAACGGTTGCTATCAATTCTTGTTCCCGATTGCGTTTGGTCAAGATTTCCATACGATAACGGTTGCTATCCCTGCCCTCGCCCGTATAAAGAGTTACACCAAATCCGTTGTTCCTCAATGTATCTACCAAATGTTCATTTTTGGTTTGAGTATTAACGGTTACATTAATAAAACCGATGGCAAGTTTTTGCTCAATTTTCGTACCAAAAATTATTCCGATTCCAAAACCGACTGCATATACAACCATGGCGAGTATGCTTTGGTCACCGCCAAATACGAGGGATAATCCAAAAACGTATATTAACATTTCTGCGATACCCAGTATCGAGGCGAGTATGGTAATATTTTTTACTAAGAAAATGGTTCGCAATGTGTAAATCGGAACATAAATAAGTTGTAATAGTAGAATCAGAAGTATTTCTTTCACTTGAGCACCTCACCAAAATCTTCCAGTTTGATTAGACGTTTCAAATTAGGAATTGTTCATTCCATAAGTAACATCTTCCCTAATATAACCACATCATAATAGGAGAATTCAATGGGGAATATTATGTATTTTTTGTGTCATTTCCATGGACACAGAATTAAAAATCTCATAAGATTTTTCAATATTCTTTTTTTAATAAATTTGGTATCATTATCCTTATTAATTCATATGGGGGAATGATGATGTTTAATTATGATGGTCGGATATTCAAAGCTAAAGTCAATTCTGAAAATGGAGAAGTGTCAGGAAATACTACCTTCCACTATTCACAAGACGGCTCAATTCTTTCAGCAAGTTATCAGGGGGGAGAGATTGTTAAAGGGACTTTAATAGGGCTGGTCAATCTGGATGGAACTCTGGAATTCAGATATAATCATATCAATGAAAAAGGGGAAATTAGAGGAGGCAGCTGCCTTTCCACCCCTGAAATGCTGCCTGATGGAAGGTTGCGCTTGCATGAAAAGTGGAAATGGTCAGATCTCGAACGGACTGAAGGATATTCCATCATTGAAGAAGTGAAAAAATAACAATCTACTTAGAGGGGTTTGAGGACAATTACTACTATTTGTTTAGTGCGGCATGGTCAAACAGATTGGAATGCACTAGGAAAGCTGCAAGGGCAGACTGATATTCCTTTAAATGAACTTGGAAAGATACAGGCACGGCAATGTGGTGAATTTATGTCAAAAGATGATTGGGATGTAATTATTACAAGCCCCCTGAAGAGGGCAAGGGAGACGGCGGATATCATTTCGCACTATATTGAAGTACCGGTTATTGAAAAAATGGAATTCATTGAAAAGAATTTTGGCGTCGCTGAAGGAATGACTGCAGCGGAAAGGAAGTCTGCATTCAGGGATAAAGATTATCCTGGTCAGGAAAATCAGGAATCTCTACGAAACAGGCTGATGAATGGGCTCCAGGAAATTCTGAAGGAGTATCCTGAGAAGAAAGTTATACTTGTTGCACATGGAGCCGTCATTCATTTTATTTTACGCTTGATGTCAAATGAGTCAATCGTATCCAACGAAATGCGCTTGTTCAATGCATGTTTGAGTACGATTAGATTTGAAGTTGATTCTTGGATAATTGATGATTTCAATCAAGTGAATCATTTATCTTAGCCCTATTAAGCTAGGTTAGTTAAAAAGGAAATGGTTGATTGAAAAGCTAATTATAGAAAGAAGGAAATCATGACTAATAAGAAGGCATTGATTTTAGGCGCTACAGGGATGGTAGGCACCCAGTTGGTTAAAGAGCTAGGCAAAAGCAAAATCTATAGTGAAATCCATTTGCTGACAAGAGGGGCACTGAAACTCGCCGATCCCAAATGCATTGGACATATTGCGGATTTCGATAATTTATCCGAGTATGCAGATTTGTTCAAAGTCACCGATGTGTTCATTTGTTTGGGTACGACTATTAAAAAGGCTAAATCGAAGGAAGCATTTCGTAAAGTGGATTATGACTTTGTAATTGAAGCAGCTAAATTGGCGAAGACATCCAATGTTGAAAAAATACTCGTCATTACGGCTATGGGTGCCAATTCCAAATCAAAGTTCTTCTACAGCCGTGTTAAAGGTGATGTGGAAGGCACACTACAACATCTGGCATTAAATACTGTACATATTTTCCGTCCTTCCTTACTTCTTGGAGAACGAAAGGAATTCAGGGCAGGTGAAAAGATTTCTGGGCTGCTAAGTACTTTTGCAAAATTTGTCTTTGTAGGCCCTTTACGTCCATATCGTGCAATAGAAGCAAACAAAGTAGCTGCTGCAATGTACGTTGCGGCCCAAACGACGGCAATAGGATATCATTTTTATGATTCTGCTGAAATAGAGGAACTTGCACAAAGAGTTACGATTAATAGTGATCATCCGAATAGATAGTAAAAAGATAGATAAAGTTTCCTGTAAAAATGAAGGTTTTTAGAAGACCATGCCGACGATATACTGAAAACGAGCCCCAATAGGCTCGTTTTTAAATTCCTGTGTAATATAGGTGGAGATCCAGAAGGTCTTGGTAATAAGCAATGCCAAAAGGTTTTTAGTTGTTTCTATAGCTGAGTTAGCTCAATAAGAAAACCGAGTATAAAGATCCAGGTCTTTTTTAGAAATATAGTGCTTTAGACAAGTTATCGATCGCATCTTGTTCTGATGGGACAAAAAAAACAATGTTCCCTTTATTACACTCATAAATGAAATCTTTCAGTGGCTTACTGGTATAAGATGAAAAATCCCCTATGATTGCAAATTCAATATGGAAGTTGGCAAATTTTCGAAGGATCCTCCTGCAAGTTTTGTACTTAGCTATAAAAAATCTTCTTAAATTGCTTCTTGTTTAGTGCTATTCGACTGCTACCGGTTTTGCTACTAATCGTCATAATAATATCCAATGCACTTTGTATTCCTTTCAGCTGGTTATCTAAATAATGAAGCCCTAGATAAAATTGACTTCCTTTTTTATAAAGCATTTATAAATTTGAGGAAATGGAG
This sequence comes from Peribacillus sp. AS_2, assembly GCF_026891895.1. NCBI lineage: Bacteria > Bacillati > Bacillota > Bacilli > Caryophanales > Bacillaceae > Peribacillus > Peribacillus sp. AS_2. Next base: position 3,120 of record NZ_JAPTGA010000021.1, read on the forward strand.
GACAAAGGATTACTATTAATTATAAAAACTTGCCTGTAAAAGGCTCGTTTTAGACTGAAGTCAAACTCGAAGAAAAGCCAGTTTACCTATATTTTTTTATTTATAAACGTTTCAGTTGATTGGAACGGAAGTAAGAGACTCCTGTGGTGAAAGCGAGTACCCGGAGTGGAAATCAACGTTCAAATCTTCCGGATGAAACTTGATTGTAACAGTGATTTCCACTACAATTTGTAGTGGGAGGTGGAAAAGGATGAATATTAAAAATTTTAAATATGATGAAGTTGGACTGAATCGTTTCTTTGGTCCATTGGAAGCAAATATCATGGAATATTTATGGGATAAAGATGAACAAAGCATTAAAGCGGTTCAACAATCATTGGAAGTTGACAAACCTATCAATTTCAACACAGTAATGACCGTCATGAATCGTTTAGTCGAAAAAGGCATTCTTGAAAAGAGGTCTGAAGGAAGGCTTTCATTATTTCGCCCGGTGCAGTCCAAAGAGGAGTTTTTTGAAGAGCAGTCAAAGAAACTGACTGAGAACTTGCTGGATGAATTTGGTGGAGCGGTCATAAGCCATATGCTGGATGCCATGAAAGACGCTGACCAAGGTTTAATTGAAAAATTGGAACAAAAAATTCAATCGTTAAAAAAGGATAAATTATAATGTGGAAGAGAAAGTCTTATTTTGTGATAAGCCTGAGTCTTTTAATAGCCTGTGTAGTATGGTGCCAAATGGGAGCTTTTTTAGTACACATCTTTTTTGGCGTGAATATTAAAGCTAATTTCTTTAAATTTTGTTTTAGTTTATTCAAGGAAGATTCAGTATACTACTTTGTGGTCGTCACACTGCTCAGTATAATAATATCCTATAGTATATTGAGCACCTTATTCAAAATTGCAGAGCAATATTTCTTATCCAGAAGGTTTAAACAAAAGCTTTTTCTTTCAAAAAACGTTGATATGACAAGGAATGTAAATGAAACATTCAATCGGGTCAACAATGATATCTTAGTTGTGAACGCTGAACAGCCTCTTGCGTTTACGATTGGTTTCAGGAGGCCTTTCATTGTGTTCAGTACTGGTTTAATTCGATTACTGGACTTTGATGAACTAGAGGCGGTAGTGGAGCATGAGGCCTTTCACCAAAAGAAATATGATCCACTGGTCATCTTTATTTTACAGTTGATTTCAAATGCGCTATGGTTTGTCCCATTGACAAAATGGTGTCTTAAAAATTACAAAATAATAAGTGAATTATCAGCCGACGAAAATGCGATTCATAAAATGGGGACTGAATTAGGAATAAGTGCCGCTTTATTGAAGTTAATTAAACATGGGTGCACTGATAAATCCTTTCCTATCCTTGTTCATTTCTCGAATGAATCAGTTAACTATAGACTTCAGCAATTAATTGATCCCCATAAAACAATTCCTTTAAGGGCTGAAACTACCACGATTTTTGTTTCCATTTATGTTTTGGTTATCCTTATAGGAATGACTATAGTGATTGTCTGATGACTTTCACTTGATTTTTTTACCACTTTACACTACACTTTGTAGTGTTGAATATAAAAAAGGAGATGTGTCATGAATAAACAAGAAATCGGTACCTTTTTATTAAGGGTTATGTTGGGAATTTCATTTTTCTTGCATGGTTTGTCAAAATTCAAAGGTGGATTGGAAAACACTTCAGGGTGGTTTCAAAGTATAGGCATTCCGGGATTCATGGCCTATGTAGTCGGTATGATTGAATTGGTTGGAGGAATTGCTTTAATAATAGGTCTTGGAACAAGAATAATTTCTGCCCTCCTTGTATTCATCATGGCCGGTGCAATTGTTTATGTAAAATTCCCAGCAGGTTTTATGGGGAATGGGGAAGGCTCAGGGTATGAACTGGATCTCGTTCTTATGATTATTGCCATTCACCTAGTATTGAATGGAAGCCGCTTCCTATCTATAGACTCTAAGTTACCAAAACTAAAAAAAACACAGGATTCAGAAAGGATAGCAAGTTAATAAGATTAAGCGACATTACAAAAATTCCAACACTTTTTCTTGAGGCATGATACCGGTAATCTACTAGGGTCATGCCTTTTTCATTTCACCTATTCTTATTTGAAATGCTTCATGATTTGAAAAACCACGAATAAAAGAAGTTTTCCATAACTGCCATAACGTGAGATACTTTGTCTATACATCAATAACCTTGGAATTTTCAATTCAACATTTAGAAAATTTGATAGTTTTCTGTAAATTCCCATTGACGAACACGTGTTCTGTGTTGTAAAATTCAATCATGGGTAATAATGGTATAGTGATTATTGCCATTGACAGTTCAAAAGCAAGCTTGGAAATTTCCAAGTTTAGTAAAAAAATCAAAACAAAAGGAGTTTTCTAATTATGACCATGCGATTATCTCCATATTTAATGATGAACGGAAATGCGAAGGAAGCGATTCAATTTTACGAAAAAGCATTGGATGCAAAAGTCCTCTTTAATCAAACTTTTGGAGAAATGCCAGAAAATCCTGAATTTCCTCTGCCAGAAGAAGCAAAGGATCTTGTGTCACACGCAATGTTAAAGGTTGGGGAAACGGACTTCATGTTTTCGGATACGTTTCCAGGTCAAACCAGTCAATCTGGTGATCAAGTCACGATCTGCATTTCAATTAACGAAATTGAAAAATCAAAACGAATCTTTGAAACTTTGTCGCAAGGTGGAGAAGTGAAAATGCCTCTGCAGGAAGCTTTTTTCAGCCCCGCTTATGGGATTTTAACAGACAAATTCGGTGTAACCTTTCAAATTTATACAGAGGGTGAAAAATAATTTGTTAAATGATAACAGCTGTTTCGGTGAATAGTTGCAGTTGTAATGTGTGAATAAATAAATCCCGATTTCTCATTAATATTATTGAGAGACCGGGATTTTTAAGTATGACTCTTATCTCTTTTCATAGGGCATCAAAAGATCCCCCCACGGAAGCATATGAGATAACATCACGTTTATAGATTAAGTAGGCGTCCATTCTCACTGTCACTGGATTCTAGATTCAATCTGAATGTATATATATAGCTCGTCACTCCACCAATGATATCATGAATACGTAGTTTCTGGTTCCACAATTTTACTCTGATACATTATCGTTATCTCCCTGTGATATTCGTCATATATTCTTCATCTATTTGTTCTTTGTTTAGAATATGCCTATGCTATTATTTAAAACATTGACATACAAATTAGGCTCCTTCTTTGTAAAAATTTTTCCTTTTAATAAGGTACTATCATATCATTCGAAGTAACAATTCATTGCGTAATAAGGGGAAAGGGGAAACAATGTGAACACAGATCAAGCTTTCGACCTGCTAAAGGATGCAGGAGTATCAGAAAGCAGTAGTATACAAACTGTTAGACGCTGGCTTCGTGAAGGTAAGATTAAATATGAGGGAGGCATCGGGAATAGGAAAACCGGATACATAATGGATGACACAGATCAAGCATTTGAAATGTTAAAAGATGCAGGAGTAACAGAAAGTAATAGTGTACAGACTGTCAGGCGCTGGCTTGGCGAAGGTAAGATTAAATACGCCGGAAACGGAAAGAGGAACACCGGATACATAAGTGATGACACAGCTTCAAAGCTGGCTATAAATGATAGTATAAATCAAAATAAGGACGAAATCATACACCGATTAAAATTAAAAATACAAGCTCAAGAAAAGCATATAGAAGGTATCGAAGAGCTTCATGAGACAGCAAAAAGAATATTGATTCAGCAAAGGGATATGTTCAAAAAGGAAGTTGCCATTCTAAAGAATGAGAAAAGTGAACTACAAAATGAATCAAAGGATTTATTAAAAGAAAATATTGAATTACGTAATGAATTGATAAAATTAAAAGAAAAAATCAGAAACAATAACATGATGGACTCCACTATTCAATCCAATGATTATAGTGAAAAATTAGGGCTTTCTAAAATGGCGAGCGATAAAGAAGTATTGGCAGAATATAAAGGGTTACTAAAAATAACTCATCCAGACCATAATGGTAACGCGAAGGTATTTCATTACATTAAGACTGATTACGATAATTTTAGAAGGAGCAACAAAGGTAAATGAATAGTGAATGCATGCAAAGGTATTTTTACATCAAACCTAAAGAAAAACCTAGGGGAAAAGCGTAATTTGAAACGTCGGAAATAGTTTGATGGGACGAAACAGTGTCAATTTAGACTATTGATCATTATTTTATGTTTGGCGATTTAAAATAGGAGAATTTTAAATGAACGAATAGGTGCCATTGTTCATTAGGCACCTAAAATTGAGGCTTTTAAAGTCTATCGTTTAAACATCATGAGCGGCTACTCTGTCTCCTCATCCATTGTGTTGCAACCCATTTTTCCCCCGTGATAACGGGCGCCCCACCGTGTAAAGTTAGTTCGTTTAGGTTTTTATCGTTGTAAAAATATTCGAAATACACAGCCATTCCCTTTCGCGGGGATACTGAAAAATTCAATTTAGGAAAAAAAGTTTCCCCTCCATGCTCCACATCATTTAAGTACAAGATGATTGTGCTAATTCTATTATTTTTTGCTGCAATGCTTGAAGATGTAAAAAAATCAAAATGAGCTTTATACTCTTGTCCAGGAGTGTATTTAAGAATTTGAATACCCTCTCCATGTTCAACAGGTATATTCATGATTGTTGATATCCTTTTTTCAATTTTGGTAAGGATGTCATATTCATTTTCTTGAAAAAACATACTGCTGCTTGTTCTTATCTCATTTACTTCGTGCGTAACTCCAATTTTGGAACGATTCATTTTGTCTTTTGACATTTCAATAAGTCCGTCACATTCTTCGTCACTCAAAACATTTTCTAAAACTACAATTAGAGGTTCTTCTAATCTAGCAACTACATTTATTTCTCTGTCTTCCGTTTTGATTTTATTTCCAATATGATTAAAAATCGTTTGTTCTTTACTTGTTTTATTATCTACTGTCAACTTTCATCGACTCCCAAAAGAATGAATTTTCAGAACAAAAAGTTTGGATTATTCTGTAAGCGTTTTCCTATGTTAATTATACCATGAACATTGTTATGTATCTGTTACTTATTTCCGTCGACAAGTAAAAATTACTGGATGAACTGGCGCTTGACTATAGCAAACTTTAATCTTTTACATAAAATATAGGAAGCTCACAATATGAACAAGTCTCTTTGCATAGATTTTCATGTGTGTATTTTCACTAAAATCCTTACGTGAATTTTTCCTTCTGTTCAAATAAGAGTAAAAATGATGCTTGCTTGTTTACTTTTGTGAAAGGTATATCATTCCTCTTTAATTATTGAAGGGTTTATTTAAGCTATTCTCTTAACCCTATCAAAGCCGTTTTCTTTCAGAATGTGCACAATGAAAAGGGGACGGAGGATTCATCACCAAGAATCTTAGAGAAAAAGAGACAAAGGATAAAAAGTAATAGTACGATAGTGAATGTTAGGAGTGATTGAAAGTGGAGGACTTTAAATCTATCTGTGTTACTGAAGGAATTAAAAAAGTGGATGTGATAAAAAATCCGACGTCGTTTCCACTGATCGGAAAGGGGGCGCAAGGGGCCGTTTTTAAAATTTCTTCAGATAAATGTGTGAAAATTTGTGCAAAACCAGAATTTGCGGCTAAAGAGGGAAATGTATTAAAAATTGCACAGGAGTCTCCCACTATTCCACGGCTTTATGAGGTGGGGCATAACTATATTATTATGGAATATCTTGAAGGGCCAACTTTATTTCAATATTTAGAATCTGGGGGGATCCTATCCGAAAAATTTGATGAGGCAAATTCTTTTTGTTTTAGAAGAAATGAAGCGATTAAACTTTACCAGATTGGATGCCGATTTGCGCCACATTATTGTAACTAAGGAAGAAGAGTTAAAAGTAATAGATCATTATAGCTCCTTTACACGGATTCGAAACAAACCAGAGTTGATATTCAAAGGCCTAAAAAAGTTAGGTCTATTACCAATGTTCTTGGAAGAGTTAAGAGAAATGGATCCCGAATCCTATATAGAATGGAAAAATTTATAAATAAAAAAGTAACTCCTTTAAAGCAAATAAGAGTTACTTTTTTCTATGGAAATAACCAGCGTTATTTGGGATTGCTATGATGCTGGATGATACGTTCAACGATTTCAGGCAATTTATTTTTCTGTTCTAAAAGAAACTTGTAGAGAGCATCTCTATCCTTCGTTTTCACATTCCACTCTTTAGGGAGGGATTCGATTACTTGATAGATCGATTTGTTCGGCAATTTCACAATTTTTTCTATAAACGATGTAAGCTCTTTGTGATCATCGAGAAGAGAGAAGGCCCACTTATAAAAAGGCCAATGGTAGTTATATACTGGTGTTTCACTTAATGTTTGAGCAGACCATTGGTAGCGTCCTGGAAAAACTCTGCCATGATCAATCATATGGACATAATATCCGCCATCGCTGAGATTTTCTAAAATGACATTCATCGTACCTCGATCAGAGTTATTCACCCATTGGTCGAATACCGTTATACCGGCAAGCATATCCCGGTTTTTAACATCCGTCTTTGTGGGAGGATTTTCTCTAACATTCTCGAAAACGGTACTGTTTCTAATAAATACACAGCCATATTGGTATCCAGAACTATAGTTGTGTTGAGTGGATTGTAATTCAGGCGTCTTCTCGATGAAATCTTCCGGTATATATACAAGATCAAATGGGATAACGGGAAGTGAAAGGAGCTCTGCCAACTTTCCGATCAGGTATTCATTGACCACTTCCTTTTCTCTGTCTTTCTTAGTATCGAACCACTTCACGACATATTCTTTACCATCGCTGAAAAGAATGACATGTGCGGTTCCGCCCCTTAATGTTTGTACATATTTAACTGGATATTTTGTCATATCACTTTGTCTCCTTTAAAAATATTTGTCTAGCTCTTTTTCATTTTCACCTTATCTTTTTCATTAACATTATTGCTTCTGTATTGATTGATGAAATTCATTATAAGTTTCGGTAAATGACTATTCTCGATAAATAAACACGAATAGTGGATCTGAACTAAATTTGTATTTTTGGAATGTAATTTGGGAGTATTTTTATGATTTCGTCATGGGTATAAATTAGTCCGACGGGGACAAAAGGAAGGAACAATGCTAATTTATTGCACAGATACTCAATTACTACTATTATTGGTTCTTTTATTTTCAGTGCCATTCATTTAATTACAAACTTTTTACCATCGCTAAAAAGCATGACATGTACCTTTCCACAAATTAATGATTTTACGAGCTCAACAGGTTATTTTGGACTGACTCATGGTTAATTAATTTCGTTGTTTTTTTCTATTAAGCTGTATAGCCTTTGTTGTTCGATGATTTGTTTATTCAAATCGAAATTTTCATCAATTACCTGTCTTGCACTTCTGGTATATCTCTTCCATACTCTTGGATGACTCAGGAAATATTTTAGACCTTGAGCCAATTTTAAATCATCTTTCTCAGGAACAAGGTAACCTGTTTTTTTATGCTCAATCAATTCCGGAATCCCACCGTGAAAGGTGGAGATGACTGGTAAACCACTTGCCATAGCTTCTTTTAGTGCATTTGGAATCCCTTCTACATCACCATCTTCGCTTGTTTCACTGGCAAGGCAAAAGAGGTGGGAATCTCTTAATTCGTTAGAAATTTGGTTTGAATCCATTGGTCCTCTAAGAAAAACGCGCTCGTTTAATTGATTTTCATCAATGAAAATTCTTAACTTCTCTTCATCTTTACCTGTCCCAATGATGTGCAGTGTCGTTCTTGGGTATTCCTGATGAATCCGTTGAAAAGCCTTCAAAAGTGTAAGGAATCCCTTTTTCTCGACAAGTCTGGCTACGGACAAGATTCGGATTTCTCCTTCATTAGGTAGGGAACGTTGGACAAATGGGTATAAATCTAAATCCAGCCCCCCATATAGTACATGTATTTTATCTTCTTTAAATCCTAATTTTTTTAATTCATCTGCAAGAAAATGGCAGACTGGAAAACAAGCAGCTCCATGTTTTACTAAATTTTGATATCGGAGGACATTTTTGCGAAATCTCTTAAATGTTTGAGTGGAAGAATCACGTCCTCGAAAATGTACCACCAAAGGTATATCATACTCTATAGCTGCTGGTAATATATCGATGGAATGTTTCCCCTGATGAGCGTGAATCGCTACGACATTTTGCTCCTTAAAGAAGGCTCCAAGGTCTTGAATTTCGTTCAAATTATAATAGTGTTCAAACTGATATTGAACATTGTCGCAATTTGGGTATGGGCCTATAACAATAGGGCGATATTGATCCAGCATAATGATTTGATTGTACATAAATCCTTGATTGATTTTTATAGGTTCTCTAATGTAAAAAGCGATTGTCTTCACTATTTCAATCCCTTTCTTCTATCTAAAATCAAATTTTCGATAAAACTTTGAAATATTTGGCGATCTCGTTCACAAAGATCATTCGGAAAAGCGGACCATTTAAAAAATTGTACTTTTTGTATTTCTATATCATCAGGTTTTAAATCTCCGCTGAGTATTTCTTCGGTAACGTAAGCAATGTTGACTGAAAAGTATTGATCACCATTAGGCAGCTTCGTAAAATAGTCCTTCCCTGAAAAAACGCCAATTAATTGAAGGTTTCCGATGTTAATTCCTGTTTCCTCCAAAATTTCACGTCTGCATGCCTCTTCCGCAGATTCTCCTAATTCGATGAAGCCGCCCGGCAATTTCCACATTTTTTCGGATTGTACCATTAGAAAACGGCTGTTCTGATCGATAACCAAAACGGTGACCCCAGTAAGTATCAAAGCTCTAGTTCCAACGAGAGCACGTAAATCTTCAATGTATCCCATCTCAAGTCCCCTTTCTGATATTTTCTGGTTAATCCACTTTTATAGTAAATGCAAAATGGAAAAGATTTGAAACGGACAAGTACATATATTTGTTTGTTTTTTGTAAAGTTCTTATTTGTATGTGTATGAGCATAAGAATCTGAAGAAATGCTAGGAAAGGCTTTCCTTAAGAACTCAATAAAAGAAGGTATGACTTAATTTTTTGAAAAAGTGTTATTATCCTAAAGCAACTATTCGATGATTTCATAGTATAGATATTATGGTTATTAATAAGCAGCAAAGAGGTGGTAGATCAGATGAATGATTTTAAATTAATTAGGGTTGAAAGAATTGAAAAGAACGGTAAAAAGGAACTTCTTATTCATAATCCAACCACATTAAAACTAATTGGGGCAGGAAGTCAAGGTGCAGTTTTTCAGCTTGATGAAGATATTTGCGTAAAAATCTATGTCAATCCAAATGCAGCAACTAAAGAGGGGAAAGCACTTGAAGCAGCTAAGGATACTCATATTGTTCCGAGGTTATATGAAGTCGGACCAAACTATGTAATTATGGAATATTTAAAAGGTCCTAATCTAAAAGATTTTTTGAAAGGGAAGCAAGATATTCCCGAATCGATTACAGAACAAATCATAATGATTCGAAAGGAACTGAAGAGAGTTGGATTTATTAGAATCAAGACCTCAATCGGACATTTTGTTGTAACAAAGGGAAATGTGCTGAAAGCAATCGATCATTCAGATGGCCTCACAATGAATGATCCATATAATCCAAAGATGTTTCGTGATTTAAAGAAATTGGGGTTATTGGATACTTTCCTGAAACAAGCAAAGAAAATCGATCCTGAATCGTATGAAGAATGGCAAAAAAATATCGACTTCAATGCGATATAAATGAGAATATGCGAAATGTTAAGTGGGCCAATATCGCAAAAAATCTATGATGATTTCCTACAAATCCAATTATGTTGTACAAGCAGGGAAATTCAACAGAGGAAAGTCGAACTCTAAACATAAAGGAGTTCGACTTTTTAGTTTGGAATTCTCCAGACTCTAAAATTCGCAATATTGGCGGAAATGCATTATTTCTCCCGTTCCTAAAAGTGCACGTTCGGCATTTATTAGGACAAATTACAATATTCGTAAAACCATTTTTACAACCAGATAACGATTTTTCCTTATTAAAGTGGTTTTTTTATTTTTTTTTTGATGATGGTATAAGTTTAACGTCTACATATGACAAACGCTCAGTCATTCAAAGGCGTGTTGAATAACTATAGAAAGAAAGTGATGGTTATTTATCTATGAAAGATCTGTCTATGCAAATAAGAAAATCGGAAACCACATGTATGGTTACCTAAACTAAAATGAGGTGAATCATTTTCAAACATCCCTAAATTTGATACCAAACATTTAGATTAAGGCTGCTTAAACTGTACCATTTTTTGGGCTTCCATTACTCTTGAAGTATGGACCGGAATGATTACGATGGATCAGTTGTTGTCCCGACACAAGAAATTACAAGTACATTGCTATCATTATGATCGGCAACGGCAACACAATCATATCGATAATACTAAGAAATGGTGAAATAGCCTATCTCCGATTGTCCATATACTGATTCTGCAACAAAAGTTATTTGGAACATAAAAAGGTGAAAGTAATTTCAATTGGGAAGACGATTTTTCCAACTACACAATATGTAATACAAATGTGCCTCCATAACCAATAAATAGTGAAAAGGTGGGAACCTAATGGGTAAAAATGATCAAACAGATAATCACAAGGAAGACAACAGGAAAAAATATAACCATATATTAGAAAATATTCAAGGCCAACTCCAACTCCAAGAACAAAAACAGAAGGATCTTCAGGTTCAACTTCAGAATCAATTAATTAAACAACAAAATGATACTTTAAATAAAATCTTACAAGAAATAACGAAGATTTCACAACCACTGGAAAAAATTCAAGACCAACTCCAACTCCAAGAACAAAAACAGAAGGATCTTCAGGTTCAACTCCAGAATAAATTATCTAAACAACAAGATGAGCATTTAGATAAAGTCTTACACGAAATATCGAAGCGTTCACTGCCACTAGAGAAAATTCAAGACCAACTCCAACACCAAGAAGAACAACAGAAGGAACTTCAGATTCAACTTCAGAATCAGTTAATTAAACAACAAGATCAAACTTCAGATAAAATCTTGCAAGAAATAACGAAAATTGCACAACCACAACCCCCCTTATTAAAATCACCTTTTAGCATAATCGATACCCTTGATTTAGATGTAGAAAAAAAGGCGCAAATTGCGATGTTTATAGCAAATAGCAGTAGTGGTAATAAAAATGAAGATGAAACTCAATAAAGAAGAAGAGGCTGTTAAAGCCTCTTCTTCTTTATTTGAAAACAAGTTCATTTCCATCGGATTCCGGTACACATCAGTTGCCATACGTCGAAACTAGACGAAGGTTGCAAATGGAGCGAAATGATTCATTAGAATTGTATCCAATATGCTAAGTTTTGCTCTTCACGTACAAAGAAAGTAAAAGTGTTGCATTAGCCTTTAAAAGGATGATAAGTGTTGTTGCTTTAGGAGTGAAATTCCTTAACTATATTCATTCAACATAGATCGAATTCTTATTAAAAATGGATGGGGTTAAAAAAACCTCCCCTTTCATTTGAAAATTCCCACCTCAAAATCATGAATACAGTCCGTCATATATTTTAAAATGGCTGTTTTCACATACTTTGTTGCTATTTACCAAGTAGTGAGGTGTGGTTGATTTCCCCTCCAGATGCTCGCTTTCCTTGGTGCGGGCGGTGAGCCCCCTCGGCGTAAACGCCTGTGGGGTCTTCACCTGTCCCGCCACTCCCGCAGGAGTCTCGCACGCACTTCCGCTCCAATCAACCTTAGATAGTTTCGTTTTAAAAACAACAACCTTTACGAAAAGAGCCTTTAAAATTAAACAAAAAACTGATCCTGCGATGGAGTTTTTCAAAGAAAGAGAAAGGAAATCGGTTAGGCTACTGTACCGGAAAAAGCTCTACAGTGGTTAATCAAACCGTATATCGATCATTTCAACCTCCATTACATAAAAAGTGTAATGCAGGTTTTAAAGGGCACTAACCGACAGGATGCGGGGCCCGGCCACAGCCAGATTGGAATTCTTCCATATATAGCTTACTGGCCCCTGTTAAATAAAAATGGACGAATTGGGCTACTAACTAGACCGTAAGTTGTCCTATTGCATATAAAGGATTAATGAATGACAAAAGGGAGGCAGCTTATGAAAATCCGAAAGGCCATTATTCCGGCCGCAGGTCTAGGGACCCGATTTTTGCCTGCTACAAAAGCTCAGGCTAAGGAAATGCTGCCGATTGTTGATAAACCAACGATTCAATATATTGTTGAAGAAGCAGTAGCTTCGGGCATAGAGGAAATAATTATCATAATCGGTAGAGGAAAAAGATCAATAGAGGATCATTTTGATAAATCCTATGAGTTGGAAGATGCACTTTTAAGAAAAAATCAGCTCGATATTTTAGAGGAAGTTCAGAAAATATCCAGCTTGGCAAATATCTATTATGTCCGCCAAAAGGAACCGATGGGGCTAGGACATGCAATTCTCTGTGCTAAAAGCTTCATTGGAAATGAACCTTTTGCCGTTTTGTTAGGGGATGACATCGTTATGTCTAAAACACCCTGTCTGAAACAAATCATCAGTGTTTTTGAGTATTGCAACAGTTCAGTCGTAGCTGTTCAGAATGTTCCGGAAAAGGATGTCAGTAAATATGGAATTATTAAGCCAAAAGGGACAATGATTGAGCCAAACCTTTTTCATATAGATTCTTTGGTGGAAAAACCGAAAAGGGAAGAGGCGCCTTCCAGATATGCGATAATGGGGCGTTATGTTTTTAGACCCGAGATTTTTGAAACGCTTTCCAAGCTCCCGGTTGGACATGGTAATGAAATACAACTTACTGATGCCATTAATGAGCTAAATAAGCAGCAGGCTGTATTAGCATATAACTTTGAGGGAAACCGATATGATATTGGTGATAAAGTTGGATTCATTAAAGCAACAATAGACTTTGCTTTGCGCAGGGATGATATAAGAGACGAGGTACTTTCCTATTTAAGGGATGTAAATAAGAAAGAAAACCTCCAAATTATAAAAAGAGAGCTTGAATGATATGAAAATAGCTGTTTTGGGTACAGGTTATGTCGGGCTGTCCACTGGTGTTTGTTTGTCAGAAATAGGTCATAATGTCATTTGTATCGATACAGATGAACAGAAAATTAAAAGCCTACGTCAAGGGATTTCTCCAATATATGAACCTGGTCTGGAGAATTTGCTTATTCAAAATGCTGCAGCAGGTAGACTGCTATTTACTACATCTCATCGAGAAGCGCTAAATGGTGCCGAGATTATCATCATTGCCGTAGGAACACCGCAAATGGAGGATGGGGGAGCAGATTTATCTTATATTGTGCAGGCCGCGAAGGATATTGCTGCGAACCTGGTACAGAGTTCAGTAGTCGTTATAAAGAGTACTGTGCCTGTTGGTACGAATGATTTTATTAAAAGCATCATTGAAGAACATTGTAACGAAAGTGTCACCTTTAATATGGTATCAAATCCTGAATTTTTAAGACAAGGGTCTGCCGTCATGGATACGATGCAAGCAGATCGAATCATAATCGGTTCTGAAGATGATGAGGCTGCTAAGAAAGTACAAGAAATGTATCGTCCATTAAATGTACCATTTATACTAACAAGCATTCGAAGTGCGGAAATGATTAAGTACGCATCTAATGCCTTTTTGGCGACCAAGATTAGCTTTATCAATGAAGTTGCCAATTTATGCGGAGTAGTGGGGGCAGATGTTAAAGATGTAGCAAAGGGAATGGGAAAAGATAAAAGGATCGGAGAAGCTTTTTTACAGCCCGGCATTGGTTATGGAGGATCTTGTTTTCCAAAGGATGTTAAAGCGTTGCTTCATACTGCCAATTTAAATGGAGTACATTTTTCCCTGTTAAAAGAAACAGTAGCGATCAATGATTTTCAGCAGGAGCTCCTTGTAACCAAAGCGATAAATCGCTTAGGAGATTTAAAAGGGAAAAAAGTTGCAATGCTTGGTCTCGCTTTCAAGCCAGAGACAGACGACATGAGGGAAGCTCCATCAATCAAAATTGCGCGTTCATTAACCAAACTTGGAGCAGAAGTGGTAGCTTATGATCCGGTTGCAGTGGATAATGCGAAGAACATATTAGGGGATACAATCAGGTTTGCAAGCACAGTCCGCGAAGCGGCAGTGAATGCGGATGCTGTATTCATTGTTACCGAATGGAAAGAGTTTAGACTTTTTGATTTGAAAACATTGATGACAACAATGAGACGGCCAATCGTTTTTGATGGTAGAAATTGTCTTGAAGAAGATCGAATCAGGGCGTGCAAGAAAATTGAATATTACCCAATAGGAAGACCAGCAATTGTTATTGGAATGACATAAAGCGAAAAAAATTTTCTAACACTCTTTAACTCAGACATGTTGAAAACGTATATTAGGTTCAAACTGGCAATGCAGCACCTTTGATCGTATCTTGGGTGCTTTTTTATATTTCTTAAATAGAAGAAAAATCATCATCGACAATTAAAACCTTAGATTAACATCAACTATAACATGTTGTTTTATTATCATTGTTTGTAAATGATCTTGTGTCATGGCACCTACTTAAATCCCCCTTTGTATTAGACAAACGCATACTCTCTGTCATTTAGCTTTACTGTATGTTATTAGTCCATACGTACCTAGGGAGTCCTGCATAATATACTTGAAAAGGTCCAGGAAATTTGCTTACTATGCATGAAAGGAGATCATTTATTTGCACACAGTTATGCATTTGAATTTAAGAGTTGATCCGACCCAATATATCTCACAGATTCGAGAAGTTCCTGATTATGATTATATTCATATGGTACGACAACCTAAATATATGTTAGATCTTTCCCTTTTAAATGAGAAGGTTCATTATCTCAATGAAGTTTTCTCACCAAAAGAATATGTCAAAAGAAATAATATCTCCCTATTACATGCTCATCATGGCCAATTAGGGATGTTATTACTTCCTTTTAAAGAGGAAACAAACCTTCCGTTGGTAACAAGTATTAGAGGCAGGGATGCAACCCTGGCTAATCAGCCAATTGGCTATCTAGATAACATGAAAATGCTATTTGAACGAGGGGAGCGTTTTTTCCCAGTTTGTCAGTATTTAGCAGATAGGTTAATTGCTTGGGGTTGTCCTTCAGAAAAAATCAGAGTGTTATATGGGGGTGTTGACCTTAACGAATTCAAATACCGGGCACCACATAAAGGCGACTCTCAAAACATTTTATCCATCGGCAGGTTGGTGGAAAAAAAAGGACATCACATCTTAATGCAAGCTTTCCAAAAAATCAAAGATAAGTTTCCAAATGCAACCTTGACGATTATCGGTAGAGGGGAGCTTGAAGAATATCTCATTTCATTGGCAAATCAACTTAATTTAGGAGACTCTTTTCGCTTATTAAACCATCTCCCTAAAGATCAAGTACGAGAACATATGACCAATGCAGATATATTTTGTGCCGCGAGCTTAGAAGCTGCCGATGGAGATGTAGAAGGTATACCTAATACATTAAAAGAAGCTATGGCGATAGGAGTACCAGTGATTTCGACCAATCATGCCGGTATCCCTGAATTAATAACAAATTACAAAGAAGGGATTTTAGTACAAGAAAACAATGTGGATGAACTGGCAAATGCTCTTGAACTTATGCTAACTAACAGAGAGATATGGGAAACATATACAGTGGCGGCTCGTCAAAAAGTGGAACAAAATTTTAACCTCGCCCAACAACTTCAACAACAAGCTGAATTTTATGATGAACTTGTAGCCCCTTATAAAGTAGGTGAACGATATTTAGTAACACCGTGCCAAAAAGATAAAAATACCCTTAAGGAGACTCCACAGCCTCAACAGCAAGGTAAGTATGATGGCGAAAGGATAGCGCCTGGAAAAAAAGCCGAATTAGCCAAAAAAGCCCTTATTTATATGCAACAGCTACAACAGCTTCAAGGGCTTCAAGAGTTTCCACAGCTACAACAACTTAAACAGGTTTCACAGCTTCAACAGCAGACTAAAGATAAAGTCAAAGATGAACTTGTAGCATCTAATAAAAATGAAAAAAAAGCAAAAGTTCAACAGGGAGCTAAGGATCAAGATGAAAAAATAGCTTCTCGTAAAAAAGAAAAAAAGGCTCAGAAAGCCGAAAAAGTAAAAAAAGCCCTTTATAAAATTCAAAAATTTCAACAGCAGGCCATAGATGAGCAGTTAGGAGGAGATCATGGAGGACTTTAAAACCATTACTGTTACCAAAGGTGAAAAATCTTTGGAAATTCACAATCCAACAAGCTATCCGCTGATTGGAATGGGAGCTCAAGGTGCAGTTTTTCAACTTTCAGAAGATAAATGTGTAAAAATCTATTCAGACCCAGTACAAGCGAAAATGGAGGAAGAAGCTTTTGCAGCAGTAAAACATCTACCCTTTATGCCTTTGATATACGATACAGGACCAAACTATATAGTCATGGAATATTTTAATGCCCCGACCTTAAAAGAATATCTGAGAAATTGTACGTATATCCCTGATTCTATAGTAAAGAAACTTCTCTATATATTAAAGGAATTAAAACAAGCAAAGTTCACCATGATAGATGCCCCTCTACGCCATATTTTTGTCGTCGGTAATGAGGAACTTAAGGTGATTGACCATGTGAATTCCTTCAAAAGGATACACCCTGTACCATTAAAATTATTAAGAGATTTGAAAATAATCCTTTTAAAGGACTCGTTCCTAGATCAAGTGAAAAAGCTTGAACCGGACACCTTCAATGAGTGGGAGGATTATTTCAATCAAAATAGTTTGGACTTTAGAAATATTCCAGTCCACTCAGGAGGTTCAGGTAATGGAGTGAAAGTGGATAGCGCCATAACACAAACCCTCATTGGAAAAGGGCATCAAGGTGCTGTTTATCGAGTATCTGAAGAGACATGCGTCAAACTTTACGGAAAAACTGAACATGCAAATCAGGAAAAAATGGTCCTTTTATCAAGTCAAGACTTGCCCTTTATACCGAAAGTCTTTGAAACAGGACCCAATTATATTTTAATGGAATATCTTTTAGGACCAGATTTAAATACGTTTCTTAAAAAACAATCTGTACTTTCTGAGGACATCACAAAACGGTTACTCTATATATTGAAAACAATGGAAAAATCAGGTTTCAAACAAATTGATGCCCCATTACGACATATCATTATAACCAATAATGGTTTTAAATTAGTCGACCATGTGTACTCTTTTTCACGTGAACAAAAAAGACCTCTCGAGTTATTTAAAGACCTGCGGGAAAGAAATTTTTTAGATGCCTTTTTAGAACAAGTAAAGGCGATAGATCCAGATACGTATGCTGAATGGACAAAAACACCAATCCCATTAGATGAAAATGAAAATACCCTTGTATAGTCTTAGTTATCTAACCGTAACCGAGCATATAAAAAATCGATGATTTCGCATTCACCGGTTTCCAAGATGGTTTTAGCATTAACTCACTTACGTAAGTGCTAATTCACAGCGGGTATAAGAGTGAATAACTCATGAGGCTTAAGCGAAAAAAATAGCATGACATTAGTGGTTTACGAATAAAACGTAAGTCTCTCTCCAATGAGAATTTTGAGTTTATTTCCTCTTTTTATCCGTCATGAATTCTGTTCTGTTGGTGTAAAGATTCGAAAGTATCACTTTATAAATAATGTAGTCAGTGTTCCGAAAAAGTCAGAATCCTAATGTAATAGAAAGGATTGAAATTAATGCTATGAACATTTTAGTAACAGGGGCAGCAGGATTCATTGGTTTCCATTTAACAAAACGTTTGTTAGCCCTAGATAACAAGGTTATTGGAGTAGACAATATTAATGATTATTATGATGTTATTTTAAAAAACAATCGACTGAAGATATTAGAAGAAAACCCTGATTTTGAATTCCACAAAATGGATTTGTCAAATAAAGAAAAATTAAATCAATTATTCAAAGACAGAACCATTGATATAGTCATTAACTTAGCAGCCCAGGCTGGAGTACGTTATAGCATAGAAAATCCTGATTCTTATGTTAATTCCAACCTTGTTGGGTTTGTCAATATCTTGGAGGTTTGTCGACATAATAACGTAAAGCACTTAATTTATGCATCCTCTAGTTCTGTATATGGAGCAAATACTAATATCCCCTTCTCAACCAAAGACCCAGTGGATCATCCAGTAAGTTTATACGCTGCCACTAAAAAGTCTAATGAATTAATGGCTCATACGTATAGTCATTTATATAATATTCCAACCACAGGACTCCGTTTCTTTACAGTGTATGGCCCATGGGGGAGACCTGATATGGCTTATTATTCTTTTACTAAAAATATTATCGAAGAGAATACAATAAAGGTTTTTAATAATGGAGATATGAGAAGAGACTTCACTTATATTGATGATATTGTTGAAGGAATAGTCCGGTTACTTGATAAACCACCGATTCATACTATTGGATGGGACAGAGCTAACCCTGATTCAAGTTCAAGCTATGCCCCATACAAAATTTATAATATCGGTAACAATAAACCTATAAAATTAATGGATTTCATTATCACATTAGAAAAACTAATTGGCAAAAAGGCAAAAGTGGAATTCTTACCAATGCAACCGGGAGATGTTAAGGAGACATATGCAGATATTGCCGATTTACATGCTGATGTGGGGTTCCATCCTTCAACAACAATAGAAGAAGGTTTAGCTCATTTTGTAAATTGGTACAAAAAGTACAATAAATAAGGAAAAAGAAACAGTGAGTTTTACCAAATGGGATATTAATCGATAAAAAATAAAAGTAGGAATCTCTTTTGAAGTCCAGCCTTGAGGAAATATTACTAGTCATGGGTGTATGTGAAAAATAGGTGTTGTTAAACTTCAATGTGCATATTAGGCAGCACTGATCAATAATCAATAAATTTAAAGATTAACATATAAAAACCCAAAACCAAAGAATGGGTATATGGACGAATAATGCAAGTGAAGAAGATAAATTAAAAATTTTGTAAGTTATTAAAAGGAGAAAGTAATTTGAATCCTGAAAATATGAAAACTCCATTGGAAGTTCTTAATGAGTATAATTTGTCAGATTTTCTCATGACATCCATTAAACGAAATTCTACAAAAAAGCCTCTATTCAAATTAAATCCTCTGTTTGAAAACTACTTTAAAGTTTGTTCTGAAGATCCGCCATATAAAGACATTTATAAAGCGGATTCTATGTTCCCTCAAGAATTTCACAAACAAGTGAAACAAATTGCAGAACGAGGAAAATTAAAAAAATCAGGCAAATATCATGAACTTTCAGTTTTAGCAGAACGCGAAAAGAGAAAATTTCTTATTAAAGGGACTGAGGTGGCATGAAAACCATTGCTTATTTTGTAAGTGAAAACATTAAAACACACCAACGTTTTATATATAATCAAATCGTAAAAATAACTAACTATCGCACAATCGTAATCGGCCCATTCGACAATACCGACCGTACAGAATTCCCCTTTGAAAACTACTATAATATAAACAAAATTAAAGATCTAAAAAAGTTCTTCGAAGAACAAGATATCATAGCCATTCATGCTCATCACGGATCACACGGACAAGAGATTTTGCCATTATGTGAAAAATATAATATTCCTTTGATTGTTAGCATTAGGGGACGAGATGGTTCGGACAGACCGGAAATTTACAAAAAAAATGCTAAGCGATATTCAGCTTTAAATAAACATGGTGCACACTATTACCCTGTATGCCAATATCTTGCAGAAGGATTAAGAAGTTTAGGAATTCCGGCTAAGAATATGCATGTATTATATGGTGGTATCGAATTAGATCTTTTCCCCTATGCTAACCGCACTCTTCCTACAGTAGGCGAAATAAGAGTTCTATCGGTAGGTAGACTTGTAGACAAAAAAGGATTTGTAACTCTTATAAAAGCATTTAAACACATTTATTCACAATATCCAAATGCTAGACTGCATATTATTGGAGCAGGTGAAGATGAGAAACGAATTAAATCCACCATTGCAGAATATAACCTTAAAGATGTTGTGATTCTTAGAGGAGCTATGGATTCAAAACAGGTTTCGGACGAATTGAAAAAAGCCCATATCTTCTGTCTAGCAAGTCAGACAGCTAATAATGGTGATATCGAAGGTATTCCTAATGCCTTGAAAGAAGCAATGGCTAGCGGTGTACCTGTCGTTTCCACTCGACACGCAGGAATCCCTGAATTAATTGAACATCAGAGAACAGGATACCTAGCGCCAGAAAAAAATGATATGGAGCTAGCGAAAGGCATACAATTCTTTATAGAAAATCCAGATGTTTGGACCGACTATACGGAAAGAGCACGGAAAGTCATTGAAGAAAAATTTGATGTCAATAAACAAATTATTGAACAACAAAGACTATATTCTCTTGTAAATACAGTGAAAACAGAAAATGCAACGGAAAAGAAAACCAAAGCAGAAACGGAAACGAAAAAGAAAACCAAAGCGGAATCGGAAAAGAATACGAATACGGAAACGGAAAAGAAAACTAAAGCGGAATCGGAAAAAAATACGAATACGGAAACGGAAAAGAAAAAGAAAAAGAAAACCAAAGCGGAATCGGAAAAGAATACGAATACGGAAACGGAAAAGAAAACCAAAGCGGAATCGGAAAAGAATACGAATACGGAAACGAAAAAGAAAAACAAAGCGGAATCGGAAAAGAAAAAGGAAAAGAAATCGAAAACAAAAACGAAAACGGAAAAGAGTAAAAAGAAAAAATAAATCAAGTTAGGAAACAGCAGTGCGTGAAGGAAAAGAAGAATAAATGACACTCTTCCAAAGTATTGGTAGGTAAAATGATTAGAGTGTAACCAACAACTTTGGAGGTAGCGCATTTGGCGATGCTACCACGTCCGTTACGGGATGAAGGAAGAGAAAAGGGAGCTAATGCTCTAGGAACGATGGTTAGACTTCATATTTCTATTGATCGCTTGCAATGTGTACTACGATCAAAAAGAAATGCCAAACAAAGCAAAAACATACAGACAGGAGGAGCTGTATTTTTATGGACTGGAAGTCTTTATATACTATTTGGACTAGTTATCCAAATTTAAATAATGAAATGCGTTTAATGCTTGAAGAAATGAAGGATGATGAAATATCACTTGAAGACGCCTTTTATAAAAATTTGGAATTCGGGACAGGTGGTATGAGAGGGGAAATGGGTCCAGGTACGAATAGGATGAACATTTATACTGTTCGTAAAGCGACTTTAGGACTTGCTGAATATATTCAATCGTTTGGGAATGAGGCAAAGTCCAGAGGAGTCGTAATTGCTTACGATTCAAGACATAAATCTCCCGAATTTGCATTGGAAGCAGCCAAGACTTTGGCCACAAAGGGAATCAAAGCTTATGTATTTGATGAATTACGCCCTACCCCACAGCTCTCTTTTTCTGTACGTAAGCTGAGTGCATTTGCAGGGATCGTCATTACAGCAAGTCATAATCCGCCTGAATATAATGGGTATAAAGTGTATGGTCCAGATGGGGCACAACTACTTCCTGAGGCGGCGGATCAAGTCATTAATTACGTGAACGCGATTGAATGTGAGCTTTCCATTGTAGTGGAGGAAGAAGAAGCCCTAAAGGACAGAGGGCTCATTCAAATCATTGGCGAGGAGCTGGATACTGCTTATAACGAGCATTTGCTCACTATTCCGGAAGATTCAAAGTTAGCAGATGAAATCGATGTAAAGCTCGTGTTTACACCACTTCATGGTACAGCCAATAAATCAGTAAAACGTGCTTTGCATGATTTAGGATATCGAAATGTCCATATTGTTAAGGAACAGGAATTGCCTGATGCTCATTTTCCTACTGTTAAAGTGCCTAATCCAGAGGAACATGATGCTTTTGAATTGGCCATTGCGCTGGGGAACCGTGTTAATGCTGATTTATTGATTGCCACCGATCCGGATGCGGATAGGCTTGGAATTAGCGTGAAGAACAATGCTGGAAATTATGTCGTATTAACAGGCAACCAAACTGGCGCTCTCTTTTTGGATTATTTAATTTCACAAAAACAAAAGAAAGGGACCCTTCCTCAAAATGGAGTCGTATTAAAGACCATCGTGACTTCAGAAATAGGACGGGCGATTTCTGAGCAAAATGGTTTAAAAACTGTAGATGTTTTAACTGGATTTAAATACATTACAGAAAAAATCAATGAATACCAGACAAGTGGAGAACATTCTTTCCTGTTTGGCTATGAAGAAAGCTATGGATATTTGATCAAAGATTTTGCTCGTGATAAGGATGCCATACAGGCTACTATTCTGGCAGTGGAAGTCTGTGCCTATTACAAAAAGCAAGGTAAAACGATGTACGAAGGTTTACTGGATGTATTCGATAAATATGGATACTATATGGAAGATTTACGGTCGTTGACTTTAAAAGGAATTGAAGGTACGAAGCAAATTCAAGCGATACTCAATGAATTCCGGAGTAATCCACCAAATCAAATCTCTGGTCATCAAGTCGTGATTCAAGAGGATTATCTCAGCAGTAAAAAATACATGTATGGGACAAATAGGGAAGAGGACATCAAACTCCCAAAGTCGAACGTATTAAAATACTTTCTTGAAGATGGGACATGGGTATGTTTACGCCCTTCCGGAACAGAACCTAAATTAAAATTTTATTTCGGTGTTCAAGGAAGCTCGATGAAGGAAGCTCAGGGGAAATTATCCGCCGTTACGTCAGACTTTATGAAAAGTATCATTAAAATGCTTTAAAGAAGTACCCTCATTCAGAGGATTTTCATAAAAACCTAGAGTCAGCATTCAAGAAATGCTGACTTTTTTTTGTCCATTAATGGATAGCACCCATCCTTTCGGTATCACAAAAACCCTTCTTAAAAATCAAGAATTACGGCGGGGCGAATTATGTTTTTGTGGCTGAATAGGGTTTATCCAAACATGTTCAGGGGATCGGGGGCTTATGCGGATATGTATGACCATTAGACACTAACTGAAATATTGAGCATATAATATACTATTCCAATCCACCAAATCCCCCTATTATAGTAGCCTTGCTGATACCGTATGACGTTACGTAGTACAGTTGTACAGGCCCTAGGATGGGCCTTATGAAAGGTGCTAAATAGGGAGGGTTTTTTTAGGATCCTTTATCGGCACTCATGTTGAGGCCATAAAGTCTTAAAAAGTAAGACAAGTACATTTAAAATCATACATAATCGTACATTCAAACAAAAAACTGCCAATATAACTATGACATAGTAACGTTATAAAGATATATTTATATAGCCTGAACCCGATCAGGTTCCTTACGGTGTCTCCATCACTTTCCGGTGGACTTGGCGAAATCATCAAGGAACTGGAGTAACCGTCACTCAGTCCTTCGAGTTGCTATACGGACAGCAGGTTTTGATAAAAACAGGGTATTAAATTTAAAAGTCATGGAATAAAGTATTAGAAGTCAAATGGACCCTGCTTAGATATTTTTTTTCCTATATTCGCTTCATGATCAACTTTCTTCCCTTTTATTCTTTAGAAGCAGGGAAAGAAAGTTGCTGTCTTTTTAAAAGAAGTTCATGAGATTGACATTTTCTTTTTTTGAAATAAGGTCTATTCCCTGCGAAGGTGAGTGAACATGAAAAATAGAATTAAAACAAAAGTGATAAAAATAATCAGTGGAAACAAGGTAACTGGTTTAACTGTTCAAGTTGCAGATACTCAAAGAAAAAGAGAAAAGGGCTTGATGTTTGTCGGAAAATTACCCGAAAATGAGGGGATGTTATTTGTGTTTTCAGAAGTAACATATGGTGGATTTTGGATGAAAAACACATTTATCCCTTTATCCATCGCTTTTCTTGATTCATATGGGGTAATTCTAAAAATACTTGATATGGAACCTTGCATAGAGGATTATTGCCCTACCTATGATCCAGGAATTTTTTATTATTATGCAATTGAAGTGAATCTTGGATGGTTTGAAAAGAATCAAATCATAGAAGGGGACTATGTAAAGTTTAATTGATTCCTATCCCCACCTCTAGTTCTTGGAGGTGGATTTTTAAAAAGGGGTATTTATATTGCTTATGCTAGGAAGATTGTGAAGAGTTTTACTTAAACGAATATGGTGTTTTCCTTTCATTACCGAAAGCTCAGCAACTCCTATTCTTATGCAACTAGAGAGGCAGGTTTCTTGAAGGGTCAAGTTATTTATATATTAACTTTTCTTAGTTCCTAACAAAGGCTACACCCAGGCCTTGCAGTAGTAGAACCGCACCATAAGTCATGAGGTTTTTAAATTATGCCAAGCCATATTCCTCAGTTATCAATTCAAAAGAAGTTTGACAGCAAGATTAATAAATTTTGAGTAATGGAGAAATTTCACCCAAAGATCTATTCTGTATAAAACAAATCTTCTATATGATGAACTACAATTTTAATATTTCACTATAAAGAAGTAGATGAATTCAAAAAAGCCTTCTTTAAAAAAAAGAAACCGAACTCAAATGACCGGTTTTCTTTTTGATTATGGCTCTTTTCGTAAAGATTGTTGTTTTTAAAGCGAAACTATTTAAGGTTGATTGGAGCGGAAGTGCGAGACTCCTGCGGGAGCAGCGGGACAGGTGAGACCCCACAGGCGTTTACGCCGAGGAGGCTCACCGCCCGCCCCGAGGAAAGCGAGCATCTGGTGGGGAAGCAACCACCACTCACTACCTGGAAAATAGGCTGGTAAATAGCAACAAAGTATGTGAAAACAGCCTTGATCATTGATGTTTATATACTAATCGCCTTAATAAAATTTCCAATGGACCATTCAGATTTTTTTCCAATAAAGTCTCCAAAATGACAAAAAGGGACCAAATTCCTACTGCAATCATAGCCGCTATACCGTTACTCACACTACCTCCTAAATCAAGTGCAACTGGTGTTAGAAATAGCACGAGCATTGCCTCATTCCAAACATAGAAAGTTAATGAACGTTTCCCTAAAGCCATTAAAGAATGGCTAATGTACCCAGGATTTATTACTTTGCCCTTCATTCCATGGGAATCCATGCAGCAAGAAAGCACCTTTCCTTGGCGTTTGTAGATTCTTTAACATCTTATGCTGCCTGCTTTTGTTTCTGGTCTAAGCGATGACTCAGGAAAGTTAAAAGACTTGCCAAGATAGCAATCAGCCCGCCTACCCATGTGACACTCATCAAATTTCCCTGATGGTAAACAATTCCGCCTAATGCGGAACCAAAGGCGATACCGACATTGCTTGCCACAGGCATCAGTGAAGCGGCCAATCCTGTAGCTTTAGGTTGATAAATACCTGCTAGGTCTATCAAATATAGCTGGGTAGATGTTGTTAAAAGGATGGCCATTAATGACATCAAGCTAATGTTAACCAAGCCAAAGATAAAATTATCTGTCGTCCAATATAAACTGATCAGGACCACTGCTTGCACGAGAAAAACCAACCGGAGTCGTCCGATGGCATTGTAGCTGGCAATTTTACCAGCGAGTATGTTGCTGAAAATGGAAATGAATCCGTAGCCAAACAAGATCCAACTGATTGAACCACTTGGTGCTTCCATTCCTTTCAGGATCGGAACAAGATACGTATAAACGGCATACGTCGCTCCAAATCCAAGTGATGGAATGAAAAAAGCCATTAAGATTCGCGGGTGTGTCAACAAAGAAAATTGATCACGCATTGAACTGCGGAATGGACTGTGCATAGTAGGCAAAATGAAGAAAGATGCCAAAAATGCAATAGCTCCGAGTAAAGTCGTTAACAGGAAGGTTGCATTCCAGTCGTACCTTTCAGCGATGACCGTTCCAATTGGTACTCCGATCACGTTTGCAAGTGTAAAACCACCGAAAACGAATGAAATAGCAAGTCCACGTTTTGCGATTGGCATGTTTTCACTGGCAACGATCATGGCAAGAGAAATTAAAACTCCTGTTACAATCGCAGTCATCATCCGAAGTGCAAGGAGCATGACGTAGGTCGTCGAAATCACGCACAAAGCATTCAGGATGATGAACAAACCTATCAAAAACAACATCCATTTCCGTTTTGGAAAATGGCTGGTTGCCGACATCACGAGCGGTGTGGCAATGGCAAACGTAATGGCAAACGCAGAAACGAGTGTGCCTGCTTTTGCATTTGTAATATGGAGACTCGAGGAAATATCGGTTAAAATCCCGACGATAACAAATTCGCTTGTCCCGAGAACAAATGTTAATAAAGTAAGTGTTAAGATGAGCAGCCAATGCCGCTTGGTTAATTCTGTGGTGTGCATAAATACCTCTTTCCTTGATGAATGTAAAGTTGTCACAGGGTGGAAAAACAATCTAACTATCATACCATAAAACATTTTTATGAGGAAAACTCTTGCATAGTACCCATGATTATTTCCTGCTAAAAAAGCTTGTACCTGAATCATTCACTCATTTTACCGTAACCTGTTATGATATTAAAACAAAAAAAGAATTCGAAACGGATTAATAAGGAAAAGCATAAGGGTAACAAGATAATAAAAATGTAATACTCTATATCAGGGAGAAGAAATAAATCAAACAAGAAGGATGTGATCCTGATGGTTGATGAAATAAAACGGGAACAATGGAAAAAGAAAGTTATCGAAAATCTGAAGAGGGAAGCTGTCAAAAATATCATAGCAATAACGGGAGACCTAGCAAGATTAGATGCTAAAGTCAATAATACTTACACTGTATACATCAAGGATGGAAGGATGATAAAGAAGCAAACAAATGGGAAGTGTGTTGTCATTAATGGGAAAATACAAGGATAAAAAGTAGTGTAGGAACAAAGAAGGCACTTTTAGAATGCGAAGGAATATAGCGGCAGGACAGTTTCCTGCTTTTAAACCGGGTAAGGGATAAAGACGATAAAATAGTTGTATAGCGTAAAAAATACTCTGGGATGAGTTATTCTCAGAGTATTTTTTTGTACTTGGCAGCGGTAGCCAGGCATCTATTTTTCCGAGGCAACAAAACAAAAATATGAAAACTTAGCTAAAACAGATTGACAATGATAATCATTATCACATAAAATACTAATTGAAAATGATTATCAATTTCGATTAAATCTCTGCATGTTTATAAAATGGATTTCGAATAGGCGGTACCTCTGTCAAAAACGAACGGACTGACCCTAGTGACAAGGTTGAAGAAGAATTCAAAAAAACTGGATGTGAGTGAAGGAGGAGCACCTATGGATAAAAATTTTATAATATTAGAACTATTTCAGCATGAAGTAAGCTGCTGCTGCCCGGGTCAAAGGCACCAACATATAATTGAGTTTCTTCAAGGAGATGTTTGGACAATTACAAATGAACGGAAGTACATTGATTGCCTAGGATGGCATTCTTTAATAGTTGTCAACAACGAATTTCAGTTTTTTATGCACGTGGAAGATATCGAGGAACTGTATTCCAAGGGCAGCATTTGCTCCATTTTGGATTTGAACCTTAAAATTAACCATTTGAGTTTTAAAGTAAACGAAGCACTAGATGCACATGATAGGGAGTCATTTCTTTCATTTTCCGATGAACTGAGCAATGTACAAAAAATTAAGAATAAAATGAACTCTGGTGATGTACATGCTTTTTAAGAAAACAAATTTCATGTACATATAACATAAAAACAATAAATCGTTCGAGATGTTGGAAGGGGAACTCATGTCTAAAATCATTATAATTTTTGCCAGTATGAGTGGAAATACAGAAGAAATGGCGAATACCATTGCAGAAGGAATCACAGAAATCAGTGATGTGAGTATCGAAAAGATGGATATTATGGATGGTCCTGAAGCTTCCATGCTTGAAGATTATGATGGGATCATATTAGGAGCATATACGTGGGGAGACGGGGAGTTACCCGATGATTTTTTAGACTTTTATGAGGATATGAATCATATTGATCTAACTGGAAAGAAGGCTGCGGCGTTTGGTTCCTGCGATTCAGCTTACCCACAATATGGTGCAGCCGTAGATATTTTGACAGAAAAATTAAGGGAACAAGGTGCTATTATCGTCCTGGAAGGGTTAAAAGTAGAATTAACCCCAGATGATGAGGATATTAAGAACTGCCAAAATTTCGGGAGGGAATTTATTAAGAATAGTTTTGTCACTTCAATATAGAATTTGAAATTTTATGAGGAGAGAGAGGAGAAGGGAATGATCGGTAGGGAACATCGGATTTCCATTGCTACTTTAACTGATTATCATTTACAGGATTTTATAAGATGTCCTTATCAGTTTTACTATTTTCATATAGAAGGAAAAATCACCACTCAATCGGATTGGAGGAAGATGGTTCAAGTTGTGGTTAAGCAAGTTGTAAGTCGATATTATAAACTTCCTCCAAAAAGTCAGACGACTAAGAAGGTTTTGGAGTTCATAGATGATCATTGGAGTGCCATTGAAGTACGTCAGTTCGAGTCGAAGATTCATTATTATAAGACTCTTGCTAATATTACAGCTTATTTACTCCAATGTTTAACTACTGAAAGAATTGAAAATCCACCTTTGTTTTTATATGAAAAATTTAACATGAATATGGATGAGTTGGGTACCGAACTTTCCTTAACTTTTGAAGTGGCAGAATGGTCAGGCAACTCATTGATCATAAAGAAGTATTTAGTTGATATAGATGAAGAAATGAATCTTTTATTTAATAATATGATTTCGGTATTTTGTGAAAAGACATTTGGTCAATTACCGGAAAGAATAGAGATATACTCGCTTATGGAAGGTAAAAAAGAAACATTTATACCAACCAAGAAGGATGTTTCTGGTGGATTGGAATACCTCAACATGATCAAGAATCTTTTACAAGAGCCCAAAAAGTATTTGAAAACGGATTCCTTAGCAGTTTGCAAAAGCTGTTCTTACCAAAAAAGATGTTATGAAGGAATTAATATAAACCAAGAAAGATATAGTAGTCAATAATCGTGTTTGAAAAACCTGGAATTATTGTCTTAATTATTAGGAATTACAGTATATTAAAGAGAAAAGTAACGTTCCTGGATGTTGCCTAATTAACTGAATCAGAGAAATATCCTTCCAAAAAGGTTTTGGAGGGTTATTGGGCATGGCCCAAAATAGTGGAAAATGAAAATATTAGAGTAGGATTTGACATGCTATTAGCTGGTTTATTTGCTTTAACGAGGGCTGTTAAAGCAACCATTGTATTAAGCAAAAAAAGAATGAGATTTGAGCGTAAAAAGTAGAATTGTCTATTTATTACATTTTGTATTCCAAGAATAACCTCGACAGAATATAAGTTCAAAACCAAAATCAAAGCGGTTAAGTCATAATCAAACCATTAAAATGGGAAAAAATTGATTTTTAAAAGGAAATTCCATACTTTTGTTGAACATGAATATTGAGGAACATTTTAATTGTTTGGAATTGTAATCGTTTACATCGAAGCGTTTAACATATTTTATTTGTTCATGGTAGTAATTATCAGTAATAAAAGAATGGAGGTTAGCCCATGGTTAGCACGATGGCAATCAATAAGGATGATTCCCGTTCCTTTCTAACGGAAGAACATCTATTATTTAAACAATCAATTCGTGAATTTCTCGCCAAGGAGGCTGTCCCCTTTTATGATCAATGGGAAAAAGAGGGGGAAATACCTTACTCATTTTGGGAAAAGGTAGGAGATAATGGATTTTTATGTCCATGGATTGAAGTGGAATTCGGTGGAATAGGAGCAAATTTTGGATATTCTGTTGTACTGGCAGAGGAATTGGAGAGGGTGGGTTCAGCCTTGGGGGGAATATCCATTCATTCTGATGTTGTAGCCCCTTATATTGCTTCATTCGGAACAATAGATCAAAAACAAAGATATTTACCAAAGTTCATTACAGGGCAAATGATTTCTGCCTTTGCATGGACAGAGCCGGAAATGGGATCGGAATTAGCTGATATTCAAACCACAGCCATCAAGAAAGATGGCTATTATCTTCTCAATGGAGCCAAAACGTTCGTTACAAATGGCTTTAAAGCTGACTTCATGATAGTAGCATGCAAAACAGATCTAAATGCTGTTCCTCCCAAGGACGGAATCAGTCTACTGCTCATTGATAAAGATACACCAGGGTTATCACGGGGTAGAAAGCTTAGTAAACCAGAACAGGGAAGCCTAGGTACAGCCGAACTATTTTTCGATGATGCTTCAGTTCCAGTTGGCAACCTCCTTGGGGAGGAAGGGAAGGGCCTTTCATATATCATGCAAAAACTGCAGCAGGAAAGACTAATCTGTGCGATCCGTTCTATAATGGCAGCAAAAGACATGCTTCACTTGACGATGAATTTTATAAAAAGTCAAAAAGCTATTGATAAGAAAAGAAGTGCATTTAAAAATGCTCAGTTTACCATCGCTGAAATTGCGACAGATATTCAACTGGGAAGAACGTTTATTGATGAGTTGATCTGTAAACATATGACTGGGGAGAATATCATAACTGAAGTATCGATGGCTAAACAATGGGTAACGGAGATGTCTAAGCGAATATCTGATAAGTGCATGCAGCTGCATGATCGTTACGGAAGTATGGGTGACGATAAAATTGCCCGGCGTCATCGGGACATTTCTTTGCCAACATTCTTTACAGGGACAGATGAAACTATAAAAACCCTGATTGCTAAAAATATAGGATTTTAATTCATTTTTAATACTATAAATCTATCAAACTGCCTCAGTTAAAATGGGGCAGTTTTTTTTACCATTTATTCAATATAAATACAATGAACTAGTTTTTTATAAAAAATGGTTTAAGCAGTTTACCTTATGGGTACAAGAGACTGTGCATATGAAAAATTAATATTTTTGTAAAATTTGTAATTGTATGCGAATGATGGAGGTGCTTTTTATGTTAAAAATCGAAAATGTATCGAAAATCTATAAAGGAGGAAAGAAAGCTGTAAAAAATATATCATTGGATATTAAAAAAGGGGAGTTCATTTGCTTCATTGGTCCGAGTGGATGTGGAAAGACAACGACAATGAAAATGATTAACCGTCTTATCGAACCATCTGAAGGCAAGATACTTATTAATGGTGAAAATATCATGGATAAAGACCCAGTCGAGCTTAGAAGACAGATCGGGTACGTTATCCAGCAAATCGGCCTTTTCCCTCACATGACCATTCTTGAAAATATCACCCTCGTTCCAAAACTTCTTAAATGGAATGAACAGAAGAAAAAGGAACGCGCACTGGAATTGCTTCAGCTTGTCGATATGGGACCTGAATACCTGGAAAGGTATCCCTACGAATTGAGCGGCGGGCAGCAACAAAGGATAGGCGTTCTCAGAGCGCTTGCTTCCAATCCTCCACTCATTTTAATGGATGAACCTTTTGGCGCACTAGATCCAATCACCCGCGATGCCCTTCAGGAGGAGTTTAAAAATCTGCAGCGCACACTTGATAAAACAATCGTTTTTGTTACGCATGATATGGATGAAGCCATTAAGCTAGCCGACAGGATCGTTATCTTAAAGGCTGGTGAAATCGTCCAAGTGGGAACACCGGATGAAATTCTCAGAAACCCAGCTAATGAGTTTGTTGAAGAATTCATCGGCAAAGATCGTTTGCTTCAAACTAGACCTAATGTTGAGTTGGTTGAACAAATCATGAGTCGAAACCCAATTTCCATTACAGAAGAAAAATCCCTTACCGATGCTATTACGATAATGCGCGAGAAAAGGGTCGATTCTTTACTTGTGGTCGATGAGCAAAATGTTTTGAAAGGGTTCGTAGATGTTGAAACGATCAGTGAATATCGAAAAAAAGCTAAATTTATCAGCGAAGTCATCAATACTGAAGTCTATTCAGTGAAACAGGATACTTTAATCCGTGATTCCGTTCAAAAGATTTTAAAACGAGGTTTCAAATACGTGCCTGTAGTTGACCAAAATAAACATTTGGTCGGAATTGTCACTAGGGCTACATTGGTCGACATCGTATATGACAGCATTTGGGGAGAGGAAGAAAATCAAGTGGCAGAAGTAGTAGAAATGTTTTAGGAGGTGTAAGAGATGGAAACAATGCTCGATTTTTTACAAACGAACTGGCAAGAATTGATTTTTAAAGCATGGGAGCACTTATATATTTCCATGATCGCTGTTTTCCTTGGAATAATAGTCGCTGTACCACTAGGGATAATGTTGACACGAATGAAAAGGAGCGCATCTATTATAATCGGAATTGCGAACATTATGCAGACATTGCCAAGCTTAGCGGTTCTCGCCTTTTTCATTCCTTTCCTTGGCGTTGGGAAAACACCCGCAATCATTGCGTTATTTTTCTATTCCGTTTTACCCATACTCAGGAATACATACACAGGCATTAAAGGAGTAAATGAAAATCTGCTGGAATCCGGACGGGGCATCGGGATGTCAAGCTGGGAGAGGATTCGTCTGGTAGAATTCCCGCTTGCACTTTCCGTCATTATGGCTGGTATCCGTACGGCTTCCGTCTATTTGATTGGATGGGCCACCTTAGCTTCCTTTATTGGAGGCGGGGGCTTGGGAGATTACATTTTTATCGGTTTGAATTTATACCAAACAGAATATATCATCGCTGGTGCAGTTCCGGTAATCATCATGGCTATCCTGGTTGATTATGTATTCTCGATCATAGAGCGAAAAGTCGTACCAAAAGGCTTGAAAGGCATGAAGGAAGTTGCTTGAGGAGGATTACCATGAATAAAAAAATAAGAAATACAATTTTAATGGCTCTTATCGTTTGTGCATTAATGATCACCGGCTGTTCTTTGCCTGGTCTAGGGTCATCTTCTGAGACTACTGTAAAGATCGGTGCCCAAAGCATGACCGAATCTGAAATCCTGGCGAACATGATCGCTCAACTCCTTGAAAGGAATACGGAACTTGATACGAAAATCATCAAAAATCTAGGTTCGAATTTCGTTCAGCAAAAAGCGATGGAGACCGGTGATATAGATATAGCCGCAACTCGATATACAGGGACTGATTTAACGAGTGTCCTGGGACAGGAAATCGAAAAGGACCCAGTAAAGGCGATGGAAATTGTTCAAAGGGAATTCAAGGAACAATATGGGTTCAAATTTTTTGATTCTTATGGATTCGATAACACGTATGCCTTTACGATTTCAAATGAATTGGCTGAGGAAAAAGGGTATCAGAGTATATCGGATCTGAAAAAGGATGCAGATAATTTAAGGTTAGGTGTGGATAGTGCTTGGCTGAAAAGAAAAGGGGATGGTTATAAAGGATTCGTCGATACATATGGATTGGAGTTTGGCGAAACTTATCCGATGCAGATTGGCTTGGTATACGATGCAGTCAAAAATGGTCAGATGGATATTGTCCTTGCATATTCCTCGGATGGACGGATTAAGGTTAATGATTTGAAGCTCTTAGAAGATGATAAACAATATTTCCCTCCATATGACTGTTCACCGGTCGTTACTGAAGAATTGTTGGAACGGTATCCTGAAATTGAAGAGGAACTTAACAAGTTAATTGGCGAGATCACTACTGAAACCATGCAGGAACTGAATTATGAAGTGGATGGGAACTTGAAGGAGCCATCGGTCGTAGCATCGGAATTCCTTAAAGCACATAAATATTTTGAATAATTGGGAGGTGCAAACTAATGGAAACCTTGCAACAGTTGGGAACTTATTATTCCCAAAATTGGATGTATGTTCTTACTGAATTTTATCGCCATTTTTTAATGTCTGCTTATGGAGTGTTATTTGCAGCAATTGTAGCCATCCCGATAGGCATTCTCATCGCGAAACATAAGAAATTGAGTAATTGGGTATTTTCGATAACGAATGTCATACAAACCATACCAGCATTGGCTATGCTTGCACTCCTGATGCTAGTGATGGGGCTGGGGACAAATACGGTAATCTTATCGTTGTTTTTGTATTCATTATTGCCAATCCTGAGAAACACGTATGTCGGGATTACAAGTATAGATCATGCTTATTTAGAATCTGGCAAGGCAATGGGAATGACAAAGCTCCAGTTACTAAGAATGGTCGAACTGCCATTATCTCTATCTGTCATCATGGCTGGCTTACGTACAGCTCTTGTCGTTGCAATTGGGGTAACTGCTGTCGGTACATTCGTAGGGGCAGGCGGACTGGGAGATATCATTGTCAGGGGAACGAATGCGTCAAATGGAACGGCAATCATACTTGCAGGAGCAATTCCGACTGCATTGATGGCCATTCTCTCGGATCTTTTACTCGGATGGCTGGAACGGATTCTTTCACCGATAAAGAAGAAAAAAGTTCATACTGCCTAGAACAAATCAGGAAAATAAAAAAGCCGTTGCATGTTAATGCAATGGCTTTTTCTTAGCTTACCGATTAGAAGTCAGAAGCTTAGACTGGCAGATTTAGTTTTTTATTTCACGAAAAGGGTAACTATAAGGGTAGTCCTAAAAAAAGTATAAGGGGAATCATTCATGAAACTTACACCTGAGCAGCGTATTGAACTTCATGGCTTTAATAATCTTACGAAATCTTTAAGCTTTAATATGTATGATATTTGTTACACAAAAACCAGGGAAGAGAGGGAGTCCTACCTGGATTATATCGATGAACAATATAATGCAGAGCGGCTTTCGAAGATCCTGCACAATGTTGCGGATTTAATAGGGGCGCATGTTTTAAATACGGCCAAACAGGATTATGTCCCTCAAGGCGCCAGTGTAACCATTCTTGTTTCAGAAGGACCTGTCGTCGAAGTGCCTATGGGGACTTATGAGGAATCACCGGGGCCTTTACCTGATAATGTGGTCATGCAACTGGATAAAAGCCATATTACCGTACATACTTACCCTGAATACCATCCAAATGAAGGTATTAGCACATTCAGGGCAGATATCGATGTCTCTACATGTGGAGAAATATCACCCCTTAAAGCCCTTAATTATCTCATTCATTCCTTCGATACCGACATTATCACGATCGATTACCGAGTAAGAGGATTTACGAGAGATAAAGATGGGCGAAAATTGTTCATTGACCATGATATAAATTCCATTCAAAACTATATTCCTGATGAAGTAAAAGGTTTATATGACATGATCGATGTAAATGTATACCAGGAAAATATTTTCCATACGAAATGTAAGCTGAAAAGGTTCGATATTAATAATTATTTATTCGGTTATACAGAGGAAAAGCTGAATAAAGAGGAAAGGCAGGAAATTATAGAAAGGCTTCAAACGGAAATGGATGAAATTTTTTATGGTGCCAATGTTCCACATCTAATAGAAAAAAACAAGCATGCCGATTAAGGGATGCTTGTTTAAATTGAAAAGTTAATTTAAATGGAAAGCCTGAACCAATACATACCCGAGGCAAGTCAAAAATATAGAGCCGACTAGTCCAGCAATAAAAAGTTTACCGCCATATTTCCTAAAAGTGACAAGGTCAATATTCAATCCTAATCCCGCCATCGCCATTGCCATGAGGATATAGGAAAGCATAACAAGCATTTCGGCCAAAGGTTCAGGAACTGCACCTGAAGAATAAATGGCACTCATCAATAAAAACCCAAAAATGAACCACGGTATCTGAATGGATTTCCAGGAAAATTTCCTTCCGGTAACCGTTGACCGTTCTTTCCAATTCATGATGATTCCAATTAAAATGGCAACGGGAATGAGCAGGGCCACCCTAGTCAATTTGACCACCACTGCCAAGTCGACAGCCTCATTCCCCCCTGGTGCCGCAGCAGCGATGACGTGAGCAATTTCATGGAGTGTTGCACCCGAAAAAACACCATATCCTTGATCGGATAACTCCAATAATGGATATAGGATCGTATATCCGAAAGTGAAGGTTGTACCTAATACAGCAACCGTCGCTACAGCTATTGCTGTATCTTTTTCTTTTGCTTTTATTTGGGAGGAAATTGCCAGTACGGCAGCAGCTCCACAAATTCCCGTTCCGCAAGCTGTCAATATGCCAAGCTTTTTCTCAACATTAAATAGGCGGGTCAATCCATAAACTACTAATATACCAAATGCAAGACTAATGGCACCAACTGCAAATGTTTTCGGACCGGCATTAATAATATCCCTTAGGTTCAAACGCATACCCAATAAGATAATGCCCACTCTCAAAAGGACTTTACTTGAATAATTGGTCCCTGCAACGGCGTAAGCCGGGACACCGATTAGCGATTTCCAAACAACACCAATCAGAATTGCAATGACTAACTGTCCCATTATATGAAGGAATGGAAGCTCTGCTAAGTATTTTGCTGCAATGGCAATTAACAAAGTCAATGCTATTCCTTTTATAAATCCGAGTTTTTTAGTTTCAACTTTTATTTGTTCCAGTGTGATCACTCCATCTATGTTGATGCTTTTAACTTTAAAACTAAATTAAAAATAAGTGAAATATATTTTTGCTATTTCAATGATTACTTCTACTTATGATAAAATGAAACGCATAGGGAAATAGGGAGGTAACAATGGATCCGTTAAAAGTATTCGTAACTGTAATCGAACTGAAAAACTTTTCAAGAGCAGGGGATATCCTGAACCTGTCGCAGCCCGGAGTCAGTCTTCACATAAGGAATCTGGAAAATGAGTTAGGAACGAAATTAATTTATCGTTCCCCCAAACAAGTTCAAATAACAGAGCCGGGAAAAATTTTGTATAGACATGCAAAGCAAATGCTTAATCATTATGAGACCGCAAAAAGAGAAATAAATGAATTTAATAACGTGGTTAGCGGAACGATGAAAATAGGTGCAAGCTTCACGATAGGGGAATATTACCTACCAAAAGTATTGGCAGAATTTGCGGCACAATATCCGATGGTGGATATACAAATCATCATCTCTAATTCAAATGATGTCATTCAAGGAATCCGTTCGAATAAGCTTGATATAGGGTTGATAGAAGGGGAAACTGATTATAAAGATATAGATGTCATGCCCTTCATGAATGACGAGATGATTGTGGTCGTTCCCCCGGATCATCCACTTTCACAGATGGATTTCATCGAGGGCAATATGCTCCAAAACCAAACATGGGTACTTAGGGAGCAAGGATCGGGAACCCGTACATATTCCGATAAACTTCTGAGCAGTCTGGAGTTAAACATAAAGAAAACCTTTATTTTCACCAGTATCCAAGGAGTGAAAGAAGCGGTGATGGCTGGACTCGGCATTGCTTTATTATCCCGATTGACAGTACAAAAAGAATTGAAGTCCAATGAATTGAAAACTTTCCATTTGAAAAATGAGCCCCTAATAAGACCTTTTTCGATCGTGAAAAAGTTGGACTTCGAAGCATCAAAAGCCATGGAGCTATTTCTAAGGAAGGTCGAAGAATTTGCGATAAAGGGCCGTCCTAAATAAAACCTGAACATTTGCTCATCCTTTCATTTTCAATGAAGAGGTTGGGCATTTTTAACGACGAATTATTATTAATTTTAATGAAAACGTCGAAAGTAATTTGGAATATGTCAATGTTTAAACGAATTTTACGTATTTTAACATAATTGCAAACATATAAATTAAATAGGTAGTCTCCAGGAAATTCTAAGTCCCTGTAGACTTTTCCTGATATTAATAATCTTAAAAGGAGCAACCACATTGGCTATAGAGGAGCAGAAAGATAAACGGATTTCTGTTTTCGACAGGATTATAGGATTCATGCCAAAATTTTATGTGATTGGGACAATTTTAATTTTTGTTTACACGTTAGTCGCGATGGCTCATTTAGGTATCCAAACTTTAAAAAAGCCAGAGGAAACCATTGTACCTGCCCCCCCTGTTTCTCAGGGATTTGAACATACATTGATATCGTTAATCATCGAACCTATCGTAACATCTGAATTTTATCAAATCATCTTTAACACATTATTCCTTTACCTAGTTTGGATATTGCTATTCCTATTAGCCCCGATTGCTTTTTACCGTTTAAAACACTTTAAATTCTTTAATATCGAAATTGAAATTGAAAAACAAGATGCAGCCGTTTATGAAGTATTCAGCATGAGCAGTTCAAAAATGAAATTTGCAGCCTATTTAACATCCGAGGAATTTCAATTGGAGATATCAGAGGAAATTGCCAACAGCAAAGACTTTATAACACCCTTAATCTATACATTGGACTGTGCCGTGGATTTTTATTCCGATCAATTAGGTCTTTCCTTTACCTATGATATCTATACCCTGAACCAGTTCAAAAAAGCAAAGCTGCCTAAATCCATCAAAGCGATGCTTGAAAAGTCCATTCAAACCAGCGATCCGTGCATTACGAATAAAAGCAATAGCGATAGTGAATATTACAAGAACTTTCTTATCCATTATTTCGAAAACATGGACGGGAAATTCGTCACCGTCTTAAATAGTTATCAAACTGAATTCGATACATTCGATAAATCACTGCTTAAAATCCTGCAAAACGTCATATACGATTACTATTTACAATATAACTATATTTACGAAGCAAGTGAGAAGTTGGAAAAGAATGAAACCATTTCCCCTAATAATTAAAAAAACCACCCTACAAGTGGTTATTTTTTTTGGAAAGGTGATTGTTAATTATATTTTGGACAATTACATTAT
Source organism: Peribacillus sp. AS_2 (assembly GCF_026891895.1). Classification (NCBI taxonomy): domain Bacteria; kingdom Bacillati; phylum Bacillota; class Bacilli; order Caryophanales; family Bacillaceae; genus Peribacillus; species Peribacillus sp. AS_2. The sequence goes on from NZ_JAPTGA010000021.1 coordinate 41,865, forward strand.
TACCAATGAGCTCTGACGATTTATTTACATGCTGTTCCCGAAAATCCATGTTCTTTATTTTCTTGGACTTTTTCCCATTTTTAAAATTATTGAAGGCATTTAAAAAAGCTATCTGAATCACTCCCCTTATAGATTAGTATATTCATATTTTGGATAAAATTTCATGAAAAACCTCAATTTACTGAAAAATATTTTGCGTATTTAGAGTAATGAAATTTACCTAAACAAAGCAATTATAGACATTTAGAAAAAGTGTTATAAATGTACGAAAAGGTATTTTATTTGCTCTAATCAATGATTTCTATGGCTTTATTTATAAGAACTAGAGAAATTTTCCCCAAAATGTTGTATAGTTAGGTATGCAGAGATTCGAACAAACATTCGTTTCTTGAGCAGATTACTTCTTAGAGGCAGGAGAGAGACAGTGAACGGGACAGCACACATGGCCATAGGGGCAACAGTTGGATTCTTGACAGCAAACACACTTCAAACAGATCCGACCACCACTTTATTCTTGGTGGGCATCGGGGGAGTTTCAGGGCTGATGCCCGATATGGATATTGATGGGAAGTTAAGTAATAGGATTACCTTTTCACATAAGTTTATCCGAACGATAGCACAAACGATTGGAATTTTAATGATCATTTATAGTCTTTTGGAAGGCTCTGAAACGGAAAAGTGGATCGGTGCAGGGGCAGGAATCGGAATCATCATTATTTCATCTTTCATTAGGCAAAGGCATATGCTGACCTTGACTGGATTAGCGGTATTAGGAGGCGGTTTATCTTTGCAGGAAAGCTGGTTGTGGCTGTTGGGAGTCTATATAATCCTGGCATCCTTTACACCACATAGAAGTTATACCCATTCGATTGCCGGTAGCGCTTTCTTTGGCATCATTGCCTTTCAATTCGAAGCCTTTATGGGGATTGACGGAATTTTCGCCACTTGTTCATTAGGATACATAAGTCATTTAATTGCAGATTTGAAATGTTTACCTTTTAATAAACGTGGAGTGAAATTATTTCTTCCATTTTTCTCAAAAGAATTTTGACAGTGGTTTTTTACCGCTGTTTTTTTATGAAGAAAAGATAGTTTTATTAAGGTGCTTTTCAATATATTGAATGGACACTTGATTCGACTTATTTCTATGTTTTATATGGTCATTCTTCCTAAATCTACTAAATGTAACATATTCGTAAAGTTCCTGTGATGCGAGTGATATAGCTTTTCTAGTATATTAGGTTTAGCAAATCACATCAGGGGGTAAATATTTTGTTTAAGAAAATTGTCGTCGGATTGTCATTGGCTATCACGCTTGTAACCGCATCCTTTGCCGGAAACCAAGCGGAAGCTGCTTCATATCATACAAAAGCGATTAAAGTGGCTAAAAGTGAACTAGGTACAAAATATAAAATGGGTGGCATTTCTTCATCAGGTTTTGATTGTTCGGGTTTAGTGAAGTATTCATATCAAAAGGCTGGTAAGAATTTACCAAGAACTGCTGCTGACATATATAAAAAAGGAAAGAAAGTTAAAAGCCTGCAAAAAGGTGACTTAATGTTCTTTGCACCAAATAAAGCGAAAAAACCCACACATGTGGCCATATACATAGGAAACAATGAATTCGTACACTCGTCATCATCAAAAGGAGTGTCATACGCTAAAACCAATAATAGTTATTGGAAGCCAAAGTATATCGGTGCGAAACGTATATAATAGAAGAAAATCAATCTTAATATAAAAAAGCTAAGAGACTTAATGAAGTCTCTTTCAATTTGTAGACAAAAAGGTTTCGGAAGGATTCATTCCGAAACCTTTTTGGTTTTTTATTGGAATTGAATAGCTATTGCGGAAAGGAAAGCATGGCATGGGTTGAACAACGAGGGGACTTTTAAGAAAGTATCGATATCACCTCAAGTATTAATACTACTTAAAAACAAAAAAGACTGTAGGCAAAAGTGTTCTATCTTAAAATTAGGCTCTTTTCGTAAAGATTGTTGTTTTTAAAACGAAACTATTTAAGGTTGATTGGAGCGGAAGTGCGAGACTCCTGCGGGAGCAGCGGGACAGGTGAGACCCCACAGGCGTTTACGCCGAGGAGGCTCACCGCCCGCACCAAGGAAAGCGAGTACCTGGAGTGGGAATCCAACGTTTAAAAATTGTACTAACCATAAAGAGACTTAATAAAGTCTTTTTTTGTTTTAAACAGGCTCTTTTCGTTAAGATTGTTGTTTTTAAAACGAAACTATATAACGGTGATTGGAGCGGAAGTGCGAGACTCCTGCGGGAGCAGCGGGACAGGTGAGACCCCACAGGCGTTTACGCCGAGGAGGCTCACCGCCCGCACCAAGGAAAGCGAGCATCTGGAGGGGAAATCAACCACACCGCACTACTTAGTAAATAGCAACAAAGTATGCGAAAACAGCCAAAAAATAAGAGTGAATGAGGCACATGGACAAGAGAATTCGCATTTTGCTAATAGTTTAAGGTTATGGTGCGTCCTGAATTGGGTAATCGGTAGTATGAAGCATTCATGAAAGCTTTTTAGTTGACTGGGAATGGATAGTTTAATATGCTAAGCAAACCAAATCGAAGGAATTCCTTTTTTTCAAAAAAATTCCCAGACAAAATTATTGAAAGTCAAAGAAGGTCAATGTATAATAAAGTCAGAAAGTCAAAGAAGGTCAAAGATTTGCTTTCAATTTAATTTTTTAAAGGAGGAGTACTACATGCTTTGTGAAAAATGCCATGTAAACCAAGCTAATATTCAAGTTCACCTAAATATGAATGGTCAGGAGCATGATGTGAAACTGTGCTCCACTTGTTATAAAGAAGAACGAAACAAACTTGGAGCAGCTATGGGCGGAATGGATATGGGGAAATTCCAATTTAACGGATCTCCAAATTCATTCAATCCATTTAATTATAATGGTGTATCAAAACCGGATTCAGCTGAAAATGGCGAGGACGGAGGATTGCTTGAGGAGTATGGCCGCAATTTGACCGATGCTGCAAAAGCAGGACTTATTGATCCGGTAATCGGACGAAATGAAGAAATCAAACGCGTCATTGAAGTTCTAAACAGACGCAATAAAAATAATCCAGTTTTAATCGGTGAACCTGGTGTCGGTAAAACAGCCATTGCTGAAGGTCTTGCTTTAGCGATTGTTGAAGGTTCGGTGCCAGTGAAATTACGTAATAAGCTAGTATATATGCTTGATGTAGCATCCCTTGTTTCCAATACTGGAATTAGAGGGCAATTCGAAGAAAGAATGAAGCAATTGATCAGCGAATTACAGGAAAGGAAAAATGTCATTTTATTCATCGATGAAATTCATCAGCTTGTGGGGGCAGGTTCGGCCGAAGGATCAATGGATGCAGGAAATATCTTGAAGCCTGCACTTGCACGCGGCGAACTTCAGCTTGTCGGAGCAACCACTTTATCCGAATATAGGAAAATTGAAAAAGACGGTGCCCTTGAAAGACGTTTCCAGCCTGTACAGGTTAACGAACCTACAACGGCTGAGGCATTGGTCATCTTACGCGGTTTAAAAGAAAGTTATGAATCTTATCATGGTGTAACATATAGTGAGGAAGCCCTAAAAGCGGCTGTTGAACTTTCGAACCGCTACATTCAAGACCGATTCCTCCCTGACAAGGCAATAGACTTAATGGATGAAGCTGGTTCCAAATTGAACTTGACCATCGAAGACGGCCAGGTAGAAAACATGAAAGAACGACTGGCGCAAATTTATAAAGAAAAAGAAATGGCTTTAAAAGAAGAAGCATATGAAAAAGCTGCCGTTCTTCGTGATGAAGAAGAAAAACTGGAAAAGTCATTGCAAGCAGGGGAAGATGCAATTAAGCCAACCGTAACCGTTGAAGACATTCAAAATATCATCGAACAAAAAACCGGCATTCCTGTAGGTAAGCTCCAAGAAGATGAGCAAGAAAGAATAATTCATCTCCAAGCGGAGCTGATGAAAAAAGTAATCGGGCAGGAAGAGGCTGTCAAAAAGGTATCCAAGGCCGTTCGAAGAAGTCGTGCAGGGTTAAAATCCAAAAATCGTCCTACCGGTTCTTTCCTTTTCGTCGGTCCGACAGGAGTCGGTAAAACCGAATTGGCGAAAACTCTTGCCGAGGAATTATTCGGGGACAAGGACGCTATGATTCGTCTTGACATGAGTGAATTCATGGAGAAACACAGTGTTTCCAAATTAATTGGTTCTCCTCCTGGATATGTAGGACATGAGGAAGCTGGACAATTGACGGAAAAAGTTCGCCGCAAGCCTTACAGTATCATCTTATTGGATGAAATCGAAAAGGCACATCCGGATGTCATGCATATGTTCCTGCAAATCATGGAAGATGGCCGCTTAACCGACAGTCAAGGCCGGACCGTTACTTTTAAAGATACCGTGATCATCATGACGAGTAATGCAGGAGTCGGTGAGAAACAAAAAGTAATGGGATTCGGTACAAGTTCAGCTGTGGACGAGGCTTCAATCCTGCAATCTTTAGGGAGCTTCTTCAAACCGGAATTCTTGAACCGGTTCGATAGCATCATTGAATTCTCTGCATTGAAGAAAGAAGATCTTCTGCAAATTGTTGATATCATGATTCACGAGCTAGACGAAACACTTGCTGCAAATGGTTTATCTTTAGATGTGACCAATGAAGCGAAACAAAGGCTAATTGAACTCGGATATCACCCAACTTTCGGGGCGAGACCGCTCCGCCGTGTTCTTCAAGAACAGCTCGAAGATGGCATCACCGACTTTATCTTTGAGCAGCCTGAAGTTAAGAACTTCACTGCAATTGTTGAAGATAACTCAGTGAAAATTATTAAAACACCATAAAGAGTACTAGAAATGCCTCCAAGACCGTAAAACTGTTATGGAGGCATTTTTTTCTTTTTTTGGATTCACTTTTCATTAAACGATAAGTAAGGTCCAGCAAAATGACCTGCTGCTTTCGATTATTAAATATAGATTTCTGAATTTTCGACATAATTTGCAGATTGGATGTTTTGATGGGTAATGCCTGTGGAATCATAACATAATGGAAGATTCGCTCATGATTATAAAAATGAATAATTCCTGTTCTAAAATGGGAATTTCAATGGAGGAATGACCTATTAAAGATTCACTTTCTTATTTTGAAGAGGAAAATAAAAATAATCAAAAACCTATGGATAATGAAACGGAAAATCAGTTGGAATCCCTGCCGATTGCTAATATTAATCCGGTAAACCCGTCAGAAATGGATGATTTATATTTCTATGAAGGCAAAGATTTAGGGAATTCCTATCTTAAAGATAAAACGGCATTCCGGTTATGGGCACCACTTGCATCTGAAGCCAAGCTAGTTACTTATAAACATTGGGATGATACAGATGGAATGGAGATTCAAATGGTTCGTTCGGAAAAGGGGACCTGGACCATTGAGCTGAACGGAAATCAGGATGGATTGATTTATACATATAAAGTGAAAGTGGGAGAAACCTGGAGTGAAGCCGTTGATCCCTATGTTCGCGCAGTTACTGTTAATGGTGAAAAAGGGGTCGTGATAGATTTAACAGATACGAACCCAAAAAGGTGGACACGGGATAAACCTCCTCTTGAAAAAGCTGAGGACATAGTCATTTATGAATTGCATACACGGGATTTATCGATTCATCCCGAAAGCGGAATCCATCATAAAGGTAAATTCTTAGGAGTAGTTGAAGCCGGAACCAAAGGTCCAGAAGGAGCGAAAACGGGTCTTGATCATATTAAAGATCTAGGTGTTACCCATGTTCAGTTTATCCCGATATTTGATTTTGCTACAGTCAATGAAAAGAAATTGAATGAACCACAATATAACTGGGGATATGATCCACAGAATTATAACGCTCCCGAAGGCTCTTATTCGACTGATCCGTATCAGCCAAAAGTAAGGATCCGGGAGTTAAAGGAAATGATACAAGGTTTACATGACCACGGGTTACGAGTGATCATGGATGTTGTATATAATCACGTTTATTCTGTGGAAGACTCAAACTTCCATAAACTCGTTCCCAAATACTTTTTTCGCTATAACGCCGATGGCACCTTATCGAATGGAACTGGTGTAGGAAATGATACTGCTTCCGAACGTAAAATGATGCGAAAATTCATCGTTGAATCTGTAACCTATTGGGCGAAGGAATTTAACCTTGATGGTTTCCGTTTTGATTTAATGGGTATTCACGATGTGGAAACGATGAATGTAGTGAAAAAGGCACTGGCAGAAATTGATCCGACCCTCATTGTTTTAGGCGAAGGCTGGGATATGGATACCCCCTTGGCCCAAGAGCTGAAAGCAAATCAAAAGAATGCTTTTAAAATGCCTGGAATCGCTCACTTTAATGATGCGATCCGTGATGGTTTAAAAGGGTTTGTCATGAATGAACATGATAAGGGATTCGTCAATGGCAAACCAGGAATGGAAGATATTATAAAAAAGGGCATCGCTGGTGGTTTGAAATATGATGAAGATATCGCCACATATCAAAGACCCGATCAGGTGATCAATTATGTTGAAGCACATGATAATTATACGTTATGGGATAAGCTGCTCATCACTAATCCAGATGCTACGGAAGAAAAACGGAAACAGATGCATAAATTAGCTTCTGCAATTGTCTTACTGTCACAGGGAATTCCCATGATACATGCTGGACAAGAGTTTATGCGCACGAAGGATGGAGATGAAAACAGCTATCAATCTTCTGATTGGATTAACAGGTTGGATTGGAAAAGGAGAGCGGAGTTAGATCGGGAAGTGGAGTATATGAAAGGGCTGATTTCTCTCAGGAAAAATCATTCTGTTTTTAGGTTAAGCACACCCGAAGAAATTGAGGAGCAATTACAATTCATTGATGCTCCGCCAAATGCGGTTGCATTCACCTTACAACATCAAGATTATAAAATGGCAGTGATTCATAATGCAAATTGGGACGCGATAACCATTACTCTTCCGCACGAGGGTAATTGGTCCGTTTTAGTGGATGGTCAGCGTTCGGGCCTGGAAGAAATTGATAGGATTAAAGGGAGTCAGATAACTGTTGCCCCTTTAAGTTCGTTTGTATTGAAAGCTCAATGATACTAAAGTCGAAGTGAGTGAATACTATGTCTCACTTCGGCTTTGGTTCATTTTCTAATATGAAATTGGTCAAATGAAGACTTCCATCATTCACTTTCACAAGTTTGAGAAAATTTGTGCGAGGGTAGAAAATACCAAATGATGAATTTTATCGTTTTTTAAGAGGGGAGCGATTATTTTGCCAGAGAAAGTGCATGTAAAAATCAATGGTGCTGAGACCAGTGTGGAAGGTAATCAAACAATATTACAAATGCTGACGGATAGCTCCATTGAAGTCCCGAATGTTTGCTACCACCCTAGCCTAGGTCCTATCGAAACATGTGATACATGTTTAGTGAGCGTTAATGGGGAACTAGTTAGATCATGTTCCACCATGATCAAAGATGGGGATGTAATCGATACAGCCGGAGCAGAGGTAAAAGAAGCACAGGTCATGGCGATGGACAAGATATTATATAACCATGAGCTTTATTGTACGGTTTGCGATTATAATAATGGCACTTGTGAAATACACAATACCGTTAAGGAAATGAAGGTAAATCATCAAAGTGTTCCTTTTGATCAAAAACCCTATGAAGTGGATCGGACAAATCCATTCTATCGATATGACCCAGATCAATGCATCCTTTGCGGCCGTTGTGTTGAAGCTTGTCAAGATGTACAGGTCACTGAAACATTGACCATTGATTGGGAAGCAAAACGTCCGCGTGTCATTTGGGATGATAATGTTCCAATCAATGAATCTTCATGTGTGTCATGTGGGCACTGTTCCACAGTTTGCCCGTGTAATGCAATGATGGAAAAAGGGATGGAGGGTGAAGCCGGATTTTTAACTGGCATCGCTAAACAAACTCTTCGACCTATGATAGAAATTACGAAAAATGTTGAAACGGGTTATGGCTCGATTTTAGCGATTTCAGATATGGAATCCGCCATGAGGGATGCAAGGATCAAGAAGACAAAAACGGTTTGTACATATTGTGGTGTAGGATGCAGCTTTGACGTTTGGACCAAAGACCGTAAAATCCTTAAGATCGAACCGCAAGTGGAGGCACCTGCAAATGGAATTTCGACTTGCGTTAAAGGGAAATTCGGATGGGATTTCGTGAATAGTGAAGAAAGACTAACAAAACCTTTAATTAGAGAAGGGGATGCGTTCAGAGAGGCTGAATGGGAAGAAGCCCTTGAATTGATTTCCCGTAAATTCACCGACATCAAGGATTCTCACGGTCCGGATTCGATGGCTTTCATAACGTCTTCCAAATGCACCAATGAAGAGTCCTATTTAATGCAAAAGCTGGCTAGGGGCATCATCGGCACGAATAATGTTGATAACTGTTCCCGGTATTGTCAGACACCGGCTACTTTGGGACTATTCAGAACGGTTGGATATGGTGGAGATACAGGGGGCATAAAGGATATCGAAAATTCCGAACTTGTATTGATCATAGGCTCCAATACATCCGAATCACATCCCGTGTTGGCTACAAGAATCAAGCGTTCCCATAAACTGGGGAAACAGAAGCTGATAGTCGCAGACATCAGAAAGCATGAAATGGCTGACCGTTCCGACCTCTTCATCCAGCCTGCTCCGGGATCGGATATGATATGGCTATCGGCCGTCACTAAATATATCGTCGATAAAGGTTGGACAGATAAAGACTTCATTAAAAATCGTGTAAATGGGATGGAGGAATATATCAAGACATTAGAACCCTACACAATGGATTATGCGGAAAAAGTAACAGGCGTAGCTAAGGAAGATTTAATTACGTTGGCAAAAGCCATTCATGAAGCGGGAAGCGTTGCAGCGCTTTGGGCCATGGGCGTTACCCAGCATGGCGGAGGAAGTGATACGAGTACTGCAATTTCCAATCTCTTGCTCATAACGGGCAACTACGGTAAACCAGGAACAGGCACTTACCCTTTACGCGGACATAATAATGTACAAGGAGCCAGTGATTTTGGCAGTATGCCGGATCGCTTGCCAGGTTATGAAAAAGTAACGGACAAAAAGGTACGCGCGAAATATGAAAACATCTGGGGTACAAAAATTCCTGAAAACCCTGGCCTTAATAATCATGAAATGGTCGAAGGGATTCATTCAGGTACCATTAAAGCCATGTACTTAAAAGGCGAAGATATGGGGTTGGTCGATTCGAATATCAATCATGTCCATGAAGCTTTTGAAAAACTGGACTTCTTTGTGGTACAGGATATCTTCTTATCAAGAACGGCTGAATTCGCGGATGTCGTTCTTCCCGCAAGCCCAAGCTTTGAAAAAGAAGGTACTTTCACGAATACGGAACGCCGTATTCAACGTCTTTATCAAGTCTTTGAACCGCTTGGCGACTCAAAGCCTGATTGGCAAATTATAATGAATGTGGCGAATTCATTAGGAGCGGGGTGGAATTATGAGCATCCAAGTGAAATTATGGAAGAAGCCGCTAAACTATCACCGTTATATGCAGGAGTAAGGTATGAACGCTTGGAGGGTTATAACAGTCTTCAATGGCCAGTGACGCCAGATGGTAAAGATACGCCACTGTTATTCACGGAAGCATTTCCTTTCCCTGATGGAAAAGCAAGGTTATTTCCAGTCGAATGGACCAAACCGATCGACTTTGGGGATGAGTTCGATATCCATGTGAATAATGGCCGTTTATTGGAACATTTCCATGAAGGAAACATGACCTATAAATCAAAAGGCATCACTTCCAAAACGCCAAAAGTCTTCCTTGAGGTATCCCGGGAATTGGCAAACGATAGAGGGCTTGAGGATGGCACTCTTGTTCGGCTCACTTCACCGTATGGACATGCAAAAGTGGAATGTCTGATTACGGATCGTGTAAAAGGTAAAGAAGTTTATCTTCCGATGAACGATTCAGGTGACGGGGCAATCAACCAATTGACAAGCAGCCATTCAGATAAAGATACTGATACTCCTGCCTATAAGGAAGTTCAAGCAAAAATGGAAGTGCTCAGGGTCAAAGGAGACAATCCATTGCCGAGCATCAACCATCGTAATGGGAATCCTCAACCGCAAATGGGTGTACAAGTACAAAAAAAATGGGCCCGCGAAGATTATATATTCCCTGGTGACCTCTTGAAGATCAAAAAGGAGGAGAGGAACCGTGGCTAAAGCGACAAAAGTGATCAATCGAATCAGCATTAGTGATCAAGAAAGAAGAAGGATTGAACTCGAGGATATCGAGCGTACCCTATTGGAAAATAAAGAAGTGATTAAAGAAACTTTTGAAGTCATGAAGGGCATGCAGGATCGTGGGATATTATCGATGGTTAACAGCTTGTTGAAGGAAGGGGATAAAGTACTGAACATTCTTGTCAAGACAGGGGACACCCCAGAAACGGCAAATACGCTGAAAAATCTGCTTCTCATACTTGGCACATTAGGGACACTTAATGTTCAGCAGCTTGAACCGCTAATCCTCAAAGTCAACTCAGGGATTGCCCGTGTGGCCGAAGCTGATAAAACGCCAGAAAAGCCAAGTTATTTAGCGTTACTGCGTTCCTTGAATGACCAAGAAGTCAAACAAGCCATGACCTTCCTGATGACTTTCATTAAAGGAATGGGAGAAGATACAAGCGATTTAGAAAGAACCACCCAATTACCGGAGAATCAGCATTTGCATAAAACGAATGAAACAGCGGAAATAGAACGGCCCACCTCCAGAAAATCATACGGATCAAGTATTCCCGGTAAAAGCGGAAACGATAAAAAAAGAAACACCGGTTGGTTTTGGATTGCAACTGGAGTTTCACTCGTAACGATTCCACTAACCTTAGCTAAAAGGAAGAAATAAAGTGCATTGCTCGTTAAATATTGAAATGGACGTAGAATCGTATAAGAAATTGACTTTATTTTTTGAGAATCCACTAAAAATATTTAAGCCGATGATCGCCAAAAGGGAATGCATCGGTTTTTTTCGTTGAACGTGCTATCAAAATTTCTCTCGCCATCCTTTTTTTACATATACTTATATGAGATACAAATAATAAAAGCAATCATAAGTGAAACGAACACACACTTAATTATTAAGGGGCGGAAAAGTTAGAATAGGACGCTCTTTTAAAAGAGCTAAAGAAAACCTACAACCGATGGCACCTATTATGTAAGGGAGTGAAAATGTAAAGATATTGATGAAAGAGCTCGGGCATAGTTCAGATTTGTCCGTGAATGGTTGAATCTCCACACCAAAAATCGGTAAAGCCAACTGTAATCCACCTTGACTGATTGGCAGATGGTAACATCATTATGGAATGGAAAGAGTTGATTCCTACAGGTATCACCGTGCCTTTTGGAGAATTGATTACGATTACGATGATCCTTCCGTATTTGAATAAAAAGAGTTCTGCCGTTAAAGTGGGCCTCTTTGCATAATTATAGGTGGGGTTTCCTTAACCCTCAATTCGATCGTTCTTTGTCCGTATTACGTCCTTATTGATAACCGCTAATATAAAACAAAAAATTAAACCGGCTGCTTCATGAAGAGGGAGGCTGCCGGTTTTTGATAGCTGAGGATATAAACAAATATAAAAAAATATGGTAAATAACAAGAGCAGAAAGTAATCTTCTCCACGACCTACAATCAAATATTGTTTGATTCTAAAGAAAGAGCCATATATTCAAGCCCTGTAGGTTGTCGAGGAGTATAATAAGTAAATACGTGCCTAAAAACATAATGATGGTAGCGCTCTTATCACAGTATCACCTCATTCTTTTATCTTAAAGCGTGGTAAATACTTTAAAATTATGTACGAAAGTTGTACCAGAAAGCCATTTTAGTATAATTGACATTTTAAATCCTAATAATTAAGGAAACTTATGCTTGTAGAAACAGCATACGTGCCATAAAATGGGAGTATTAAAAGGAGCAAGGAGTGTAAAAATGAATCTGAAATTAATGACGGTCACTATGGGAATCTGTTTTTCGATAATACTTTCAGGTTGTTCAAGTGAAGAGGAAAGTGTTGTACAAAAAGAAAGCGGCCATGAAGGACATTCAGAGCATACGGTATCCGGAGATCTTCAGGAGGAGACAAGCAGTAAGGAAATAGCACCTGATTTCTTAGCCGAAAAACCGGAGGATATGAAGACAATCTATTTAGCTGTTGCACAAAATAAAGATTTACTAGAAAAAATCCCTTGTTATTGCGGTTGCGGAGAGTCAGCTAACCATAAAAATAATTATGATTGCTTTATCCATGAGAATAAAAAAAATGGGGAAGTGGTTTGGGATGACCACGGGACAAGATGCGGAGTTTGCTTGGAAATTGCTGCGCAATCCATATTGGACTTGAATGATGGCATGAGCGTCAAAGAGATCCGGAATAAAGTCGATGAAAAATATAAAAGTGGGTATGCCAAACCAACTCCTACCCCTGAAGTGTAAGTGAAAAAAAGTATGAAATTCTAGACTGAAATGATAACTTGGAAAAATGGCTTTGGCCCGATATTCTTTCGGAAAAAGGCCATTTTTTAATTTCTTGGAGCGATGGATTTTTCACATATATATTATTGGTCAAAAAGGGGAATACTTCCATTAAACATTCAACCGTAAAGGAGCCATCACCTTGACATTAATTCGCCTTGGTTATGTAGCCATGAGTAATCATGTGCCAAACTGTTCGCCATCCCAAACGATGACTTATACTCAGTTTTCGAAGATTAAGGACAGAGATGCAGCGATAAGGAAGCTCGAACGCCTTTCAATATCCAATCTTCATAATTGCTGGCGTTTACTGATTCATAACGAAGCCAATAATATTCAGTTCTTTAGGCTTTCTTCAAAACTTATCCCTTTAGCCAATCATCCGGAAATTCCAGAATGGGATTACATAGAAGCTATTTCAGAAGAACTGGCTAAATTAAAAACATTCATAAAGAATCACCCCAAAATAAGGATAGATTTTCATCCAGATCATTTTGTCATCTTGAATAGTTCAAATATCGATATTCTGAAGACATCCTTAAAAACATTAAGGATGCATTATACATTATTAAAAAAAATGGGAGTGGATCCCGAACATCGTTGTGTTTTACATGTTGGCGGGGGGTACGGCGAGCATGTACAGGCATTAGAGCAGTTTATCCAAAATTGGGGTTTGATTCCGGAATCGATTCAAAGAATGGTCATTCTGGAGAATGATGATACTACCTTTACTTTGTCGGAAACCCTTTATTTATGTGAAAAATTGGGAATACCAATGGTTTTTGATTATCACCATCACCTCGCACATCATTTACCAAATGAAGATTGGAAAGATCATTGGGACCGAATATTGACTACCTGGAGTAATTCCAAACTACACCCTAAAATACATATTTCAAGTCCAAGGTCCGATAAAGAATTTCGAGCACATGCTGACTTTGTGGATACTGGGATGTTCATGGAATTTTTGCAACAAATAAAGGGAAGCTTACCACATCTCGACTGCATGATTGAAGCAAAACAAAAAGATGGAGCGCTTTTCCAGCTGATGGAGGAGCTGAAAAGTCACAAAGACATAGAAATCATTGATGGTGCCAGTTTTTATATTCATTAATGGATTGGGGGATATTTGACAAAGGGAAGTAAATGAGATTCTCTTTATCAAATATCCAGTGTTTACATAACATAATTATTGTTAATAGAATGGTCGCGTTTCCTGTATTCGAATTCCGTTATCAATGAAAAATTGTTTAGAAAGAACAAGGGGTCAAAAGTCATAATAGTTATTGCAAAACTTATATGTTATAGGTATAATGACCTTAAGAAAACGCTTACATAACAAAATAATATTTTTTTGGGTGATAGCATGTACCTTACTGATACGAATGAGAGTAAGAAAAAGTTGACCAATTTATACAACGAGGTGTGCAAAGGTCTGTTTGGGGCTGGTACTACTTTGTTAAAAATAGAGATTGATGAACGGTTTATTACTTTTCGGACGAAACATAGAAGAACACCACAATCTCTTGCTTTAGAAAGTGAGGTTCCTGCACTAAAACGAGAAGTTGACTTCCAGATGTCTCAAATCTTTAAAAAACGTATGAAGGAAATATTGGAGCAGGATCTTAATTTGAAGATCGAGGTAATCCTGCGCGATTACGATTACGTTACCCAATGGTCCATCACAGAAGTAATCCTGTCTGAAAATTCATAAATATTGTAAGAATATCATTGTCGCTACTCTTTTGATTGATTCTTAAGAGATGAGACGTATACGGTAAAGACGAGTAGCCATTTACTTTGTTTACAAAGCGAGGAGCGCTTGTTAGAAAGGTTTTTCTTTCTATACAAGCGTTCTTCGCTTTTTTTATATCATCCTGTTTTATATAGAAAAATTTCAAAGAAAAGAGGAGGAATTATCTTGAAGCCAGTTTATCTTCTTGGAGTTATTCCGTTTATCGGAATTCTAATTGGTACCGTTTTTGCCAGCAGGGTGGAGGCAATCGTACTTGGAATGCCATTCTTACTGTTTTGGCATACGCTTTGGCTGGTTATCTCATCAGTATTAATGTTGATAATCTACAAGCTGGATCCTATCAACAAGGAGGAAAATGAATGAATATCGCACTCTTGATCATTACTCTCTTCTTGCTGTTTGCTCTGTTTGTGGGGATTCGTGCGAAAAAAGGGAAAAAAATGAGTCTTGAGCAATGGACAGTGGGTGGCAGGGGCTTTGGTACGCTTTTCGTTTTTCTGTTAATGGCTGGGGAAAACTATACGACATTTACCTTTTTAGGTGCTAGTGGTTATACCTACGGCAAAGGTGCACCTGCCTTTTATATTTTAGGCTATGGCTGCCTCGCATTCATCATGTCTTACTGGATGTTACCGGCAGTTTGGAAGTACGCCAAAGAGCACAAGCTGCTTTCCTTTCCCGATTTCTTCTCAAGTAAATACAAAAGTCCTGCACTTGGTATTGTAGTTTCCCTCGTTGCTGTCTTGGGTTTGAACTCTTTGTTAATGATTCAATTGAAAGGTTTGGGTATCATCGTTTCTGAAACTTCTTATGGATTGATTTCATCTAGCATGGCCATGTGGATTGGGGTCCTTACCATGATCGTTTATGTAACCATATCCGGTATTCACGGTTCTGCCAGCATTGCAGCATTTAAAGACTTAATTATTTTAGGGATTGCCCTCTTTTTAGGGATTTACCTGCCCATTCACTATTACGGCGGTTTTGAATCCATGTTCCAAGCGATTGATTCAACAAAACCAGAATTCCTCACTCTCCCTGCTAAAGGACAAAGTATATCCTGGTATTTGTCTACCATTCTGGTAGTAGGTCTTGGCTATTGGATGTACCCTCACTCTTTCCAAGCAACTTATTCCGCTAAGAGTGCAAAAGCATTGCGTAAAAACGCGATTATTATGCCGTTGTATCAAATATTGATTGTATTAATTTTCTTTGTGGGCTTTGCTGCAATCCTGCAAGTGCCTGACTTGGAAGGAACGGATGCTGATCTTGCTTTACTTCGTGTTGTAAAAGAAACGTTTAATCCTTGGTTTGTAGGGATTGTCGGTGGTACAGGATTACTGACAGCTTTAGTACCTGGTTCAATGATTTTGTTGAACGCTTCTACGTTATTTGCTAAAAACATATACCAAGTTGTTTCGCCTGTTGCTACTGATGCTCGTGTGATGTTTGTCGCCAGAGCTATGGTTCCAGTTTTTGCACTCTTGTCGCTTTACTTTGTTTTTCAAGGGGGGAACTTTATCGTGGAGTTGAGTATTTTCGCTTCCTCTATTTTGACTCAGTTGTTCCCGGCATTCATCTTCAGCTTGATGAAAAAGCCGTTCGTAACCAAACAAGGTGCTTTTGCGGGAATTATAGCCGGTGCCATTTTCCTTGCTTATTTCACCATCACCAAAACACAGCTTGTCATACTTTTCCCGGATTGGCCCTCGCTCATCACAGACATTAACATTGGATTCATTGCACTGACATTGAATGCCTTAGTCCTAGTCATCGTTAGCTTGATAACTCGTAAAGAAACGGAGTTGACAGATTCCTAATTACCCAATTAGTTTCGGAGACTAGATGTTAATAAGATAGGAGAATCAACATGCAAACAGATTTGCTTATCACCGATGTCCATGTGTACAGCCACACATTAAAAAG
Organism: Peribacillus sp. AS_2; assembly: GCF_026891895.1. Lineage (NCBI taxonomy): Bacteria > Bacillati > Bacillota > Bacilli > Caryophanales > Bacillaceae > Peribacillus > Peribacillus sp. AS_2. The sequence goes on from NZ_JAPTGA010000021.1 coordinate 58,125, forward strand.
CTTTGTTCACGGGAACGTAGCAGTTTTGAACGGGAAGTTCATGTATACCTGAACTGAATAAGCCAAACTGGGAACCATTCCAATAACGGTTTGGGGGGAAGGTAAAGAAAAAAGAAAAGCGTGAGGTGAGCTAGATGAAAAATCAGCTTGAGACAATAGCATCCGTTATTAAAAGCACTGATTCATGCGCGGTTGCGAATTTTGCGACAAAGATTGAAAGGAGGACTATGTTCATGAGAAAAGAAAGACTGCCTCGGATTACAATCCTTGCTGTTGGGGGGACGATTGCCGGAAAAGGAGCCAATACCACGCAAATCACTCAGTATCAGGCGGGTGTAATGACGGTAGAGGCGTTAATAGATGCAGTTCCACAGATTCGAGAGCTGGCAGAGGTTAGTGGTTATCAGATTGCCAACATTCCTAGCTTTGCTATGACGGATGAGCTTTGGCTCCAGTTAGCCGGTAAGGTAAATGAGCTGCTCTCCCACCCTAATTGCGATGGAGTAGTGATTACACATGGTACGGACACATTGGAGGAGACGGCGTACTTTCTTCATCTAACCGTAGCAAGTGATAAGCCCGTCGTAATAGTAGGTGCGATGAGGCCTGCCACAGCACTTAGTGCAGATGGCCCGCTCAATTTATATAATGGCGTAGCACTAGCCGCAAGTGAAGCGGCACGGGGTCATGGTGTTTTGATTTCTTTAAATGGCAGGATTGGTTCGGCGCGAGAAACGACTAAGCTTCATACTACTGCTGCTGATGCCTTTGCTCCGCATGAAGCTGGGTTATTGGGATACATGGTAGATGGCAAGCCGCATTTTTATTATAAAAGTTTGCGAAAGCATACGGTAGATTCAGAGTTCGATGTGTTTGGAATACCCCAACTACCTCGTGTTAATATCTTTGTTGGGCATAGTCAGGACACACGAGATCTGATTGATGCTGCTGTTGCTGCAGGTACAGCAGGAATTGTACATGCGGGCACAGGTAACGGCGGGATTTTCCCCTTAACTCGTCAAGGATTACAAGCTTCTAGCAAACAGGGAGTGGTGGTTGTTAGCGCTTCTCGGATTGGCAATGGACTGGTAACGGCAAAACCGCTTGATTTGGAAAGTCATTTTGTCGTTTCTGACAATTTGGCTCCACAAAAGGCCAGAATTCTACTTCAGCTGGGCCTAACCAAAACAAATCAATCAGCAGAAATACAACGGATGTTTCAAATATACTAGGTTAACTATGGTACCTTCAGTGAAAATAAGACCCTATGACAGTCGCCGTCGTTTGCCTGCCGATTGTTTCAGAAAACACCCGGTAATTATTGAAATCAGTTTTAAAAGATTCAAATTACACATAAGTAATGGAGATAACCCGTCATTGCTTCGTTATTTTAAATTGTAAATATACACAACCAGCCGTCCCCAAAATTCATCTGGTAAAAAGACGAAGCCATTTTACTAGAATAGTCTTGTCTCCTCATTACACAGAAAGTGGTGATTTTATGGGAATTGAAATTAGCTTGAACTATATAGAAGAAAAACTTGAATCATATCTTCAAAGCGTTTATAAACACCTTCATCAGTATCCGGAATTAAGTACCGAGGAATATGGCACCCAGAAATTCATCGAGAGTGAATTGCAGAAGTTAAACATTCCATATAAGAAAATGGCAGACACAGGGCTCTGTGCGGAAATTCGTGGGGATCAACCGGGCAATACCATTCTCCTGCGTTCAGACATTGACGCTTTACCCATTAGAGAACAGACGGACTTGGAATATAAGTCCAAAAAAGAAGGAGCGATGCATGCTTGCGGCCATGATGCACATATAACGGTTGGGTTAGGTGTGGGGGCTTTATTGCAAGAAAGTAAAGCAAAATTAAAAGGAACAGTGAAAATCATGTTTCAACCATCGGAGGAAGTTCATCCAGGAGGAGCAATTCGTATGATTGAAGAAGGAATTTTAGAAAATCCCAAAGTGGATGCGGCAATCTGTATGCACACCAATCCTTACTTACTACCTGGTCAATTCGAAGTAAAAGAAGGTTATATGCTAGCAAGTAGCGACAGAATTTATATTTCCTTGATTGGAAAAGGTGGTCATGCAGCAGCTCCGCATCAAAGTGTTGATGCTATCGCGATGGCCGGTCAATTCATCTCAAACATCCAAAACATTGTTGCAAGACAAGTATCCCCAGTTGATAACGCTGTCGTAACAATTGGCAAAATACAGGGAGGCTACACATCTAATGCGATTGCTGATCGGGTAGATTTATCCGGCACGGTGCGTACAATTAAAAAGGAAACACAAGATGCCATTGAGGCAAAAATTGAAGAACTGCTACAATCGGTAACGAATTTTTGGGGCGGTTCCTACACGTATAAATACGAACGAGGATATCCGGCCACTTGGAATGACAAACGCATGACTCAGATGGCGAAAAACGCTGGAGAGATTTGCATTGGTAAGAACAGCATGGTTGAATTGGAGAATCCTTATATGAGTGGAGATGATTTTGTCTTCTTATCCAGTTCTGTTCCTTCTGTTTTCATCTATTGGGGAACAGGTACGGAGGGTAAAGAAAGTTTTCCATGGCATCATCCGAAATTCCATGTTAATTTGATGTCTTTGAAATATGGCGTGGCCCTTGCAGCCCAAATTATTTTAACTTTTTTAAATGAGGAGCAGACATGAACAATTTTACTAGTTTAAAAGAAGGGTAAACAGGGTGAGTTGAATTTAGCGAGTTTGGAGCAGCATTCTAACAATGCTGCTCTGTCTTGTTTGACCATCCAAGAACATATTGACCAGAAAGAAGGATTGAATGGTGTCTAATTTATCTTCATTAATAATCTGGTTAGCAGGGGGAAAAGGCTCCTTTTTTATAATTGGGAATACGATAGTTATTCTGTTGTCTGTTTGATCAGCTTGTATTTTCCTTCGGAACAGATCGATGCCTCTCTCCATGGTTCATTTATTTTCGCAGGAATATATTGTAATCAAAGCCGAATATTCTATAGCAAGGTCGAAATCGGCGGCTTTTTTAATATCGAAAGCAAACTATGTTAAAAATTAGAAAAATAGTTATTTTTTAATATTTTATAGACAATATAAAATAAAAATCACAAAAAACGAGCTCCATATTTGGCTTTTAAAGCTATTGTTTTAATTCATTGGAGTCATAAGTCAAGAACCGATTAAAAGCGCTCTATGAAGCTATAAGACGGCGAAAGGAGGATGGTAGATTACAAGCTCTTCCCGGGTCACTTTTGTTAGAATATTCCGAATGTAACAAAGGACCTCTATTGATACATTCGAAATCCCGTTAAATCAAGCTTTATAAGCGTATCAAAAATTATAAAACTTGCCTTTTTTTAAGCTGTTCACGTACAATGAAAGAAGGAGAAAGGGGAATGAGCCGTTCATGCAAGCAACCTCTCAAAGAATTAAAAATGTTCAGCCGATACGCAGGTTGGATCACATAGAAAAGATGAAAAAATCACTATTAAAATATTGCAGCTACAGGGATTATATGATGTTTTCAATCGGGATAAACATCGGATTACGTATAGGGGATCTTTTACAATTGCGAGTGAAAGACATCCTTGAGGGTACGCATATAGTCATTGTGGAGCAAAAAACAGATAAAATTAAGCGGTTCCTTGTCAATCCTCAGCTTCGTAAGGAAGTTAGGAAGTATGTCCGCAAATCGAACCTGAAAAATGAACAGTATTTATTTCCAAGTCGAAAAGGTAATGGTCCAATCACCAGGGTGCAGGCCTATCGAGTTCTGAACAAAGCGGCTGAAATGGCAGACATTCCGGATGTCGGTACACATACCCTCCGAAAAACCTTCGGCTATTTGCATTACCAAAAATTCAAGGATATCGCTCTACTACAGCAAATTCTTAATCATTCCAATCCCAAAGATACGATGATTTACATAGGACTCACACAGGATTTAATGGACGAAACATTAATGGATTTCTATTATTAATTGAACGGACGAAGACAACTCCTGTATTTTTCATTCTTTTTATATGGATAACACAGTCCTTAAATAGAGCATTATTATAGAGAAACATTATTTCGTTATATCTGAAAGGCGAGATAAAACCGGCATCATTGGTGCGGAGAGGTGAAAGGGGTTTCGGAGGGGGATAAGCTCCTTATACTAAGAAAATCGCCTTCTATGAGGATTTTTGAAAAATATAAGAGTTTTGTTAGGGCAACAGTTTTAAATCAACCGAATGACTTTTCAAAAAAAGACTAGAATATGAA
>NZ_JAPTGA010000022.1:0-60436 GCF_026891895.1 Peribacillus sp. AS_2
TGTTCGCCGTCTCTCTTAGCGACTTTAATATCTTAACATCTTATCACCACTTCGTCAATAACTTTTTTTAAAAAAGTTTTTATCATTCTTTTTCAAATGCTTTGACGTTGCAGCAACTTTTATAATATACCAGCGTATAAATCAATAGTCAATAGGTTTTTTGAATTTAATTCACTTTTAACTTTCATGACTGATTCCACTTGGATAAATTCGATTTCCCCTTCATATACATTAGGATTTCCTCCTCGGTGCTCACCCTTTTAAACAGCCTGAAAAGGATGTTATATTTCTCGTTTATTGCCCTTTTGACTATGTGATCGATTCTGTCATCCTGCAAATCGAATAGTATTTCATCCATCTCTCTTTTTAAAAGGTACTCCAATTCCATTTTTTCTTTGTCATTGATCAATAAACCGAGCATGGTTCACACCTCCATCAGACATCTTTCCCCATTCCCATCAATTTTATGAATTTTCAACCCGTTTTTTTGCATAACAATAATCCTCGCGCATAAATTTGAAGACAAGAGTACTTTGGACAAGGGGATGGATTAATGAAATTTTTCATGGTGCTTCAAGCCAAAAACATCAAGTATTATTCGTTAATTTTGCTTACCGCACTTTTTACCGCTTGGTTTCTTTTTGTACAAAACATTCTTCATGCCCCCGTTTTTTCAACGGAAGATGGGCCGAAAGCGGTTTATAAAGGGGAAAAGAATGTTGCGATCACGTTCAATATTGGCTGGGGTGATGAGAAAGCCGCTCCGATAATAGAGACATTAAAAAGAGAAAAGATTAAATCGGCCACCTTTTTCCTTTCGGGATCCTGGGCAGAACGCCACCCTGACATAGTAGCTGAAATTGTGAAAGAAGGATATGAAATCGGCATGCTTGGTTACGATTATAAGGATTATACCGAAATGGAAGATCAAGAAATCATCCGGGATATTTCTAAAGCCCAGGAAGCATTTAAAAAACTTAATGTAAAGAATATAGAACTTTTACGCGCTCCCACCGGCCACTTTGATAAACGACTCTTGAAGATCAGTGAGAAATTCGGATATACCGTTGTCCATTGGAGCATCGATTCGAAGGATTGGACCAATCCAGGTGTGGATCGGATCATACAGAACATCACCAAGGCCCAAAAAGGTGATATCATTTTATTACATGCTTCAGACTCAGCAAAACAAACGAATAAAGCATTACCGGAGTTATTAAGTGAACTTCGATCAAAAAATTTAAACTTCGTTAACGTTTCAGAGATGATTTCCAATTCCTCGGCAAGCAGTGAGGAAGTCCGCTAACTTAAAAAACTGCGTACTAATGGTCTCCCTGAACCTTTAGTACGCAGTTTTTCTGTTTTGACTTCTTTATGTAAGGTCCGGCCTACATATTGGTCAGCTGCCTTTACCTAATTGACCGGCTTTCATCTTTCCCTTTGCTGGAGTTTGCTTACGCTCTCTTCTATCGGCCAATTCCTTTTGTGAAATTTCAATCAATTTGCCAAGGACCAATAATTGATAAGCATTGCAGACTAGCAATGGAAACAGCATGAAGTAAAGCCAGCCTTCATCATTGGTTTTCAGGACAGGTACCCACTCCAATACCGTGACCACGACCATGAAAAACAAGGCCGGTATGAAGGACTGTTTATTCGTTTGTTTCATTTTGAAATAAGCTGTAATAAGCCCTGCGGCCAATACAACCAATGCTAACACGATATACGAACTGATTCCCTCGCCTGAACCAAAGCTAAGATATCGCAGGTAAACAAGATCGAATACAACAAAAAGAATGAGTACAAGTTGAACGGCATTCCATAAGGAAGCGCTTTTAAATATCCCCAGACCAAAACGATGTATTGTTAAATAGGCAAAAAAGCCGGCTTGGCTTATGACACTGAAAATTAATCCAACACCGAATAACCAAATAAAAGTTGATAGGATGGCACTGACTTCAAAAGAAGCAAAATAAGGCTTAAACTCACTCCATCGAGCCAAGAACCCTACAACTCCGCCAGTTACGCCACCTATAAGCAATGTTGTTAAAAACAATTTAACTAAATTACGGCTGTTCATTGTTTTCCTCCATACATTTCTATTTCATATCCTTAATTGTACCAACCAAATTTGGAAAAATCCACTTATTCCACCAAGGAATAATATCGCCGATTGGAACCATATTAACAGTAAGAAGGATGAAAGGGGCCCTGCGTATGAGAGTGGGAGTTGCTTTGCTTTTCACGTCATTCTTACTCGTTTGTTCCGGTTGTGCTCAAAATGGGGCAGGCGGAGAAAAAATGGAGTACGAAGAGACAAAGAAAATGGTCGTCGATATCTTGAAGACAGATGATGGAAAAAAGGCCATCCAGGATATCATTACTGATGATAAAACGAAAGCTGAACTCATTATGGATTCGGATGCCATTAAGAAATCCATTGAAGATATGGTCACTTCAGATAAAGGGAAGGAATTTTGGAAAAAGACATTCAATGATCCTGAATTTGCTTCCGCTTATGCTAAAGCATTAGAAGACGAACATAAAAAGGTATTGAAGGACTTAACTGCTGATCCTCAGTATCGTGGAATGCTCATGGAAATAATGAAAGAACCGGATATGGAAAAAGAAATGAATAAATTATTAAAAACCAAGGAAATGCGATCGGTCTATAAAGAGCTGATCATCGAGACAATGGAAAGTCCTCTCGTCCAAGCGAAAATGCAAGAGAAATTGGATAAAGCAGCCACAAAGGCGGCCGAGAAGGAGAAAAAGTAAAAAGAATGAAAAAAGGCTGATTCCCAATCGGAATCAGCCTTCTTTTTATTGCAGTTTTTCAATGACCTTTTTAGCAATATCTTCGTAAATCCTGCCAAGCCTATGGTCCGCTGCGTAAATGGATGGAGCAAAGTCCTCTTCGTTCCAATCTGGCTGTTGCAGGGGAAGTTGACCTAAAACTTCTGTACGAAGCTCTTCTGCAAGCTTCTTTCCGCCGCCTTTTCCGAATACATATTCCTTTTCACCGGTCGTTTTACTTTCGAAAAATGACATATTCTCTATGACACCAATGACTTCGTGTTCTGTCTTGATGGCCATGGCACCAGCTCTTGCAGCAACGAAGGCTGCAGTCGGATGCGGTGTCGTAACAATGATTTCTTTACATGAAGGGAGCATCGTATGCACGTCCAATGCAACATCGCCTGTACCCGGCGGTAAGTCAAGGACCAAATAGTCCAAATCTCCCCATTCCACTTCATTAAAGAAACTGTTAAGCATTTTACCCAGCATCGGCCCTCTCCAGATGATCGGCGCGTTATCCTCTACAAAAAAGCCCATTGAGATAACTTGAACGCCAAACCGTTCTACAGGAATGATTTTTTCCCCGCGAACAACCGGTCGTTTTGTTATCCCCATCATATCAGGTACGCTGAATCCGTAAATATCGGCATCAACCAGTCCGACCTTTTTGCCTAGACGAGCAAGTGAAGTGGCAAAATTCACTGAGATCGTAGATTTTCCCACTCCGCCTTTACCACTGGCGATCGCGATGAATTGTGTCTTACTGTTAGGTCCAAGCAAACCTTGGTCCGCCTCACCCTGGGGAATGCTTTCACGATGCTTGGCTAATTCCTCTTCTGAAAGTTCCGTGAAACGGATGCCTACCGATTCCGCTCCGTTCGTTTTCAGCAAGTCCACAACTTCGGATTGCATTTGCATTTGCTCGGCAGTCCCCGTTTTCGCAATCGCAAGTTTAACGCTTACATGACTCTTTTCAGGTTTTATTTTGATTTCTATAATTCCATTTGTCTCTTCAAGGTTTTTATGTAGAAAAGGGTCTTTAAGATCCTTTAATAAATTCAGTACTTTCTCTTCTGTTAACAAGTCGAGCACCCCTTTGAATTTTATTTTCCCATTTTTCAGTATAACATATTACCGAAAGAAAACTTATTATCTGCCTTGTATGCTGGGCCAGATTATTTCCCCATGATAAAAAGGCCTTGTACCTTACAAGACCCCCGACATCACTCTTCATCCGATAGTTTTTCTTCTGTGAAGTACCGTAAAATCCCCATATAAATTGAACTGGCAATCTTTTCCTGGTATTTATCACTGATAAGGCGTTCCCTTTCCTCAGAATTGGAAAGAAAGCCAATTTCCACAAGCGCACCTGGTTTCTTAGCATAATTCATCAAATACACATGATTGATCGTTCTTGCATCACGCTTTGTATTTTCCAGGTTTCTGATGATTTCAGTCTGAATGAATTTAGCCACCTGTTCATTTTCCTCAAACCTGCTTGTATAAAAGGTTTGGGCACCCTTCGATGACGCCGATGGAAAAGAGTTCAGATGAATGCTTAAAAATAAGTCCGCTTCCGAATCATTGATCATTTTAACCCGATTCCGTAAGTCCTCCTGTTTTCGCTGTCGGATCCCCTTTGTATTACCCTGTGCCAGATCCTCATCCTTCTCACGGGTCATGATGACAAGTGCTCCTTGTTCCTGCAAATAGTCCCTGACCTTTAATGAAACGGAAAGGGCAATTTCCTTTTCCATTATCTCTTGTACATTTGCACCGCCGTCCATTCCCCCGTGACCTGCATCCAGAATGATGACCTTCCCTGCCAACGGAAGGTTCCAGGAGTCCCAAGAATCATCTTCTACGAATTTAAAAGTCACAATTAAAAAAAGGACAAACAATCCCATTGCGATTCCTGTATATTTCAGCTTTCTGCGCATGACCGTTCCCCTTCCATGATCTCTATACTAAAAAGTATGGGACAAACCATGGAATTAGAACAAGGAATGGGATTTTGCCTTCTTAATGCAGTTTCATTTTATATCGTTTCTCTCCAGTCTTAAAACCGTCCAGCCACCAATCCCCCACAAATCCTTCACAACAATAAAACAATCCTTCATCGAAAGCGTTATTCGCTGTAACTTCCCGCCAATACAAAATAAAGTTAAAAAGAGTATCGACCAAAAACTTCTCTTCCTTCCAGCACCTGGACCTTACATCATCTTCCGACTCCCCATAATAGCCAAACTTACTATAGTTCGCTCCTAATAAATAAGCTTCGATGGCAACATCGAAGTAGCCTTCCTCCAAAACATCCATCAAATCCTGTCCAAAGTAACGCTGAATCCTCCCCTTCATATCCTCGATAGAAAGTTCCCTGAGCAACCTGCGTTCGAACTTCAATTGCCTTTCCCTTTGCATCTCCTGTAAACCTAATATCACAGCCATAATTCACCTCCGGGGCAATTCCCCATTTCCCAAAATTATTTCCCAAGACATAATTTAGTTTTAGCGTTCTATTTTGAACCATTCATTTATTCCATTGGCAAAAAATAATGAGGATAGGTTCAACAGGTAATTGAAATGCCCTCATATGCTATCTTCCATAAGAAGCTTAAAAGGACAGCCCAAACATTTCGGATGATATTTACTCGCAGAAAAAATTGATACTATCACCCGTAACCCGTTAATTTAGGATGCTACCCGAGGCGGACCTTGCGACTTGGGCAGCTCACTGCGCATGCCTTACATTGATCACACCTGATTATTCATATCGTGTTCTTCCTTAAATTCAAGCAAGCTTTGTGATCTATCGATAAAAAGGACATCCGTGGTAAACGGATGTCCTTTTCTAACATGATATTACATTTTATAATAGCGAATTTATTTAAATACATACCTACTTAGCAGGATGAACTGCCAGAGGTTCATAAAGCACAGTGTATCCAGTCGCCGGTACTACACAAAGTTTGAATGGCTTCCTATATTCATTTCACTTTATATCTGTCCAGCCCTCTTCTTTAATCGGCCAGCTAGAGGCACGACGATTATTCCGGCTATTACGACCTGCATTACGTTTCCGGGGATGGAGCCGAATGGCTGGATCCAGTTACCGTAAAGGATAACTTCAGTAAAATAATAGCCCACGATTTTTATGAACAATGCAACGGCAACGGCCAAAGTGTATACAAGTTCTCTTTTGCCCGGTACCTTTTCAGATATAAGGCCGGCTAGAAAGCCCATTGCTCCGACGATGACGAATGTAAACGGTGCCCATGCTGCCCAACCAGAGAATAAATCGAAGAAGGCCATACCGAAGGCGCCTGCTATCGCCCCTGTTTTTTTGCCATATACCAAGGCTGCTATAAAAAGGGGAACGTTGCCCAAATGGACCAGGCCTCCGTTACCCATAATTGGGAGCTTGATGTTGATGAACATTGTCGCTACAAGGGTTAACGCAATGAATAGTGCATTGATGACCAAGGCTTTTGTTTTAGTTGTTTCAATCGGTGAGTATGTTGAATTCATATGAAGTCCTCTTTCTTTTTTTAAGTATTATCATACTCCTAAGCAGAGACTTAATAAATATCGATTTTACAAATAATTCTGTATTCCACAAATAAACTCATGTGTAAACAAATGGGACCTACCATCCCCAACATCCGAAGCACCCTCCCCACGGCGTTAAATCGTTTTGTGGCTGGGAGGCTGGGACATGACGCAGAAGGGTTCATGGAGCGTGATGTGGGTCATATTATCCCGGTCATTAAAAGGACTTAATGAAATTCAAATTCATTCTAACGGATTAAGAATCATTGCACTCTGTACATTAAATAAATTTGATTGGCAATATAATCCGAACTAAAATGAAGCCCCTTTCTTAACCACCATATTATAATGCCTAGCAATGAGGCCGTTTTAATGTCAATATCAACATAATCAGCAGGTAAATCCTTCTTGGTCTTCTTATTTCCACTAATTGTTTTTAACTGAAATATTTAAAATAAAGCATATCCGGGAGATCACGGATATGCTTTACTAATATTTCGGTCAAAAAAAAGACCCCCAACCAAAATGGTTGAGAGCCTTTCGAGACGGTAATAGAATTAACGTTTTGAGAACTGAGGTGCACGACGTGCGCCTTTAAGACCGTATTTTTTACGTTCTTTCATACGTGGGTCACGAGTTAGTAAACCAGCAGTTTTAAGAGATGGACGGTATTCTGGATCAACTTGTAGCAATGCACGAGCGATACCGTGACGGATTGCTCCAGCTTGACCAGTATATCCACCACCGCTAACGTTTACTAGAACGTCGTAATTTCCAGTAGTTTCTGTTGCAACTAGTGGTTGGTTAACAACTTCACGTAATGCTGCAAAAGGAATATATTCATTGATGTCACGACCGTTAATAACGATGCGACCTTCGCCTGGTACTAAACGTACACGAGCTACTGAGCTCTTACGGCGACCAGTACCATAATATTGAACTTGTGCCAAGATAGTAACCTCCTTAGTAATTATCCGCGTAATTCGTATACTTCTGGTTGTTGAGCAGCGTGTGGGTGCTCAGCTCCAGCGTATACGTGTAATTTTTTGTAGATTTGACGACCAAGAGAATTCTTTGGAAGCATACCTTTGATAGCAAGTTCAAGCATTCTCTCAGGGTAGTTTGTACGCATTTCAAGAGCAGTTCTAGTTTTAAGACCGCCTGGATGCATAGTGTGACGGTAATAAATTTTGTCAGTCAATTTTTTACCAGTCAAATGGATTTTTTCAACATTGATAAGAATTACATGATCACCAGTGTCAATGTTCGGTGTAAAAGTTGGTTTATGTTTACCACGTAAGATGGATGCTACTTCAGTAGAAAGGCGACCCAAAGTTTTGCCTTCAGCGTCAATCACATACCATTTACGTTCTACTTCATTAGCTTTCGCCATAAATGTCGTACGCATGGTTAACCTCCTAAAAAACTTTTTAATTTTTTATATTTATTTTCAATCACAATAAACTTCCGGGGCTTATCGTGGGATTAAAATACATACCATATTATATTAACTTCTCCCAGATTCATTGTCAAGGGAATGTTACACTAGGATAAGTTGTCTATAAAACACTCTCTGCAACTCCAGGAAAAGCTCAGTATCGCATCAAACCGCTCCATTACTGATTTCAGCCCATTACCCACTTGTAAAAAAACTGGTATCACTTTGAAAATATTTTTATTTGTAAAATACTTTCCATAAATACAAGCCTTGGGCTGGGGCTGTTTTCCCTGCAAAGCTGCGGTCCTTCTTGTCCAAAATCCCGCTCATATCATGGGGTGACATCTTGCCGCTGCCGACATCCAGGAGCGTCCCAACCAAGATACGCACCATATTATATAAAAAGCCTTCGCCAACGAAGCGGAATACCAGGAAATCATCGCTCTCTTCAAAATCCATTTCTTTTATGGTTCGAACTTTATCGACCACTTCCGTTTTTGCCGAACAAAAACTTGTAAAGTCATGGGTCCCTATCAAATAGGAGATTGCTTCCCTTATCGCCTCCATATTTAAAGGGTATGGATAATGATAGGCGTAATTCCGCTTAAACGGATCCCGCAGTTTCGAACGGGCTACGATATAACGGTACTCTTTCCCAGTAGTATGGAACCTCGCATGAAAATCGTCAGGCACGATATCGACCTCCAGAGCGATGATATCGGTCGGAAGAAGAGCGCTGAACGCCTTTATCCAATTTTCAGTAGGGAATGTAAGGGGAGACTCAAAGTGAAGTACCTGCCCCTTTGCATGGACCCCTGAGTCTGTCCTGCCTGAAGCAGTCACTTTTATAATTGTGCCTTTATGCATTTGGGCCAAGACTGCCTCGAATTCACTTTGTATGGTGCGTTTCTCAGGCTGCACCTGATAGCCAGCAAAATCCGTGCCATCATAAGCGATCACACATTTATATTTTGGCATAGTTCTCTTCCTTATTATGAACGTAATAAAAATAACATGACCGTTAGAACACCAATTGAGACCATCAAAAGACTATCACTCGTCTTCCAGTTCAATTGGCGATATTTCGTGCGGCCTTCCCCGCCACGGTATCCTCTTGATTCCATGGCAGTTGCCAATTCCTCGGCCCGTTTGAACGAACTTACAAATAAAGGAACCAGCAGAGGTACAATCGATTTAACTCTGTCCTTTATCGGGCCAGATGAAAAGTCAACGCCCCTTGCAGTTTGGGCCTTCATGATTTTTTCTGTTTCCTCCATTAGCGTCGGGATGAATCGAAGGGCAATGGACATCATCAATGCCAGTTCATGTACAGGCATCTTCCACTTTTTCAAAGGTCCCAACAGCTCTTCCATCCCGTCTGTAATGGATATCGGGGATGTCGTCAAAGTTAAAAGTGACGTAACAAGGATTAGTAAAGTAAATCTAATGGATATGAAAAAACCTTGAATCAAACCGCCTTCATAGACTTCAAACCAACCGTATTCAAAAAGCAATTCCCCTTCCTTCGTAAACAATATATGGAGAAGGAATGTAAATACGATCAAGAAAAAGATTGGCTTCAACCCATTATAAAGATAGCGAAGCGGTATTTTGGAAAGACTGATCAAAAGGATGGTGAATACAGCAAGCAAACCGTAAGAAACGACATTATTCGCCAAAAAGACGACACAAACAAACAGGAACACGAGGAGCAGTTTAGCCCTTGGGTCCATCTTGTGCATCAATGAATTTGCAGGGACATAACGCCCGATAATCATTTTATCCAGCATCAGCGGTTCCCCCGTTTCATGGCTTTATCTATTTCTATCGCTAAATCACCGATATTAAGACATGGATGATCAAATCGAACACCAAGTTCCTTCTGAAGCTTTAGCTGAAAGCGGACCGTATCAGGAACATTCAGGCCTAGCTCCATTAATTGTTCCGGCTCTGAGAAAATTTCCTGTGGGGTTCCTTTTTTGAACACCGTACCCTTATGCATGATGATGATGTCATCCGCGTACTTGGCTGCATCCTCCATGCTATGGGTCACCAGAATCGTTGAAATGCCCCTTGCTTTATGCAGATCATAAAACATATCCATGATTTCTTTGCGTCCTCGCGGATCCAGTCCCGCTGTGGGCTCATCAAGCACCAATACTTCCGGCTCCATGGCAAGTACCCCAGCGATGGCCACACGTCGCATCTGTCCGCCGGATAAGTCGAATGGAGACTTTTCAAGTACTTCCTCATTCAACCCGACTTGCGCGATGGCTTTCCTGGCCAGTTTCTTTGCATCGATTTCAGAAACGCCAAAATTCATAGGACCGAAACATATATCCTTTTCAACCGTTTCATCAAATAACTGATGTTCCGGAAACTGAAAAACAATTCCGACCTTTTGTCTTATGGGCCGCAAAGCCTTTTCTTTTCTTCCTGCTTCAATCGTCCGATCCCCAATGAAAACCCGACCCTTCGTCGGTTTTAAAAGAGCATTCAAATGCTGCAGTAGCGTGGATTTCCCGGACCCTGTATGCCCGATGATTGCGGTATAGGTTCCCGGCTCCATTGAAATATTGACATCATGAAGGGCTAGATGTTCAAAAGGAGTATTCACCTGATAGCGGTATTCTACATCATCGAGTGTAATTCGCATAAATCCTTCACCAACTCTTCCTCTGTCAAATGCCCATCAACTACACGAACACCATTTTTTTGTAACTCCTTGGTTAGTTTCACTGAAAAGGGAATATCCAGACCAAGAGCAATCAATTCTTCCTCTAACTCAAAAATATCCTGAGGCGAACCTTCACGATATAACCGACCTTGGTTCATGACTATCATTCGATCAGCTTTCGCAGCTTCCTCAAGATCATGGGTGATTGATATGACAGTGATCTCGTTTTCCTGTTTTAATTCCCTAACTGTTTCAAGCACTTCTTCACGGCCTCTTGGGTCAAGCATGGAGGTTGCTTCATCTAAGATGATTATGTCTGGCTGCAAGGCTATTACACCTGCAATGGCCACTCTTTGCTTTTGACCGCCGGATAGATGGTGCGGCTCTTGATTAAGAAAGGCATTCATCTTAACCTTATTTAACGCACCATGAACACGCTCCACCATAACCTGCTGAGAAACACCGGCGTTTTCTAAACCAAAAGCCACATCATCCTGAACTGTAGTGCCTACAAATTGATTATCTGGGTTTTGAAAAACCATGCCAATTTTCTGGCGTACATCCCAAACGGATTCTTCTGTCAAAAGTTGATTATTAATCGTAATGGTACCTGAGTTAGCGAACTGAAGGCCATTCAATAACTTCGCTAATGTCGACTTGCCAGAACCATTATGTCCGACAATCGCTAGCCACTCCCCTTGATGAATATCAAAAGAAACATCATCCAAGGCGTTTCGAGACTGACCCTCATATTTAAAAACAATATTATTTAAAGAAACCAGCTTCTTCACCATGTGGCCCTCCTCATCCTCGACTGCACTCGCCTAAACTAAGCTCTGCTCACTCAATATAAATATAGTAGTTTTTCCTTCTGAAAATATAAAAAAACGCTGCACCCCTTCCACCGAAAGAATTTTCGGTAAATTAAGAGCAGCTAACAGCGGACCTGTTACGAAAAACAGGTTATCTTATAATCGCTTATCAAAAGCGGGAAGGGGTGCTTGAGCTAGACGTGAAGGCTCCCCGTATGTACAGGTTCCGCCAGCCATCGTAACACTCAATGCGAATTTCTAAAGTACAGAATTTCTATTTAAAAAAAGAAAAAGGGCATAGAACAAGTGAGTATATTCATTTGTCCCGCCCTTTTTCATCGTTGTTATTAAACTAATTCAATAACCACGACTGGTGCACCGTCACCGCGGCGTGGACCAACTTTCATGATACGAGTGTATCCACCTTGACGTTCTTCATAACGTGGAGCCACGTCACTGAATAGTTTTTGAAGGGCATCTGTGCCATTCTCAGCGTCAGCGATTTCGTTACGGATGAAAGATGCAGCTTGACGGCGTGCATGCAAGTCACCACGTTTACCAAGAGTGATCATTTTATCTACTACAGAACGTAATTCTTTTGCACGTGCTTCAGTAGTTTCAATGCGCTCATGGATAATAAGATCCGTAGCTAAATCACGAAGTAATGCTTTACGTTGTGCGCTAGTGCGTCCTAACTTTCTGTAACCCATTAGAGATTCCCTCCTTTGTTGAAGTTCTATATTGTGTGTCAATAACAAGGCTCACAACATAATGGATTGATTCCGCCATGTTATCAGTCGTCTTTACGAAGACCTAAGCCTAATTCTTCTAGTTTCGCTTTCACTTCTTCAAGTGATTTACGACCTAGATTACGTACTTTCATCATATCTTCTTCCGTTTTATGAGCTAGCTCTTGAACGGTATTGATTCCAGCACGTTTCAAGCAGTTGTAAGAACGAACAGAAAGGTCTAATTCTTCGATCGTCATCTCAAGAACTTTTTCTTTTTGATCTTCTTCTTTTTCAACCATGATTTCAGCATTTTGAGCTTCATCGGTTAAACCAACAAAGATATTTAAATGCTCTGTTAAAATCTTAGCTCCAAGTGCTACCGCTTCTTGCGGACCAGTACTGCCATCAGTCCAAACATCAAACGTTAACTTGTCAAAGTTAGACAACTGTCCAACACGTGTATTTTCAACTTGGAAAGATACGCGTGAAACCGGAGTGTAAAGAGCATCGATTGGAATTACACCAATTGGCTGGTCTTCTCTCTTGTTTTGAACAGCAGGAGTGTAGCCGCGGCCGCGACGTGCAGATAAACGCATACGCATATGACCGTTTTTACCAATTGTAGCAATATATAAATCCGGATTAAGAATTTCTACATCACTATCATGAGTGATATCAGCAGCCGTGATGACTCCGTCACCCTGAACGTCAATTTCCAGCGTCTTCTCTTCATCAGAGTAAATCTTAAGAGCTAGTTTTTTCACATTAAGAATGATAGATGTTACATCTTCCACGACGCCTTCAATTGTTGAGAACTCATGTAGCACTCCATCAATTTGTATAGCTGTGACAGCAGCACCTGGGAGTGAGGATAAAAGAATACGACGTAAGGAGTTACCCAATGTAGTACCATACCCACGCTCTAGTGGCTCTACGACGAATTTACCGTACTTGGTATCGTCGTTGATTTCAACCGTTTCGATTTTTGGTTTTTCTATTTCGATCATCAATAAACCCTCCTTCAAAACGTCAAAACCCCGGCAAGTAAACGAAGTCACTTAAACCGAAATTCCCCATGTATACGTTCCCGCTGTGCGCAACAACTGAAAATTAATCCTCTGTAAGAACGCAAACTCAGTATTATATCCCATTATTGACAGGAATACAAAATCTATACAGAAAAATTAAACACGGCGACGTTTTGGTGGACGGCATCCGTTATGTGGAACTGGAGTTACATCTTTAATTGCAGTTACTTCTAGGCCAGCAGCTTGAAGTGCACGAATGGCAGCCTCACGTCCAGCACCAGGTCCTTTAACTGTAACTTCAAGAGTTTTCATACCATGTTCAATTGATGTTTTAGCAGCTGTTTCAGCAGCCATTTGTGCAGCAAATGGAGTGGATTTACGAGATCCACGGAATCCTAGAGCTCCAGCACTTGACCAAGAAATAGCATTACCATGAGAGTCAGTGATCGTAACGATAGTGTTATTGAATGTTGAACGAATATGTGCAATACCAGTTTCTATATTCTTTTTCACACGACGTTTACGTGTATTAGTTTTACGTGCCATGAAAAGTAACCTCCTTTACTAATTATTTTTTCTTGTTAGCTACAGTACGACGAGGTCCTTTACGCGTACGAGCATTGTTTTTTGTATTTTGACCGCGAACAGGAAGACCACGACGGTGACGTAAACCACGGTAAGAACCGATTTCCATTAAACGTTTGATGTTTAGGGAGATTTCACGACGAAGGTCGCCTTCTACTTTAAGCTTGTCAATGATATCACGAATTTTGTTCAATTCGTCTTCCGTTAAGTCACGAACGCGAGTTTCTTCAGAAACGCCTGCTTCTGCAAGAATCTTAATCGCTGTTTGTTTTCCAATACCATATATATATGTTAATGAGATAACAATACGTTTGTCACGGGGAATATCTACTCCAGCAATACGTGCCATGCTTGAGTGCACCTCCTTCTATTTAGCCTTGTTTTTGTTTATGTTTAGGGTTTTCGCAAATAACCATTACTTTACCTTTTCTGCGGATAACTTTACACTTTTCGCAGATTGGTTTGACTGATGGTCTGACTTTCATTGCTATCTAACCTCCTTATACAGATCGGAGCGTAACCGGATTATTTGAACCGGTATGTGATTCTGCCGCGAGTTAGATCATACGGGGAAAGCTCAACCGTAACTTTATCTCCAGGCAAAATGCGAATAAAGTGCATACGAATTTTACCGGATACATGAGCTAAAACAGTATGACCATTTTCTAATTCTACCTTAAACATTGCATTTGGCAAAGTCTCTTGTACTGTGCCTTCTACTTCAATTACATCATCTTTCGCCATTAAAGTGATTCTCCCTTCTCTATGCGTGAACCTATTAAAGGTGCACATCTTTCCGTCAACATTACTACAGTCCAATTATCCTCATAAGTCTTACAATTCTGCATCAAGTATTCACCATTTTGTAGAACCAGGCTTTAACTGAGGACCTTTATCAGTTGGACCGAAATGAGGATTTTATGGGTCCTCATGTAAGTCTTGACCGATTCCGTGACCGACATACTCTCGAAATAGAGAAGCAATTAGTCTCGACATAGGTTTGAATAGCATGGGAGATGTTTGAAAGGCGCACGCCTGACATAGCTTCTTTCAACCCTCTATATCACGACTCTTTAGGAATCCCAATAGAGTCACTGCATTTCTTCATCAATTTTGCCGACCGGATATGTCCATGAAGATCACTTAAAAAGTAATCGCCCAATTCAGGGAATACCAAGTACAAGAACCTGATTAATAAATGTGCGAATGCTCTCGCGAAATCCATTATACCCTTTGTATTATAGGAATGCACCAAGTTTAACTAGTAAGTTATAAAAATGGTATGAATTTCATAAATCAATACATATGATTAATTTTGTAAAGCACCAAGCAACACATCGATATCTTCAAATACCTTATTAATATCTTGCTGTCCGTTAATGTTGACCAAGTAACCTTTGTCTCCGTAGAAATCAAGAAGTGGCTTGGTTTGTTTCAAATTCACATCTAAGCGATTTTGAACCGTTTCAGCATTATCGTCGGCACGTTGATATAATTCTCCGCCGCAGCGGTCGCATACATCATCTTTAGCAGGAGGATTGAATACAAGATGGTATGTCGCACCACATGATTTGCAAATACGACGTCCTGTCAATCTTTCCATTAAGATGCTTTTATCAACATCGATATTAATGACAAAATTCATATTGCGATCTAAATCAGTTAGAATGCTTTCAAGTGCCTCTGCCTGTGCCACAGTACGTGGAAATCCATCAAGCAAAAATCCTCTTAGGCAGTCTTCCTTGCTTAAACGCTCACGTACGATGCCAATGGTAACTTCATCAGGTACCAATTCGCCTTTGTCCATGAATGATTTCGCTTTTAGACCTAGGTCTGTTCCATCTTTGATAGCTGTTCGGAACATATCTCCAGTAGAGATATGAGGGATATTATATTTTTCTACGATTTGTTCAGCTTGAGTGCCTTTACCAGCACCCGGCAGACCCATTAACACTAGATTCAATTTTCTTCCCCCTCAAACTCTATAATGGGTAAAGGGAACAAGCCGTTCCCAAAACTCATTACTTTATAAAGCCTTTATAGTGTCTCTTCACAAGTTGTGATTCCAGCTGCTTCATCGTATCAAGGGCAACCCCGACTACGATCAGCAAACTGGTACCACCAATCTGTGCAGATTGAGGTAGATCAGCAAGCTTAATGAAAAATACCGGTAAAACGGCAATGATGGCCAAGAATATCGAGCCTACAAACGTCAAACGGTATAAAACACGTGTTAAATATTCTTGTGTACTCTTACCTGGACGAATCCCCGGCACATAGCCACCTTGCTTTTTCAAATTCTCAGCCATTTGTTCAGGATTAACCTGAATGAAAGCATAAAAATACGCAAAAGCAATGATAAGAGCAACATATATGATCATACCAATTGGTTTGGTGTAATCAAGATTTGTTGATATCCAGCTAGTCACGCTGTTCTTTCCAAAGAAAGAAGCGATTGTAGTGGGAGTAATAATAAATGCCATTGCAAAGATTACCGGAATAACCCCCGCAGCATTTACTTTCAATGGTAAATGAGTAGACTGGCCACCCATTTGCGTACGACCTACCGCAGCACGTTTCGCATACTGAATAGGAATTTTACGTAATGCCTGCTGAATGAAGATAACAGCAACCACGATTGCTAATACTGCTAAAACTATGAGGATAATCGTTATGATTCGTAAGAATAATTGATCACCGGCATTTTCAAATTGCTGTGCGTAAATCTGATTTGCCGTATTTGGCAAACTAGCTACGATACCAGCAAAGATAATGATGGAAATCCCATTACCCACACCCTTAGCAGTGATCAGCTCCCCTAACCACAAAAGAAAAGCTGTTCCTGCCGTTAAGACAGTCGCAATAAGCAAGTATGTTGCAATTCCAGGATTTTCAATCAACTGTCCACCTGACATATTATTGAACCCATAGGACATTCCAACTGCTTGGATAAATCCTAGGATAATAGTGAAGTAACGAGTGAATTGCGCTAATTTACGACGCCCTGCTTCCCCTTGTTTAGACCATTCAGTGAACTTAGGAACAACATCCATCTGTAGCAGCTGAACGATGATGGATGCCGTGATGTACGGCATGATACCCATCGCTAAAATAGAAAAGTTTTGCAGTGCCCCGCCGCCAAAGGTATTTAAAAGCCCGATGACGCTAAGCTGGTCCTGTTCAGCGAGAAAATCGGCATTCACATGCGGTACAGGTATAAATGTACCGATGCGATAGACGATTAACATTAGAAGGGTAAAAATAATCTTATTCCTTATTTCACCCACGCGCATAAAATTGGAGATCGTGCGAAACATTAGATCACCTCTGTATTACCGCCAGCAGCTTCGATAGCTTCTTTAGCAGTAGACGAGAATTTGTGAGCTTTAACAGTAAGCTTTTTCTCAATGCTTCCTTTGGCAAGAATCTTGATTCCTGCTTTTTCTTTACTTACAACGCCAGTCTCAAGTAGAAGAGCTGGTGTTACTTCAGTACCGTCTTCGAAAAGATTTAACGTATCAAGGTTCACGATAGCATAGTCTTTACGGTTGATGTTGGTAAATCCACGTTTAGGTAAACGTCTGAATAGAGGAGTTTGACCCCCTTCAAATCCAAGACGCACACCGCCGCCGGAGCGAGCGTTTTGTCCTTTGTGTCCTTTACCTGCTGTTTTACCGTTACCAGATCCAATACCGCGACCTTTACGTTTACGTTCTTTACGAGAACCTTCTGCAGCTTTTAACTCATGAAGTTTCATGTTGGCACCTCCTTGTTAAGTTAAAAATTATTTTATTGTTCTTTTACAGTAACAAGATGAGCAACTTTGGTAATCATACCGCGAATCGCAGGGTTATCTTCTTGAACAACCGTTTGATGCATTTTGCGTAAACCCAAAGTGTTAACTGTAACACGTTGATCTTCAGGACGACCAATCAAGCTGCGAGTGAGGGTGATTTCTAATTTATTAGCCATAATTCGATTTCCCTCCTTATCCTAACAGTTCTTGTACTGATTTTCCACGTAACTTAGCTACGTCTTCAGCACGTTTCAATTGCTTCAATCCTTCGATAGTTGCGCGAACCATATTAATAGGTGTATTAGTACCTAGTGATTTAGACAAGATATCGCTAACTCCGCCTAATTCAAGTACCGCACGAACAGGACCACCAGCAATTACTCCTGTACCTTCAGAAGCTGGTTTCAATAGAATGTGACCTGCGCCATAGCGACCGTTCACAAGGTGAGGAATAGTAGTACCAACCATTGGTACTGTAATTAGATTTTTCTTAGCATCCTCAATAGCTTTACGGATAGCATCCGGAACTTCTTGAGCTTTACCAGTACCAAATCCAACATGACCATTTTTATCACCAACAACAACTAGTGCAGTGAAACGGAAACGACGTCCGCCTTTAACAACTTTAGCTACACGATTTACTGTAACTACGCGTTCTTCAAGTTCTAATTTATTAGGATCAATGCTACGCATCTGTTATGTCCCTCCTTATCCATTAAAATTCTAAGCCGTTTTCACGAGCAGCGTCAGCCAATGCTTTAACACGACCATGGAAGAGGTAACCACCGCGGTCAAAAACCACAGCTTTGAAACCTTTTTCAACAGCACGTTTCGCAATAAGTTCGCCAACTTTTTGAGCTGCTTCAGCATTGCTACCTGCTTCGATACCGATCTCTTTATCAAGAGTTGAAGCACTTGCCAATGTTACGCCTTTTGCATCGTCAATTAATTGTGCGTAAATGTGTTTGTTTGAACGAAACACATTTAAACGAGGACGAGCTTCTGTTCCAGAAAGCTTAGCACGTACACGCGCATGTCTTTTCTGACGAGTAGCATTTTTATCAAGCTTCGTAATCATTTACGTCACTCCTTTCGTTTACTTATGCGGCATTACTTACCTGTTTTACCTTCTTTACGACGAACGAATTCGCCTTCGTAACGGATACCTTTACCTTTATACGGTTCAGGCGGGCGAACATCACGGATATTAGCTGCTAGAGCTCCTACACGTTCTTTGCTTGCACCTTTTACGATTACTTTTGTATTAGAAGGAACTTCGACTTCAACGCCAGCTTCTGGCTCTATTTCTACAGGGTGGGAATATCCTACGTTAAGGATAAGCTTGTTACCTTGCTTTTGTGCACGGTACCCAACCCCAATAAGTTCAAGTGATTTTACGAAACCTGTTGATACACCTTCAATCATGTTAGAGATAAGCGCGCGAGTAGTACCGTGTAAAGAACGGTGAGTCTTCTCGTCAGACGGGCGTGTTACAGTTAACACGTTCTCTTCAACAACGATTGAAAGGTCAGGACTGAATGATCTAGATAATTCACCTTTAGGTCCTTTAACAGTTACTTCACTTCCAGTAACAGTAACTGTTACGCCTGCAGGGATTTCAATAGGTTTTTTACCTATACGAGACATAATGTGCACCTCCATTCTTGTGAAAATGTATTACCAAACGTATGCTAAAACTTCTCCGCCAACTTGTTTAGAGCGAGCTTCTTTGTCTGTTAAAACTCCGTGAGAAGTAGAAACAATTGCGATACCTAAACCGTTAAGAACGCGTGGTACCTCTCCAGTTTTTGCATATACACGCAAACCAGGTTTGCTGATACGTTTTAGACCAGTGATAACACGTTCGTTGTTTGCACCGTATTTTAAGAAGATACGGATGATACCTTGTTTGTTGTCTTCGATTAATTCAAAGTCACGTACGAAGCCTTCACTTTTTAAGATCTCAGCAATTTCCTTTTTGATCTTTGAAGCAGGAACTTCCAGTTTTTCGTGACGAACCATATTCGCATTACGGATGCGAGTAAGCATATCTGCAATAGGATCTGTCATGACCATTATATTTTACCTCCTTCCCAAACTCGGGTTTTACCAGCTAGCTTTTTTAACGCCAGGAATTTGTCCTTTATATGCAAGTTCGCGGAAACAAATACGACAAAGTTTAAATTTACGTAATACAGAATGTGGACGTCCGCAACGTTCGCAACGTGTATATTCTTGTACTTTAAACTTCTGTTCGCGTTTTTGCTTTACGATCATAGACTTTTTAGCCACGATTTCGCCTCCCTTTATTTAGAGATTACTTTTGGAACGGCATTCCAACTTGAGTAAGTAGTTCACGAGCTTCTTCGTCAGTGTTGGCAGTCGTTACGATAACGATGTCCATACCACGAACTTTGCTCACTTTATCGTAATCAATCTCAGGGAAGATAAGTTGTTCTTTAACGCCTAATGTATAGTTCCCACGTCCGTCAAAGGATTTCTTTGAAACGCCACGGAAATCACGTACACGCGGTAAAGATACAGATACTAGCTTATCAAGGAATTGATACATACGCTCACCACGTAATGTAACTTTCGCTCCGATAGGCATACCTTCACGCAAACGGAAGCCTGCGATTGATTTTTTTGCTTTTGTTATAACTGGTTTTTGACCAGTGATCAATGTAAGTTCTTCAACAGCTGTATCTAAAGCTTTCGAGTTAGAAACTGCGTCACCCACACCCATGTTAATAACGATTTTCTCAATGTTTGGTACTTGCATTACTGATTGATAGTTGAATTTACCCATCAATGACGGTGTAATTTCACTTTTGAATTTTTCTTTAAGGCGGCTCATTGCTTAGTGTACCTCCCTTCATTTATGACTTATTTATCTAAAGTTTCACCTGATATTTTAGCTACGCGTACTTTTTTACCATTTTCGATCTTATATCCAACACGAGTCGGTTTACCTGATTTAGGATCAAGTGGCATTACATTGGATACGTGAATAGCAGCTTCTTTACTGATAATTCCACCTTGTGGATTAAGTTGAGATGGCTTTGAATGCTTTTTCACGATGTTAATTCCTTCAACAAGTACACGATTTTGTTTCGGATATGCAGAAAGAATTGTTCCTTGTTTGCCTTTGTCCTTACCAGAGATGACTACGACTTTGTCACCTTTTTTAACATGCATTAGCTTGGCACCTCCTTGAAAGGCTTTATACAAATTTTACATATTATAGAACTTCTGGAGCAAGAGAAACGATCTTCATGAAACTATTGTCACGTAATTCACGAGCAACAGGTCCAAAAATACGTGTTCCACGTGGACTCTTATCGTCACGGATAATTACACATGCGTTTTCATCGAAACGAATGTAAGAACCGTCAGGACGACGCATACCACGTTTTGTACGGACAACAACAGCCTTAACGACTTCACCTTTTTTAACAACGCCTCCTGGTGTTGCCTGTTTAACTGTACAAACGATGATATCACCGATGTTTGCAGTCTTACGGCCTGAACCACCTAGGACTTTAATTGTTAGCACTTCACGAGCACCTGAATTGTCAGCGACTTTTAAACGAGATTCTTGTTGAATCATGTACGGTACCTCCCTTCGGAATTAGCTTAATCCGAACTAGATTAAATGATTACTGCTTTTTCTACTACTTCTACAAGACGGAAGCGTTTTGTAGCTGAAAGTGGACGAGTTTCCATGATACGTACTACGTCGCCTGCTTTAGCTTCGTTTAGCTCGTCATGAGCTTTAAACTTTTTAGAATATTTCACGCGTTTACCGTATAAAGAATGCTTTTTATAGGTCTCTACAACAACTGTAACTGTTTTATCCATTTTGTCGGATACTACGCGTCCAGTGTAGATTTTGCGTTGGTTGCGTTCGCTCATTCTGCAAACCTCCATTCATTATCGATTAGTGACACCGATTTCTCTTTGACGAACAACTGTTTTCATACGAGCAATCGATTTGCGAACTTCACGGATGCGAGCTGTATTTTCAAGTTGTCCAGTAGCTAACTGGAAACGAAGATTAAATAGTTCTTCTTTAAGAGATTTTAGTTTTTGTTCAATTTCAGCAGTGGTTAGATCTTTGATTTCATTAGCTTTCATTTGTTTCACCACCAATTTCCTCTCTTTTTACAAACTTGCATTTGATTGGAAGTTTGTGTGCTGCAAGGCGCAATGCTTCTCTTGCCACCTCTTCAGATACACCAGAGATTTCAAACATAACTTTGCCCGGTTTAACAACTGCTACCCATCCTTCAGGAGCACCTTTACCGGAACCCATCCGTACTTCAAGCGGCTTAGCTGTGTAAGGTTTGCTTGGGAAGATTTTGATCCAAACTTTCCCTCCACGTTTCATATAACGAGTCATCGCAATACGAGCTGCTTCGATTTGACGGTTCGTGATCCAGGAAGCTTCTTGAGCTTGAAGTCCAAATTCTCCGAAGTGAACTTCAGTGCCGCCCTTAGCCATCCCTCTCATCTTACCGCGGTGTTCACGACGGTATTTTACGCGTTTTGGCAATAACATATTATTTTCCTCCTTCCTCAGATTTCTTCTTAGTAGGAAGAACTTCTCCACGGTAGATCCAAACTTTCACGCCTAGCTTACCGTAAGTAGTATCTGCTTCAGCATGAGCATAGTCTATGTCTGCACGAAGTGTGTGAAGTGGAACTGTTCCTTCGCTGTAATGTTCAGCACGAGCAATATCAGCACCGCCAAGACGACCAGAAACTTGAGTTTTGATTCCTTTTGCTCCAGAACGCATAGTACGTTGGATAGCTTGCTTTTGAGCACGACGGAATGAAACACGGTTTTCTAATTGACGAGCGATGTTTTCTGCAACCAATTTTGCGTCAAGATCTGCTCTTTTAATTTCGATGATATTGATATGAACTCTTTTGCCAGTCAACTGGTTCAAAGCTTTACGAAGTGCTTCGACCTCAGTACCGCCTTTACCGATAACCATTCCTGGTTTAGCAGTGTGGACAGATACATTGATACGGTTAGCTGCACGCTCGATTTCAACTTTTGAAACAGAAGCATCATTTAGACGTTTCGCGATATATTCACGAACTTTGATGTCTTCATGCAAAAGAACTGCGTAGTCTTTATCAGCGTACCATTTGGATTCCCAGTCACGGATTATCCCGATACGCATACCGATTGGATTTACCTTTTGACCCACAGATTACCCCTCCTTCTTTTCTGATACAACGATTGTAATATGACTAGTACGTTTGTTAATTGCACTCGCACGACCTTGAGCGCGAGGACGGAAACGTTTTAATGTTGGTCCTTCATTAACGTATGCTTCTGAAACGACTAGGTTATTAATATCCATTTCGTAGTTATGTTCTGCATTTGCGATAGCAGATTTCAGAATTTTTTCTACGACTGGAGAAGCAGATTTTGGTGTTAAGCGAAGAATCGCTACTGCTTCACCTACTTGTTTTCCTCGAATTAAATCTGCGACTAAACGCACTTTACGAGGAGCAATACGAACTGTTTTAGCGACAGCTTTAGCTTGCATGAGATGCCCTCCTCTCATTAACGTCTTGTTTTCTTGTCATCACTTGCGTGACCTTTATAAGTGCGTGTAGGCGCGAATTCGCCTAGTTTGTGACCTACCATATCTTCTGTTACATAAACCGGCACGTGCTTACGACCGTCATAAACGGCGATTGTGTGTCCGATGAATTGCGGGAAGATTGTTGAGCGACGAGACCAAGTTTTTACTACCTGTTTCTTGTCAGCTTCATTTAATTTTTCAACTTTTACCAATAAATGATCATCAACAAAAGGCCCTTTTTTTAAGCTACGACCCATGCGAGTACCTCCCTTCGTGACTGTTCTACGGTTCTATTTATGAACCGTAGCTCAATCCCGTTATTTTTTACGACGACGTACGATAAATTTATCGGATTTATTTTTCTTCTTACGAGTTTTGAATCCAAGAGTAGGTTTACCCCATGGAGACATTGGTGATTTACGTCCGATTGGCGCTTTACCTTCACCACCACCGTGTGGGTGATCATTCGGGTTCATTACAGATCCACGAACTGTTGGGCGTTTACCTAACCAACGGTTACGGCCAGCTTTACCAATGTTGATAAGTTCATGTTGTTCATTACCGACTTGACCGATTGAAGCACGGCAAGTAGCAAGAATCATACGAACCTCACCTGAGTTTAAACGTACAAGTACATAACGGCCTTCTTTACCAAGTACTTGAGCAGATGTACCTGCTGAACGGACTAATTGTCCACCTTTTCCTGGTTTAAGCTCGATGTTATGAATTACTGTACCAACTGGGATGTTAATTAGAGGTAGTGCGTTACCCACTTTGATGTCAGCTTCTGGACCTGACATAACTTCCAAACCTACTTCTAAGTTTTTCGGAGCTAGGATATAACGTTTTTCTCCATCAACGTAATTAATTAATGCAATGTTTGCAGAACGATTTGGATCGTACTCAATAGTAGCAACGCGTCCTGGTATACCATCTTTATTCCGTTTGAAATCGATGATACGGTATTGACGCTTGTGGCCGCCACCTTGATGACGAACTGTTAACTTACCTTGGTTATTACGGCCGCCTTTGCTGTGTAAAGGAGCAAGTAATGATTTTTCCGGTTTGTCTGTAGTGATCTCAGCAAAATCGGAAGTTGTCATATTACGTCGACCGTTAGAGGTAGGTTTATACTTCTTAATCGCCATTTGTATTTCCCTCCTTCTCTAATGAATTAAGCCTCGAATAGCTCGATTTCTTTGCTGTCAGCAGTTAATTTAACAATAGCTTTACGGCGCTTGTTAGTATAGCCTGCATGTTTGCCCATGCGTTTGAATTTACCTTTGTAGTTCATGATGTTTACTTTCTCAACTTTAACGCCGAAAATTTCTTGAACAGCATCTTTAACTTGAGTTTTATTAGCTCTAACATCAACTTCAAAAGTATATTTCTTTTCAGCCATTATGTCTGAAGAGCGTTCAGTGATTACGGGGCGCTTAATGATATCGCGTGCATCCATTATGCAAGCACCTCCTCTACTTTTTCGACAGCTGATTTAGTCAAGATCAATTTGTTGTGTGAAACAACATCAAGAACATTAAGACCATCAGCTTCAACTACAGTAACACCAGGGATGTTACGTGCAGAAAGAGCAACTTTCTCATCTAAACCGTCAGTAACCACTAACGTTTTAGTATCTACAGAAAGGTTTTTAAGTACCGCTACAAACTCTTTTGTTTTTGGAGCTTCGAAAGACAAGCTTTCAAGTACCAAAATGTTCTCTTCCAATGCCTTTGCAGACAATGCAGATTTAATAGCTAAACGACGTACCTTTTTTGGTAGCTTGTAAGCGTAAGATCTTGGAGTTGGTCCAAAAACAACGCCACCGCCACGCCATTGTGGAGAACGGATAGACCCTTGACGCGCACGTCCAGTTCCTTTTTGTTTCCAAGGTTTACGTCCACCGCCTGCAACTTCAGAACGGTTTTTAACTTTATGAGTTCCTTGACGTAAGGAAGCTCGTTGCATGATGATTGCTTCAAATAATACGTGATTATTAGGTTCGATACCAAAGATGGATTCATTTAGTTCGATGTCGCCAACTTGTGAACCTGTTTGGTTGAACAATGTAACTTTTGGCATTCTATTGCTCCTCCTTTCTCAGAAATTACTTTGCTTTAACAGCAGATTTAACTTTGATCAATGCTTTTCTAGCACCAGGTACATTACCTTTGATCAATAGTAGGTTACGTTCAACATCAACTTTAACGATAGCTAAGTTTTGAACAGTGATTTGATCTCCACCCATACGTCCTGGTAAAAGTTTACCTTTGAATACGCGGTTTGGAGCTACAGGACCCATTGAACCTGGGCGACGGTGGTAACGAGAACCATGAGACATAGGTCCGCGAGATTGTCCATGACGCTTGATAGAGCCTTGGAAACCTTTACCTTTTGAAATTCCTGATACATCTACTAAATCGCCTTCAGCGAAAATACTAACATTGACTTCTTGACCGATCTCATATTCAGTAAGATCCGTTCCGCGGAATTCGCGAATGAAGCGCTTAGGAGTAGTATTTGCTTTTTCAACATGGCCCTTTTCAGGTTTGTTAGAAAGCTTTTCACGTTTGTTTTCAAAACCAACTTGAACTGCTTCATAGCCATCAGTTTCAACAGTTTTCTTTTGAAGAACCACGTTATTAGCAGCTTCGATAACTGTTACCGGAATAAGTTCACCGTTTTCAGCAAAAACTTGAGTCATACCGATTTTTCTTCCTAAGATTCCTTTGGTCATAAGTCACACCTCCTAGAGTAATTGTTCATATTTATATGAATTATAATTTGATTTCAATGTCAACGCCTGATGGTAAATCTAAACGCATCAATGAGTCAACTGTTTGTGGAGTTGGGTTAACGATGTCGATTAGACGTTTATGCGTACGCATTTCGAATTGTTCACGAGAATCTTTGTATTTATGAACCGCACGTAGGATCGTGTATACCGATCTTTCAGTAGGTAATGGAATCGGACCAGATACAGCCGCACCAGAACGTTTTGCAGTTTCAACAATTTTCTCAGCAGATTGATCAAGGATTCTGTGATCATATGCTTTTAAACGGATACGAATTTTTTGTTTTGCCATAATTTTCCCTCCTTTTCGCCTATTTTAAAATAGACCTTCTCAATGGAAATTTCCCACACACTCGCCATGGCAAAGCGGCCGGGTGTGTCAGCAACCTTCCATATCATCGCAGTCAAAGACCAACATTGTCTATTATACATATAACACAAGTGAAATGCAAGTCAAACTTATATTTTTCTTGTGCAACACACTTTTATTATTATACATACTATCACAAGTATTTACAAGTACATTCTACGAGGTCTTTCGTATCCATTTTCTTCATTTGTAATTATCAAGAAACCCATTAAGTAAACTCCAGTTATTATAGAAGAAAGTATGAATATCCTTTACAAATAAAAAAGAAGCAGATGGCGTCCCATCTGCTTCTTCCGGAAGGCGTCCCTTCCAATATTGTTTTATCAATCAATTATTCTTGGATTGTAGCAACTACGCCAGCGCCTACAGTACGTCCACCCTCACGGATAGAGAATTTAGTACCTTCTTCGATAGCGATTGGAGCGATAAGTTCTACAGTCATTTCGATGTTATCTCCAGGCATAACCATTTCTACGCCTTCAGGAAGGTTACAAATACCAGTTACGTCAGTTGTACGGAAGTAGAACTGAGGACGGTAGTTTGTAAAGAATGGAGTGTGACGTCCACCTTCTTCTTTAGAAAGAACATAAACTTCAGCTTTGAACTTTGTGTGTGGAGTGATAGTGCTTGGTTTAGCAAGAACTTGTCCACGTTGGATATCTTCACGGGATACACCACGAAGAAGTGCACCGATGTTGTCACCAGCTTCAGCATAGTCAAGAAGTTTACGGAACATTTCAACACCAGTTACAGTTGTTGGTTTAGACTCTTCGTTGAAACCGATGATGTCAACAACGTCACCGACTTTAACTTGTCCACGCTCAACACGACCAGTTGCAACTGTTCCACGACCAGTGATTGAGAATACATCCTCAACTGGCATCATGAATGGCTTGTCAGTGTCACGAGTTGGTTCTGGGATGTACTCGTCAACAGCTGTCATTAATTCATGAATTTTTTCTTCCCAAGCAGCGTCTCCTTGAAGAGCTTTTAGGGCAGATCCTTTGATAACTGGAATGTCATCGCCAGGGAATTCATATTCAGATAGTAGATCACGGATTTCCATTTCTACTAATTCAAGAAGTTCTTCGTCATCTACCATGTCGCATTTGTTCATGAATACTACTAGGTATGGTACACCTACTTGACGAGAAAGAAGGATGTGCTCACGAGTTTGTGGCATTGGGCCATCAGCAGCAGATACTACTAGGATTCCGCCGTCCATTTGTGCAGCACCTGTGATCATGTTTTTAACATAGTCAGCATGTCCTGGGCAGTCAACGTGTGCATAGTGACGAGTAGCTGTTTCGTACTCAACGTGTGCAGTAGAGATTGTGATACCACGTTCTCTTTCTTCTGGAGCACCATCGATTTGGTCATAAGCGCGAGCTTCAGCTCCACCAGATTTAGCAAGTACAGTTGTGATTGCAGCAGTTAGAGTTGTTTTACCATGGTCAACGTGACCAATTGTTCCAACGTTAACGTGCGGTTTTGAACGATCAAATTTAGCTTTTCCCATTAGGAATTCCTCCTTAAAATTATAAATAAAAAATTAAGTATATAGGGGCTGTGAAAGAAGACTAATTCTTCCATCACAGCTTACATAAGATAGTTATACTTTAATAAGAGATGAAAATCAATTATTCACCTTTATTTTTTTTGATGATTTCTTCAGAAATGCTCTTAGGTACTTCTTCATAATGATCGAAGTGCATAGAGAATGTTCCGCGTCCTTGAGTGTTAGAACGTAAAGATGTAGCATATCCGAACATTTCAGATAGTGGAACCATCGCTTTAACCATTTGCGTGTTACCGCGAGCTTCCATACCTTCTACACGACCACGACGAGATGTGATATCTCCCATGATGTCGCCTAGGTAATCTTCTGGAATAACTACTTCCACTTTCATGATCGGTTCAAGGATGACAGGACTACATTTAGATGCTGCATTTTTAAGTGCCATAGATGCAGCGAT
This sequence comes from Peribacillus sp. AS_2, assembly GCF_026891895.1. Lineage (NCBI taxonomy): Bacteria > Bacillati > Bacillota > Bacilli > Caryophanales > Bacillaceae > Peribacillus > Peribacillus sp. AS_2. The sequence continues at coordinate 28,159 of NZ_JAPTGA010000022.1, forward strand.
TTTAAATGCCATTTCGTTGGAGTCAACGTCATGGTAAGATCCGTCGAATAATTTAGCTTTGATGTCGACTAGCGGGTAACCAGCAAGTACACCACGGTCAAGTGAATCAACTAATCCAGCTTGTACAGCAGGGATATATTCACGTGGTACTACACCACCGACGATAGCATTTTCAAATTCGAATCCTTTACCTTCTTCGTTTGGACCAAATTCAATCCATACGTGTCCGAATTGTCCACGACCACCAGATTGGCGAACGAATTTACCTTCAACTTTAGCTGAACCACGGAAAGTTTCACGGTATGCTACTTGAGGAGCACCAACGTTTGCTTCCACTTTGAATTCGCGACGCATACGGTCAACAAGGATGTCCAAGTGAAGTTCACCCATACCAGCGATGATCGTTTGACCAGTTTCTTGGTCAGTATGCGCACGGAATGTTGGATCTTCATCTTGAAGCTTTTGTAAAGCTTGAGACATTTTGTCTTGGTCTGCTTTTGATTTCGGCTCAACTGATAGAGAGATAACTGGCTCTGGGAATACCATGGACTCAAGAATTACTTGGTTCTTGTCATCACATAGAGTATCTCCAGTTGTAGTATCTTTCAAACCAACGGCTGCTGCGATATCTCCTGCATATACAGTAGAAATTTCTTCACGGCTGTTTGCGTGCATTTGAAGGATACGTCCAATACGCTCACGTTTTCCTTTAGTTGAGTTGATTACATAAGATCCTGATTCTAGTGTACCAGAGTACACACGGAAGAATGTAAGTTTACCAACGTAAGGGTCAGTCATAACTTTAAACGCTAAAGCAGAGAACGGTTCAGAATCATCTGAATGACGTTCAACTTCATCTTCTGAATCCGGTAATGTACCTTTGATAGCTGGTACATCCAATGGAGAAGGAAGGAAGTCGATAACGTTATCAAGCATTAATTGAACACCTTTGTTTTTGAAAGCCGATCCGCAGATAACTGGGAAGAATTCAACATTAACGGTTGCTGTACGGATAGCTGCTTTTAATTCAGCAATGCTGATTTCTTCGCCGCCAAGGTATTTTTCCATTAAGTCTTCATTAACTTCTGCTACTGCTTCAATTAACTTTTCACGGTATTCTTCAGCTAATTCACGGTGTTCTTCAGGAATTTCACCGATAGTGATATCAGTTCCTAGGTCATTACCGTAGAAATGAGTTTTCATTTCAATTAGGTCAATGATTGCAGAGAATTGATCCTCTGCTCCGATTGGTAACTGAACTGGGTGAGCGTTAGCTTGTAAACGATCGTGGATAGTTCCAACTGAATACAAGAAGTCTGCACCGATTTTGTCCATTTTATTTACGAATACGACACGTGGTACACCGTAAGTTGTAGCTTGGCGCCAAACCGTTTCAGTTTGAGGCTCAACACCTGATTGGGCATCAAGTACAGCTACAGCTCCATCAAGTACGCGCAAAGAACGTTCAACTTCAACTGTGAAGTCTACGTGTCCCGGTGTATCGATGATGTTTACACGGTGACCTTTCCACTGCGCAGTTGTTGCAGCGGATGTGATCGTGATTCCGCGTTCTTGTTCCTGTTCCATCCAGTCCATTTGTGAAGCACCTTCGTGCGTTTCACCGATTTTGTGAATTTTACCAGTATAATAAAGAACACGTTCTGTTGTTGTCGTTTTACCAGCATCGATGTGAGCCATGATACCGATATTACGAGTGTTTGCTAAGGAGAACTCTCTTGCCATTTGTCTTTCTCCTTCCTTCTATAAGGATTTTATAGTGTTTAATCTTACCAGCGATAATGTGCGAAAGCTTTGTTGGCTTCAGCCATTTTGTGTGTATCTTCACGTTTCTTAACTGCTGCTCCAGTATTGTTGGCAGCATCCATGATTTCATAAGCTAAACGCTCTTCCATCGTTTTTTCTCCACGAAGGCGAGAGTAGTTTACTAACCAACGAAGTCCTAGAGTCGATTTACGGTCTGGACGCACCTCAACTGGTACTTGGTAGTTAGCTCCACCCACACGGCGTGCTTTTACTTCTAGTACAGGCATGATGTTTTTAAGTGCTTGATCGAAAACTTCGATCGGCTCATTGCCAGTACGTTCTTTGATTAAATCAAATGCAGAGTAAAGAATTTTTTGTGATTTACCTCTTTGTCCATCAACCATTAATTTGTTGATTAAGCGAGTCACAAGTTTTGAATTATATATTGGATCTGGTAATACGTCTCTTTTCGTTACAGGTCCTTTACGAGGCATTATATTTCCTCCTTTCAAGAAAGTTCAATTTTGGTTTTAGTTTATTTTTTTGCTGCTTTCGGACGCTTAGTACCGTATTTAGAACGGCCTTGCATACGATTGTTAACTCCAGCTGTATCAAGAGCACCACGTACGATATGGTAACGTACCCCTGGTAAATCTTTTACACGTCCGCCACGGATAAGAACCACGCTGTGTTCTTGTAGGTTGTGACCGATACCTGGGATATAAGCTGTTACCTCGATACCGTTTGTTAGACGTACACGCGCATATTTACGTAACGCGGAGTTTGGTTTTTTCGGTGTCATAGTACCCACACGAGTGCAAACACCACGTTTTTGCGGAGATGATACGTTAGTTTGTGCTTTTTTAAAGCTGTTGTAGCCTTTGTTAAGTGCTGGAGATTTTGAATTAACCTCTTTAGACTCGCGTCCTTTACGCACTAATTGATTAATAGTAGGCATTACATTTTTCCTCCCTTCACGTTTTCATTTCTAGTACCACACATCCAGGTGGTTCATAAATGGGTAAAAACAAAGTCTTTGCAAATATTATTGCAAAAACATTTTTACTTTTTAATGGCAACAGTTGCTGCTCCGACATCAATACCACATGCTTTGCCAAGCATTCTCATCGAATCAACATATGTGATAGGAACATCCAATTCTTTGGCGGTCTCAACGACACGCCCAGTCAAGTATATATCTGCATCATCAGCGATGATAACTTCTTGAATTAAATTGTTTTTAAGAGCTCTAACTGCTTGCTTCGTCCCTATAATCACTGACTTTGCCTGTATTACTTTTTCATAAGACATGGTCCATATCCTCCAAAGTTACAGGGTAACATAGGAGCACCTTTGCTATAGTATCATTATAAGTCGGATACTGTCAACTTCTTTCAAAAAAATAATTCAAGCAAAAGGTTTTCCTTACATAATTCTATTAAGATTTTCAATTTGCCCAAACGGAAATTATCAAATTCTCATAGGCTTTTCAGCCTTCCATGAGTAATAAGAGAGACCAGCTCAATAAATTCTGATCCTTCATCTCCTCCAATAGGAAACGGGAGTGTGGTTTTCAGTTTAAATTATTGAGCTGGTCCTTTTTCCATTAATCCACTGTTACTGTATCGGCACTTTCGTCAACAACGACAGGGTTTGCTTTTCTGTATCTAAGCATTCCCGTTCCTGCAGGGACAAGTTTACCGATGATGACATTTTCTTTAAGCCCAAGCAATTCATCACGTTTTCCTTTTATTGCTGCATCAGTCAAGACCCTAGTTGTTTCTTGGAATGACGCGGCGGACAAGAAGGAATCCGTTTCAAGAGATGCTTTTGTGATACCTAGCAATACAGGACGGCCTGTAGCTGGTAATTTGTTGGTCAGCAATGCATCAGTGTTTGCAGTAGTGAACTGGTTGACATCCAATAATGTTCCTGGAAGCACTTCAGTTTCACCTGCATCAAGCACACGGACTTTACGCATCATTTGTCTAACCATTACCTCGATGTGCTTATCACCGATTTCAACACCTTGCATCCGGTATACTTTTTGAACTTCATGAAGCAGGTACTCCTGAACAGTAAGCACGTCTGTAACCTTCAGCAATTCTTTCGGATCGATTGAACCCTCTGTCAACTCTTCACCACGACGGACAGGTGTATCAACAGTTACTCTTAAACGTGCTGTGTACGGCGCAGTATATGTGCGTGATTCAACAGCACCTTGAACAACGATTTCCTGTTGTTTATCCCGAATTTCATTGATGGAAACAATCGTTCCTTCAATTTCGGAAATGACAGCTTGACCTTTAGGATTCCTTGCTTCAAATATTTCTTGGATACGAGGAAGACCTTGAGTGATATCGTCCCCGGCAACCCCACCTGTATGGAATGTACGCATCGTCAACTGTGTACCAGGTTCTCCGATTGATTGAGCGGCAATGATACCGACTGCTTCGCCCACTTCAACTTCTTGACCGGTAGCCAAGTTGCGTCCATAACATTTTTTACATACACCATGGCTGGTGTTACATGTAAAGGCAGAACGGATCCATGCTGTTTCGATTCCAAGTGATTCAATATAGTTAGCAAGATCTTCAGTGATAAGATCGTTTTCAGCCACGATTACTTCATTTGTTTCTGGATGTCTGATCGCTTTTCTTGCATAACGGCCAACTAGGCGCTCTTCAAGATGCTCAATTATTTCAGTACCCTCTCTCAAGGCTGAAATTTTCAAGCCGCGGTCCGTTCCACAATCGTCATCACGGATGATGACATCTTGGGCAACGTCAACAAGTCGACGGGTAAGGTAGCCGGAATCGGCTGTTTTAAGCGCTGTATCGGCAAGACCTTTACGCGCACCATGTGTAGAGATGAAGTACTCCAACACGGTTAAACCTTCACGGAAACTTGATTTGATCGGTAATTCAATGATACGTCCAGCCGGGTTGGCCATCAAACCACGCATACCAGCAAGCTGCGTAAAGTTGGAAGCATTACCACGGGCACCGGAATCACTCATCATGAAGATCGGGTTGCGTCGGTCCAGGGAGTCCATAAGTTTGGACTGAATGGTATCCTTGGCAGCACTCCAAATCGAAATGACGCGATCATAACGCTCATCCTCAGTAATAAGACCGCGTCTGAATTGCTTCAAGACGTTATCCACTTTTGTTTGAGCCTCAGTAATGATTTCTTGTTTTTCTTTTAAAACGACAATATCAGCCACACCAACGGTAATACCAGCTTTTGTCGAATATTTGAATCCAAGATCTTTCATCCGGTCAAGCATTTTGGATGTTTCGGTAATTTTAAAGCGTTTAAAGACTTCCGCGATGATATTTCCAAGAATTTTCTTCTTGAAAGGATCGATAGCAGGTTGGGACTTAATCAATTCAGGGATATTAGCGCCCTTTTCCACAAAATATTTCTCTGGAGTTTTGGTTTCCAGATTATAACGTGTCGGTTCGTTAATATACGGGAATGATTTAGGTAAAATTTCATTGAAGATCAATTTTCCAACAGTCGTAATTAGAAGTTGGCCGTTTTGTTCTTCAGTGAATGTTTCATTATTTAGTGACGATGCATGTACGGCACAACGGGAATGTAAGTGTACATATCCGTTTTGGTATGCAAGTAATGCTTCACTTGTATCTTTAAAGATCATACCCTCACCGATAGCGCCTTCTCTTTCCAGCGTTAAGTAATAGTTACCTAATACCATATCTTGAGAAGGTGTAACGACAGGTTTACCATCTTTAGGGTTCAAAATGTTCTGTGCTGCAAGCATAAGCATGCGTGCTTCGGCTTGTGCTTCAGAAGATAGAGGAACATGGACCGCCATTTGGTCACCGTCAAAGTCAGCGTTGTAAGCTGTACATACGAGCGGATGCAAACGAATTGCGCGACCTTCAACCAACGTTGGTTCAAATGCTTGGATCCCAAGTCTATGAAGAGTCGGTGCACGGTTCAATAGTACTGGGTGTTCTCTAATAACTTCTTCTAGGACATCCCATATTTCAGGAGATAAACGTTCAATTTTGCGCTTAGCGGATTTGATGTTATGCGCCAGACCTCTTTGAACAAGCTCCTTCATTACGAATGGTTTGAATAATTCAATCGCCATTTCTTTCGGAAGACCACATTGGTACATCTTTAAGTTTGGTCCGACTACGATAACGGAACGGCCAGAGTAATCAACACGTTTACCAAGAAGGTTTTGACGGAAACGACCTTGTTTACCTTTTAACATGTGAGATAAAGATTTTAACGGACGGTTACCTGGTCCAGTTACCGGACGGCCACGACGGCCATTATCGATAAGAGCATCGACAGCTTCTTGCAGCATACGCTTCTCATTTTGAACGATAATGCTTGGTGCTCCAAGGTCCAGTAATCTCTTCAACCGATTATTACGGTTGATAACACGGCGATATAAATCATTTAAATCAGATGTGGCAAAACGTCCTCCATCAAGTTGAACCATAGGACGAAGCTCCGGTGGAATGACCGGAAGCACGTCAAGGATCATCCATGAAGGCTCATTTCCGGAGTTACGGAATGCTTCAAGCACTTCCAAGCGTTTGATTGCACGGGTTCTGCGTTGTCCTTGGGCTGTTTTAAGCTCCTCTTTCAACGACTCTACTTCCTTTTCCGTATCAATATCTTGTAAAAGTTTTTTAATAGCTTCCGCACCCATGGCAGCTTGGAATTTCTTACCGTATTTTTCACGGTATGTACGATATTCCTTTTCAGAAAGAAGCTGTTTCTTTTCTAAAGTCGTATCGCCCGTTTCAGTTACTACGTAAGATGCAAAGTAAATAACTTCTTCCAAAGCCCGTGGAGACATATCAAGAACAAGTCCCATACGGCTAGGAATTCCTTTAAAATACCATATGTGTGAAACTGGTGCTGCCAGCTCAATATGACCCATACGCTCACGACGCACCTTAGCACGGGTGACTTCAACGCCACAACGGTCACAGACTACGCCTTTATAACGAACACGTTTATATTTTCCGCAATGACATTCCCAGTCCTTTTGAGGTCCAAAAATTCTCTCACAGAATAAACCGTCTTTTTCTGGCTTTAACGTACGATAGTTGATTGTTTCTGGTTTTTTAACTTCTCCATGTGACCAAGAACGAATCTTGTCTGGTGAAGCAAGACCAATTTTCATATACTCAAAATTATTAACGTCTAACAAGGGGCCTACCTCCCTTTTAATCTCCAGGTTTAACCCTTGATTGCCGTCACGTTATGAGGCAATCTTACACCGGATGATGGTTGATTGAATCAATAAGGCTCTAACAAGGCAGCATGATTTTCTAATGAACATCTCGCTGCCAGTCAGAGCAGGTAATATATAACTGGATATGTTTATATTTAATTTTATTCTTTGACAGGTGCCCCTACTTCGGAAGCAACAATATCTTTAGTTTCTGAATCAAGGCTTAATTTGTCTGCTTGGTTGGCTTCATCTTCATCTTCCAAATCACGCATTTCGATTTCACGATCTTCGGCATTGAGGATTTTAACATCCAATCCTAAACTTTGAAGCTCCTTAATCAATACTTTGAATGACTCAGGAACGCCTGGTTCAGGGACATTTTCACCTTTGACAATCGCTTCGTACGTTTTAACACGACCCACGACATCATCTGATTTAACGGTTAGGATTTCTTGTAATGTATAAGCGGCACCATAAGCTTCAAGTGCCCATACTTCCATCTCACCGAAACGCTGTCCACCAAATTGCGCTTTACCACCAAGTGGCTGCTGCGTAACAAGGGAGTAAGGTCCAGTTGAACGTGCATGAAGTTTATCATCGACCATATGCGCCAGTTTGATCATGTACATGACACCAACTGATACACGGTTATCGAATGCTTCACCTGAACGGCCATCATAAAGGACAGTTTTTGCATCACGGGACATCCCGGCTTCTTCAATCGTACCCCAAACGTCTTCCTCAGTGGCACCATCGAATACAGGAGATGCTACATGAATGCCAAGTGCGCGTGCAGCCATACCCAAGTGTAGCTCCAACACCTGTCCGATGTTCATACGTGAAGGTACACCCAATGGGTTTAACATGATGTCGACTGGAGTGCCGTCCGGTAGATAAGGCATATCTTCTTCAGGAAGAATCCTGGAGATTACCCCTTTGTTACCATGTCGTCCGGCCATTTTATCGCCTTCATGGATTTTACGTTTTTGAACGATATATACACGTGCGAGTTGGTTTACACCAGGAGGCAGTTCATCGCCGTCTTCTCTGTTAAATACTTTAACATCAAGAACGATTCCTCCGCCGCCGTGAGGTACACGAAGTGATGTATCCCTTACTTCACGTGCTTTTTCACCGAAGATTGCATGTAATAGACGTTCCTCAGCAGTCAGTTCCGTTACACCTTTAGGCGTGACTTTACCAACGAGAAGGTCTCCGTCTTTCACTTCAGCACCCACACGGATAATTCCGCGCTCATCAAGATTACGAAGCGCATCTTCCCCTACGTTAGGGATATCACGGGTGATTTCTTCAGGCCCTAATTTTGTATCGCGTGATTCAGATTCATATTCTTCAATATGAATGGAAGTGTACACATCATCTTTAACCAATCGTTCACTCATGATGATGGCATCTTCATAGTTATATCCATCCCATGTCATGAAGGCTACCAATACGTTACGTCCAAGTGCCAACTCACCTTTTTCCATTGAAGGACCATCAGCAAGAATTTCACCTTTAACGACATTGTCGCCAACACTTACGATAGGGCGTTGATTATAGCACGTTCCTTGGTTGGAACGAATGAATTTTAATAGACGATATTTATCAAGATTTCCTTTTACTTGCTGCCCGTCTACTTCACTTACCCTACGTACCCATACTTCACGTGATTCAACGTGCTCTACGATACCAGGGTGTTTACAGATTACGGCAGCACCGGAGTCTTTCGCTGAAACATACTCCATACCCGTTCCTACCCGAGGGGCTTCCGGTTGAAGCAAAGGAACTGCTTGACGTTGCATGTTCGCTCCCATAAGGGCACGGTTGGAGTCATCGTTTTCCAAGAAAGGAATACATGCAGTCGCGGCAGATACAACCTGTTTAGGAGATACATCCATGTAATCTACGCGGTCACGCGGAACAACGGTATTTTCACCGCGGAAACGTGCAACAACATCGTTATCAAGGAATGAGCCGTCATCCGACAGTCGTACATTCGCTTGGGCAACTACATAGTTATCTTCCTCATCAGCTGTTAAGTAATCGATTTGGCTTGTAATTTTACCTGTTTCAGGGTCCACACGGCGGTATGGTGTTTCAATGAAGCCATATGGGTTAACCTTTGCAAAACTGGATAACGAGTTAATCAAACCAATATTCGGTCCCTCAGGCGTTTCAATCGGACACATGCGGCCATAGTGGGAATAATGAACGTCACGTACTTCAAAGCCAGCACGCTCACGTGTCAGACCACCAGGTCCCAAAGCAGATAGACGACGTTTATGCGTCAACTCAGCCAACGGGTTCGTTTGATCCATGAACTGGGAAAGCTGTGAACTTCCAAAGAACTCTTTAATGGATGCGATGACAGGGCGAATGTTGATTAGTTGTTGTGGAGTGATTGTGTTCGTATCCTGAATGGACATTCTTTCACGGACAACACGCTCCATACGGGATAAACCAATTCTGAATTGGTTTTGCAGCAATTCACCAACGGAACGCAGACGACGGTTACCTAAATGGTCAATGTCATCCGTGATTCCCACACCATGCAATAAATTAAAGAAATAACTGATGGAAGAAATGATATCAGCCGGTGTAATGTTTTTGACCTGGTCGGTCACATAAGCATTACCGATGATATTGATCACTTTTTCGCCTTCAGCATCGTTTGGTGCAAACACTTTAATAGGTTGAAGAAGAGTTTCTTCCTCTACTACACCACCTGATGGATGGAATGTTTTGAATCCTATTCCACCTTCGATATGAGGCAGAATCCTATCAAGAGTCCGGCGATCAAGCATTGTACCTTTTTCAACAATGATTTCTCCCGTTTCAGGATCAATCAAAGTCTCTGCAATACGTTGTCCGAATAAACGGTTCTTAATATGCAGTTTTTTGTTTATTTTATAACGGCCTACATTAGCTAAATCATAACGTTTCGGATCAAAAAAGCGTGATACTAAAAGACTTTTCGCGTTTTCGACAGTAGGCGGTTCACCTGGGCGTAGACGCTCATAGATTTCTAGTAATGCTTTTTCCACACTCTCGGTGTTATCCTTTTCGAGAGTGTTGCGAAGGTATTCGTTGTCACCGATCAAATCGATGATTTCTTGATCTGTTCCGAATCCAAGGGCACGCATCAATACCGTTATCGGTAATTTCCTGGTGCGGTCGATTCGAACATACACAACATCCTTGGCGTCTGTTTCGTATTCGAGCCATGCGCCACGGTTAGGAATAACGGTCGCAGAGAACCCAAGCTTACCGTTTTTATCCATTTTCCCATTGTAGTAAACACTCGGTGAGCGCACTAATTGGGATACAATTACCCGTTCAGCACCATTGATGACAAATGTACCTGTTTCAGTCATCAGCGGGAAGTCGCCCATAAATACATCTTGGTCTTTTACTTCCCCTGTTTCTTTGTTAACAAGGCGCACTTTCACACGAAGTGGTGCAGAATACGTAACATCGCGTTCTTTTGTTTCTTCCACAGAATACTTCGGCTCAGCTAAGCTGTAATCGATGAATTCTAACGATAAATTACCTGTAAAATCCTCAATAGGAGAAATATCCTGGAACATTTCCTTTAAACCTACATCTAGAAACCATTGATAAGAAGCTGTTTGAATTTCAATCAGATTCGGAAGGTCCAAAACCTCACTGATTCTTGCATAACTTCTACGTTGGCGGTGTCGTCCATACTGAACAAGTTGACCTGTCAACTGATTCACCCCTTAAATCAAGCGTTATAAGGATCCATTTGCCTCGGAAAAGGAATCATTTCCATAGACAAAAAGAAAATGGTTTTTATTTTAAAAACCACTATTTCTCATAAAACGAACTATTATTTATATATTTTTCCCATATTATCCATCGATTATACACCAATGGTATAAAAATTGCATAGTTACGGAATTATATATATGCATTTTATAATACTAACATAGCGAAAATTTAGAGTCAAACCTTTTTGGATAATAGTATATAGTAACCTTTTTTCTTAACAGGCACTTCAACATTTCCAAATAATTGCTCCATTTTATCCATTGCGGATGGAGCCCCTTGTTTTTTTTGAATGACAACCCATAATTCTCCACCAGCTACCAAACTGCGATAGCTTTCTTCTAAAATTTCGTGGACTACACTTTTACCTGCGCGAATGGGAGGGTTCGTAAGAATCGCAGCGAATTGATTGGAGGCAACTTTGTCAAAACGATCGCTTTCGTAAATCTTCACATTTGCGATCCCATTAGAAGCAGCATTCTCTTTTGACAATTCAACTGCCCGGCTATTTATATCAATCATTTCTATCGTTCTATCGGGATAAGCTGCCGCAATCGATATTCCGATCGGTCCATACCCGCAACCAACATCGAGAATATTTCCTTCCACAGCTTCACTAAGGTTGAAACTCTCAACCAAAAGACGCGATCCGAAATCAACTTCCTTTTTCGAAAAAACACCATTATCACTTTTGAAGCGAAATGTACGTCCCTTTAATGTGAAATCCCAAAATTTCGGATTGCTTACGACATCCGGTTTATGTGAGTAGTAATGCTCTGTCAGAGTCATCTCCCCCTATCAGAAAGGAATATTGAAGATTTAATGAGAGAAGAGAATTGAAGAATGGATGCTTGCACGCCGGAATGTTCCAGTAACGATATCCCCGTTACCAAACCATTAACGGCCAGTTCCCGTCATTTCTTTAAAAATGAAGAAAAAAAGCCCGCCAATGATAGCGAGCTTTTTGTTTATGCAAGATTACTTAACTTCAACGCCAGCTCCAACTTCTTCAAGTTTAGCTTTGATTTCTTCAGCTTCTTCTTTAGAAGCGCCTTCTTTGATTGCTTTTGGAGTGTTGTCAACAAGTTCTTTTGCTTCTTTAAGTCCAAGACCTGTAACTTCACGTACAGCTTTGATAACTTTGATTTTTTGATCTCCAGCAGATGTAAGAACTACATCAAACTCAGTTTTTTCTTCAGCAGCAGCGCCACCAGCAGCAGCTACAGCTACAGGTGCAGCAGCAGTTACGCCAAATTCTTCTTCGATTGCTTTTACAAGGTCGTTTAATTCTAAAACAGTCATGTTTTTAACTGCTTCAATGATTTGATCTTTAGTCATTTTTATTTCCTCCTCGAAATGGTTGGTTTTTTTTGATTCAGCAGGCTAAATAAGCGGTTAGCTTACGCGCCTTGTTCTTCTTTTTGCTCTGCAACAGCTTTTGTAGCAAGAGCAAGTCCGCGCATAGGTGCTTGTAGCACGCTGAGTAGCATTGAAAGTAGGCCTTCGCGTGAAGGTAGTTCTGCAAGAGCTTTAATTTCTTCAGCAGTTGCAACATTTCCTTCGATAACTCCAGCTTTGATTTCTAACGCTTCATGTTTTTTCGCAAAATCGTTAAGGATTTTTGCTGGCGCAATAACATCTTCAGTTGAGAATGCAATTGCGTTTGGACCTGTTAATGATTCGTTCAAAGCGCTAAGCTCAGCACTTTCAGCAGCACGGCGAGTCATAGAGTTTTTGTAAACTTTAAACTCAACGCCAGCTTCACGAAGTTGCTTACGAAGTTCTGTTACTTCAGCAACAGTCAATCCACGGTAGTCAACAACTACTGTTGATTGGCTTGAAGTTAACTTTTCAGAAATCTCAGCAACGATTTTTTGCTTTTGTTCAATAATTGCGTTCATCCTTACACCTCCTGTAGATTTGCTTGAAAACATTTATACCGTTTCAAAGAAAAAGCCTTCATCTCTATTGCAGACATGAAGGCAGTAATTTCAAAAGTCATAGTCAAGGACTATTATTATCGAATTACCTCGGCAGGGAATTAAGCTCGTAATGAGCACCTACTGTCTACGGTACAAATAGTATTCATTTATTCACAACAAAACTTATTATAACAATAATAGTTTTGGTATGTCAATTATTTATTTGAAAGAAGAAGGATCAACTTTCACGCCAGGGCCCATTGTAGTTGTTACAGAAACGTTTTTCATGTAAGTTCCTTTAGCAGCCGCAGGTTTAACTTTCAATAATGTATCATAGATAGTAGTGAAGTTTTCCACTAGTTTAGCATCTTCGAAAGATACTTTACCGATTGGAGCATGGATGTTACCAGCTTTATCTACGCGGTATTCAACTTTACCAGCTTTGATTTCATTAACAGCTTTCGTTACATCGAAAGTTACTGTGCCAGTTTTAGGGTTAGGCATTAAACCTTTAGGTCCTAATACACGGCCAAGTTTACCAACTTCACCCATCATGTCTGGAGTCGCAACGATTACATCGAATTCGAACCATCCTTGTTGGATTTTGTTGATGTAGTCAGATTCGCCAACGTAGTCAGCACCAGCAGCTTCCGCTTCTTTTGCTTTTTCGCCTTTTGCGAATACTAATACGCGTTGAGTTTTACCAGTACCATTCGGAAGAACAACAGCTCCACGAATTTGTTGGTCAGCTTTCTTAGGGTCTACGCCTAAACGGAAAGCAACTTCAACAGTCGCATCGAATTTTGCGAAGTTTGCTTTTTTAGCAACTTCGATTGCTTCAGTTACAGCATAAGCCTTAGAAACTTCTACAAGCTTAGCTGCTTCAAGATACTTTTTACCTTTTTTCGCCATGATATAAATCCTCCTAAATTGTGGTTTTAACGGAATGACCTCCCACGAATAAAGGTTGCGAGTATCAATCGCAACCCCGTAGAAACAAATAGCAATTACATGGATTAGTCTTCGATGACAATACCCATGCTGCGAGCAGTACCTTCAACCATACGCATTGCAGCTTCAACGCTTGCAGCGTTTAGGTCAGGCATTTTAGTTTCAGCAATCTCGCGCACTTGATCACGCTTGACTGTAGCAACTTTATTACGGTTAGGTTCACCAGAACCAGACTCGATACCAGCTACTTTCTTAAGCAATACTGCAGCCGGTGGAGTTTTTGTAATGAATGTAAATGAACGGTCTTCAAATACCGTGATTTCAACAGGAATAATTAGACCAGCTTGATCTGCTGTACGAGCGTTGAACTCCTTACAGAATCCCATGATGTTTACACCAGCTTGACCTAATGCAGGACCGACTGGCGGTGCCGGATTCGCTTTACCAGCAGGAATTTGCAATTTAACCATTTTAATTACTTTTTTAGCCACGAGACACACCTCCTTATAAGTCCGTGATGTGGTAATAGGGTAATACCCTCCCACTCATCTTGAATTCTTTATCTATTAATAAAGAATGCTTGTATCGTTGAGGCCTAAAAATTGAAACATACTGACCTTTGAAATTTTACCACTTTCAAAAGGTAATTTCAAGTTTTTTTCCGTTTATAATTTTTCCACTTGATTAAAATCAAGTTCTACCGGTGTATCACGGCCGAACATATTGACTAGGACCCTTACTTTCCCTTTGTCTTTATCAAGTTCTTCAATCGGTCCTGCAAAAGTTGCAAATGGTCCTTCTTTAACTTGAACCGTATCACCGATTTCAAAATCAACTTCGATTTTGCTTTCATCTACGCCCATACGTTTAAGAACGACTTCAATTTCCTCCGGAAGCAATGCAGTCGGTTTTGACCCAGCTCCAGATGAACCCACGAAACCTGTTACCCCAGGCGTATTACGGACAACATACCATGAATCATCCGTCATGATGATCTCAACCAACACATAACCTGGAAACACTTTCTTTTTGGTCACTTTCTTTTTGCCATCTTTCACTTCTGTTTCTTCTTCTTCTGGAACTACAACGCGAAAGATCTTGTCTTCCATCCCCATAGTTTCAACACGTTTTTCCAAGTTAGCTTTAACCTTGTTCTCATAACCTGAATAGGTGTGAACTACATACCAATTCTTTTCCATGTGTTAGGACTTTAACGTCCTTCCCTCCCTGCAATCGATCATTTTCTTTATTAATCTTTATCTTTGAACGTTTTAGCCAAAAAACCATACAGGCGTCATCCCGAACTTAACTAGAATATATTGTGATGATTCGTATTACAGCAGCACTCGTTTTTGAACTTCTTCACTTATTAAAAAAGACAAATTAAAAAACCCGTTTCCGGGCTTTTCTGCTGACACATATTATTCTATCACTATTATACCTTATTTTCGAATCTCTTATTCAATAACTAAGCGAATTAATTCGGAAATACCCAAATCGACCACTGTAAAGAATAAAGCCATAAATACTACAGTCGTTACCACCACGATTGTATATTTGGTAAGCTCCTTGCGTTTCGGCCAGCTTACCTTTTGCATTTCGCGAGCGACTCCGCTGAAAAATTCGGTAAAACGTTTCATGAATGTACCTCCAAGCATTAGAAGCTTCTGTCAATCTATTTATAAAACGGTTATTTCGTTTCTTTGTGAATCGAGTGTGAGTTGCACGTACTGCAAAATTTCTTGATTTCCAGCCGTTCGCCGCTTGTCGATTGTTTGCTCTCATAACTATAATTTCTTGAACCGCAATCGTTGCAGGCAAGAACTATTTTTTTTCGCATTAGATACACCTATCCTATCTACTATATCCATAAAACCTTATCACGACTGTTTTTTATTGTCAATATCAAAGCGGGTTCCACCCATTATGGACAACGTAAATCAAAACATCGGCTTGCATCTAAAAATCTTAGTGAATAAAAAACTTCCATGTGGAGAAGGGACAGATGAAATTAAGCGGAAAAAGCGGAGGGATTATAAACTGATTTCCCTTACTTCCAGATAGCGCTCGAGCTTTCTTTTCACCCGCTGAAGGGCGTTGTCGATTGACTTAACATGCCGGTTCAACTCTTCCGAAATTTCTTGGTAGGTTTGTCCATCCAGGTAAAGAGCTAACACTTTTCTCTCAAGATCACTCAGGAGCTCGGCCATCTTTAATTCGATATCGTCAAACTCTTCTTGGTTGATGATCAGTTCTTCCGGGTCCAAAACCTTCGTACCCGATATGATATCCATTAGAGTTCGGTCCGATTCCTCATCATAAATTGGCTTGTCCAGGGAAACATAGGAATTGAGCGGAATATGTTTTTGACGTGTTGCTGTTTTGATAGCTGTAATGATCTGCCTCGTAATGCATAGTTCTGCAAATGCTTTAAAAGAAGATAACTTATCCCCTTTAAAATCACGGACGGCTTTATATAAACCAATCATACCTTCTTGCACGATGTCTTCCTTATCGGCACCAATCAAGAAATAAGTCCTTGCCTTCGCTCTTACAAAATTACGATACTTTTGGATCAAATAATCAAGCGCTTCACTGTCTCCAGTGTGCACCAACCCTATCAATTCATCATCCTCAAACTGAAGATACTTTTCGTTCAGCTTCATTCCGAATTTGAGACCCACATTATATCCCCCTGACCTGACTCAGATAGAAATATTATACAGCAGGTAAATTTTACCCGTCAATGGTTCAAATTTTCCCCCGGCGCCATTTTTCGAAAATTTCTGCCACTTCTTCACTTAAAGGAATTTTAGCAACGGGTCTTATCGTTGTTGTTTTTCTTACATCTTTCTTGATTTCGCCTTGAATTTCTTCCATTTCAATTAGCAGTTCACGAGCGGATTTCCTTAGGGCCCCTTGGCCAAAGATCACCCACTGTTCCGTGAAGTCAGAGGTTGCCACTTGAATTTGCGTTTTGACATTATTCAGTTCGATGGCCATCTTTTCTATTCTTTCATCCGCAGTTTCATTTTCTTTTGTAAAAATTACGTCAACCTTGTGATTTTTGAATATGCGGGCAATTCCCTGAACATATTGAGCATCAAATACGACAATTACACGGTATCCGGTAAATGCTTGATATTCCGCCATCATTTCTATCAATCGGTCCCTTGCAGCAGCAAGATCCCGTTCTTTTAATTCTCTCAGTTCCGGCCAAGCTCCAATAATGTTATAACCGTCCACCAACAGAATATTCATTTCGTCATTGCCCTAGGGGATTTCTTTTTCTATAAACCTCATACATCAATAAACCGGCTGCTACCGATGCATTTAACGAAGTTACTTTTCCTGCCATTGGAAGACGGATGAGAAAATCACATTTCTCCTTCATTAACCGGGCCATGCCTTTTCCTTCGCTGCCGATAACAAGTCCGATAGGCATCTTTCCGTCCATGTTACGGTAATCATCGCTGCCTTTCGCATCGGTACCGACTATCCATACCCCTCGCTCTTTCAATTCTTCCACCGCTCTTGCCAAATTTGTAACGCGAGCTACAGGAATATATTCGATTGCACCCGTCGAAGCTTTTGCCACTGTTGCCGTCAAGCCCACCGCTCTTCTTTTTGGTATGATGATTCCATGGGCCCCGACTGCATCGGCCGTCCTCATGATCGAACCTAAATTATGCGGATCTTCAACCTCATCAAGGATCATGAAAAAAGGTGCTTCGTCCCGTTCAGCCGCTTTAGCGAATAAGTCATCCAGCTCCACATATTCATATGCAGCCACTTGTGCGATAACACCTTGATGGATGCCTTCTACCATTTGGTCAATTTTTTTCTTCGGTACGATTTGCACGAGAACCTTCTTTTCCTTCGCGAGACCGATAAGTGGTTGCATCGAGCCTTTTTGCGAGCCCTCGGCTATCCAAATTTTATTAACTTCCCGTTCGGAGCGAAGTGCTTCCAATACGGGGTTTCTGCCAATGATATATTCTTCGCTCATGGGTTACTCCCCTTTTCTTCTTCAATGTATTCAATGGATTTTTTGATGAGTTCTTCCATTCTTTCTATTCGACCGGATAAATACAAAAATCCCATAAGAGCCTCGAAGGCTGTACTGTAGCGATACGTTTGCACATCTGTATTCTTCGGTACCGTACCGGATTTCGCATTTCGGCCGCGCCGAACGACAGCGGATTCCTCTTCCGATAGCCAATCTGACTCCAGAAAGAAGTGGATGATTTTATTTTGCGCTTTAGCAGCTACAAAAGATGTAGCTTTTTTGTGAAGTAGATTGGGCTTGACCGCCCCTTTTTGAATGAGGTGATGCCGTATATACGTTTCGTATACAGCATCACCTATATATGCTAAAGCAAGACTGTTCAGCATTTTTGCATCTACCTTACTATCGTAATGAAGCATTAATTACCCTCTTTTCCATCTTGTACCTTGAGGGGTATCCTCTAATATGATATTCATATTTTTCAAGCGATCGCGAATTTCATCAGATAATCCAAAATTGCGGTCTTTCCGCGCTTGAATCCTTTGCTGTATCAACCCTTCAATTTCCTCATCCAAAAGCCCCTCTTCTTCAAGGGACAAACCGAGGACAGAAAATAAGGTGTTGAATTTATCAAGGAAAGCATCAATTACTTCCTTGTCTGTGTTTTTCTCCATCAAGTAATAATTTGCCTGTTTGGAAAGTTCAAAAAGCATGGATATTGCATTAGCTGTGTTGAAATCATCGTCCATTTCCTTAATGAATTGTTCATGTAAATCATTCAGCTTCTCCAACCAAACATCATTATTCTCAGTCAATCCGTCACTTACTTGAAGGCGATGCTTTAAATTTTGATATGATGTCCTTAAGCGTTCAAGGGACGCTTTTACATTTTCAAGCACTTCTTCACTATAATTGATCGGATGACGGTAATGTACTGATAACATGAAGAAGCGTAACACTTGTGGATCATGCTTCTGAATGATGTCATGCACAAGGACGAAATTGCCTAAGGACTTAGACATTTTTTCATTCTCAATATTTATATACCCATTATGCATCCAATAATTCGCAAAGGTCTTACCCGTCAATGCTTCGGATTGTGCAATTTCATTTTCATGATGCGGGAATGCCAGATCTTGACCTCCTGCATGAATATCGATGGTATCCCCCAAATACTTTTTGACCATTGCCGAGCATTCGATATGCCAGCCAGGACGCCCCTTACCCCATGGGCTCTCCCATGATATTTCATCATCCTTGGCCGCTTTCCAAAGGGCAAAATCAAGGGCATCTTGTTTTTTCTCCCCTATTTCAATACGTGCCCCCACTCGAAGCTCATCGATGGACTGATGTGAAAGCTTGCCATATCCCTCAAACTTACGAGTGCGGTAGTACACATCCCCTTCCGATTCATAAGCGAATCCTTTCTCGATTAGCGCCGAGATGAATTCAATGATTGCATCCATGTTCTCCATTACGGTCGGGTGAGCATCCGCTTTTTTGCAGCCCAATGCCGACACGTCTTCAAAATACGCTTTGATGAAACGCTCAGATATGGTCGGAACATCTTCCCCCAATTCTTTTGCCGCGCGAATCAGCTTATCATCCACATCCGTGAAGTTAGAAACGAATTGCACATCATATCCACGGTAATCCAAATACCTACGAACGGTATCGAATACGATTGCCGGTCTTGCATTGCCAATATGAATGTAATTATAGACAGTGGGTCCGCATACATACATCTTCACCTTTCCCTCTTCAATCGGGACGAAGGTTTCCTTTTTTCTTGTTGCCGTGTTATATATTTTAATCGCCATATTATAGACTCCTTTCTTCCTGCTTCTGTTCGGCCAACCTTGCTCTTAAGGCTCTGATTTCACTATCCAATTCCTTAAAGCGATCAGCGATTGGATCAGGAAGATCACAATGATTTAGGTCTTTATTGATTTTGATGCCATCTTGAATGACCACTTTACCTGGAATGCCCACCACTGTAGAATTAGGTGGCACTTCCTTTAGAACGACCGATCCCGCACCGATTTTCGAGTTTTCCCCAACAGTGATGGAACCCAGCACTTTTGCTCCTGTAGCTATCAAAACATTATCCTTTATCGTAGGATGACGTTTTCCCTTTTCTTTTCCGGTCCCCCCAAGTGTTACACCTTGAAAGACGGATACATTGTCGCCAATTTCACAAGTTTCGCCAATGACAATCCCCATTCCATGGTCAATGAAGAAACGACGGCCAATCGTAGCCCCTGGATGAATTTCAATTCCGGTAAAAAACCGGCTGATTTGAGATATGCTTCTCGCCAGGAAAAAGAATTTCCTCTTAAATAGCGCATGAGCCATCCTATGACTCCAAATCGCATGTAAACCAGCGTACGTCAATATGACTTCCAAATAGCTGCGCGCAGCAGGATCTTGATCAAAAACCACTTCGATATCTTCTTTAAACATCTTTAACAAAATGATTCCCCCCTATGTTCCGTCCTTTTCCAACATCCCCTTTTGAAGCTTTTAAAGCATATAAAAAAGCGTCTCTGTCCAAATAGACAGAGACGCTTGAAGCGCGGTTCCACTCTGTTTGGAATGTACGAACCAGGTAAAGCTCTTTCCTGTTTTTTCATCCCCAACTTTAATCCCTGTAACGGAGGACATTCCGCCTGTGCCTACTATAGGTTAGTTCAGCAAAGGACTCAAGGGTGCATTTCAGAAAACGAGAGGCCTGAACCACTTTCAGCAGGTTATGGTTCTCTCTAAAAAGCTTCGTTTACTTACTTCTCCCCATCTACGCGTTCTTTTGTAAGATTATTAAATACTATATTACATTTTCGACAAATTGTTAATATAAAATACTCTGAATACGCTGTTTAATTTTTTCTTTGCCCAGTAATGAAATTGCCTTAGGCAAGTCAGGACCATGTGTTTGACCCGTGACGGCAGCCCTTATCGGCATGAATAATTTTTTCCCTTTATGCCCTGTGCTTTTTTGTACGGCTTTAATCGACTTCTTGATTTCATCCGCATTAAATTCTTCAAGCCCTTCGATCTCCTGAAGGAAAGCTTTCATGACTTCAGGTACCTGTTCTTCAGCCAGCACTTCCTTAGCTTCTTGCTCGAACTCGACCTCATCCTTGAAAAACAGTTCAGAAAGCTCGACTATTTCCGCTCCATAGCTCATCTGCTCTTGAAAAAGTGAAACAAGCCCATGTACCCACTCTTCTTCTTCGGCGGTCAGTGTCTCTGAAACCTTCCCGGCTTTAATTAAGTGAGGCAATGACAATTCCACTGCACGATTGACGTCCAATTGCTTCACATATTGGTTATTCATCCATGTAAGCTTTTGCTTATCGAAAAGTGCAGGTGATTTAGACAGGCGGTCAGCATCGAAAAGATTAATGAATTCTTCCTTCGTGAAAATCTCTTCCTCCCCGACCGGAGACCATCCTAGTAATGTAATGAAATTGAATAAAGCTTCAGGTACATAGCCAAGCTCTTCATATTGCTCAATGAATTGGATGATCGACTCATCACGTTTACTCAGTTTCTTCCTGCTTTCGTTTACAATCAGTGTCATATGTCCGAATACCGGCGGTTCCCAGCCGAAAGCTTCATAAATCATCAATTGTTTTGGAGTATTGGAGATATGATCATCACCGCGAAGGACATGGGAAATCTTCATCAAGTGATCATCGACGGCCACTGCAAAGTTATAGGTTGGAATGCCATCTTTTTTAACGATGACAAAATCACCAAAGCCATCTGTTTCAAATGAAACCTCATCCTTGACCATATCTTTGAAAGTAAGGACCTTCCCAGCTGGAACGGCAAAGCGAATGCTCGGTTTTCTTCCTTGTGCCACTAGTTCCGCTTGCTCTTCCTCAGTTAAATGCTTGCACTTCCCGGAATATTTTGGCGTTTCATTGCGTTCGACCTGTCCTTCACGCTCTGCTTCAAGCTCTTCTTCCGTACAATAGCATTTATATGCTAAACCCTTATCCAAAAGCTCTTGATACAATTCCTGATAAAGGTCGTTCCTTTCGGATTGACGGTATGGACCGTATTCACCGCCAACATCAACACCTTCATCCCAATCCATGCCAAGCCATTTCAAATATTTAAGCTGACTTTCCTCTCCGCCCTCAATATTTCTCTTTTGGTCGGTATCTTCAATACGGATGATGAATTTCCCGCCTTTATTTCGTGCGTATAAATAATTAAATAAAGCAGTCCGTGCATTACCAATATGTAAATGTCCAGTCGGACTCGGTGCATAGCGAACTCGAATATCGCTGCTCATGATATATATAGACCTCCCAGTCGTTCTATTCTATTGTTTATATTATCATTTAAATACATTGGGATAAAGGCATCCACTCTAAAAACGATTTAGTTTGATTTGACCAATAAAACAACAGCCTGTGCAGCGATTCCTTCGCCCCTGCCTGTAAATCCAAGTTTCTCCGTTGTGGTCGCCTTTACATTAACCCTGTCTATCGAGGCATCTAAAAGTTCTGCAATCCTGCCTCGCATTTCCTCGATATACGGTGCCATTTTCGGGCTTTGTGCAATGATTGTACAATCCGCATTGCCTAGGGAATATCCTTCTTTTTTTACGATCGCCCAAATATACTGCAGCAGTTTTGCCGAATCGGCATCTTTAAATTCAGGGTCGGTATCCGGAAAATGCTTACCGATATCCCCTGCACCAATTGCCCCCAAGCAGGCATCGGCAACAGTATGCAGAAGGACATCCGCATCCGAATGACCCAGCAGTCCTTTCTCATACGGAATCGTAATCCCGCCAATTATCAAAGGCCTGCCTTCCACAAGCTGATGAACGTCATATCCTTGTCCTATTCTAAACATATCATTCTCCCCAATCATCGTTTTCCATGTTGTTGTTTATGTAAAATCGCTTCTGCAAAATAAAGGTCTTCCTGAGTCGTAATCTTAATATTATCATAATTGCCCTCAATAATAACTACCTGTTCATTGATCCGCTCTAGTAAACTTGCATCGTCCGTCCCTAAAAATTCTTCAGCTTCTGCCTGTTCATACGCACTTTTTAATATGGATACACGAAAAGCTTGTGGAGTTTGCACCGCCCACAAGCTTGATCGTTCCACTGTTTCCAATACCTTTTTGTTTGCCGCTTTTTTAATCGTATCCTTAACGGGCACTGCAATTACGGCACCTCCATGAAGGGAGGCAGCAGTAGTCAATTCACTGATTTGCCCTAGGGTAATAAAAGGGCGGGCACCGTCATGGACCAGGACGATGTCTTCTTCTGCATGTTGCAGTCCATTATAAACGCTTTGTTGGCGCTCCTTGCCACCCAAGACCAGTTTCTTGACCTTTTTAAGCCCATTCGCTGCTATCAATTGATTGAAATAATCCTTTTCTGCCGGGTTTATCGAAAGGATAATCCCCCGACAGTCAGGATCTTCTTCGAAGACACGCAGTGTATAAACAATGATCGGGATACCCGATAGTTCAATAAAAAGTTTATTCTTGCCCGCTTTCATTCTTTTGCCTTGTCCAGCTGCAGGTATCACTACTTCATAAAACATAACGGTTTCTCCTACTCTTCTTTATAATGCTTTTTCTAATAGTTTCGGTTTAGCGAATATCATCCGGCCTGCAGAGGTTTGCAATACACTTGTGACAAGTACGTCGATCCGTTTCCCGATATGGTCACGGCCACCCTCGACAACGATCATGGTTCCATCGTCCAAATAAGCGATGCCCTGGTTCTGCTCTTTCCCGTCCTTTATGACCTGAACGTTCATCTCTTCCCCAGGAAGTACAACTGGTTTTACGGCATTGGCCAGGTCATTGATATTAAGTACCGCCACATTTTGAAACTCGCATACTTTGTTTAAATTGAAATCATTGGTAACGACCATTCCACCCGATATTTTGGCAAGCTTCACCAGTTTACTGTCGACTTCCTGAATGTCTTCAAAATCCCCCTCGTACATCTCCACTTTAATCGGCAGGTCTTTTTGAATCCGATTCAGGATATCCAAACCGCGCCTTCCACGATTCCTTTTCAATGCATCAGATGAATCGGCAATGTGCTGCAATTCGTTTAATACGAATTGAGGAATGACGATGGTACCCTCCAGAAAGCCTGTCTGACAAATATCCGCAATTCTGCCATCAATGATGACGCTTGTATCGAGAATCTTCAGGCGCTTGCTATACCCGTCTTCATCCTCTTCGCTTGCTTCACCATCCGAGTTCTTTTTCTTATTGCTTTTCGTGAATAAACTCAATAGCTCATCACGTTTTTTAAAGCCCACCTGAAAACCAAGATATCCAAATAAAAGCGTAAGGATGATAGGTACCACTGTATTCAAAATGGGAACCTTGATGGCACTGAATGCGGATCCAACCAAGAACGCTGCCAGCAATCCAACTAAAAGACCTACGCTGCCAAAGATTATATCCGTAATCGGTATCTTTACAAGCTGTTCCTCCAGCCATTTCATAAAGTAGATCACATGATCTACTGCCCAAAAAGTTATAAGATAAAAGATAATGGCACCCAACAGTACACTTACATAAGGATTGTTTAATAAAGCAATATCGTCTGCATGTAAGACAGTTAATAATTCCGGAATAAGCAACATACCAAGTGTTCCGCCGACTATTAAGAAGCATGCTTGTATAATGCGTTTTAACATCCCTTTCACCTCCTTCTACTCATTATTGACCAATAAAATAAAATGAAACCTTGAAAATTCGTTTTCACTATATACATTAAATTCACTTAAGGAATAGTGGATTTATAAATATGAATTCTTCTCTTTTTCGTAATATTAGCCTAGCACCCCGAGTTTTGAGTGTCAAAAATAAACACCAATCAATTTCAAGCCCGTTCAGGAGTTTTTTAAAAGCCGGCTGCACCTTACATCCTTCTATTTGTGACCAGCTGATTTTTCAAAATTCGGAGTCCTTCTTTAATTTTATTTGCCCGGACTTCACCTATGCCCTCCACATCGTCAAGGTTTTCAACCGTAGCTTTATTGACTTCACTAAAGCTTCCGAACTGTTTCACTAAATTTTCGATGATCAAACCCGGCAAGCGTGGGATTTTATGAAGAATACGGTAACCACGGGGATGTACTGACTCATCAAGATGAATGTATCCATGATAGCCCAGCACCTTAAGAAGAATGCTTTCATCCAGTTTTTCCTGCATGGCCAACTCTTGAAGCCTAAAAATGATTTCCTCGGGATTTTCATCATTACTGGAGGTATAATCCTTGATAAGCCATTTCCCTTCCGTTTCAATATCTGCCAGGATTTCATTCATTTGCAAACGGATCAGCCTTCCTTCCGTACCAAGCTCATTAAGGTACGTCAGCAGCTCCGCCTTGATCCTGAGCACCATCACATAACGGTGAAATACCTGCAAAAGATCGGCATAGGTCACGATTTCCTCAAACTCGAGCGCTCCTAAAACCGATATGCTCTGCTGCAGGACCACCTTGTATTTTTCCAAGGTCTGGATGGCTAAATTCGCTTTGGCAAGTATGACTCCTATATCTTTAAGGGCATACCGGAAATTGCCCTGATATAAAGTGATGACATTCCGGCGCTGTGAGATTGCGATGACCAACGACTTGGTCTCCCTTGCCACCCGTTCCGCTGTCCTATGCCTCATTCCCGTTTCAGTGGAAGGTGTACTGTTATCAGGCACTAATTGGGCATTTGCGAAAATGATCTTATCGGCGGTTTCATTTAAAATGATGGCCCCGTCCATCTTCGCCAACTCATATAATGTGCTGGGGGTACAGCTGCAGTTGATTTCGAAGCCGCCATCCACGATCGTTCGCACCTTCTCATTATATCCGGCCACTATCAAACCGCCCGTGTTTGCCCTCAAGACATTTTCAATCCCCTCCCGAAGCGGGGTACCGGGTGCTACGATTTGCAGAATTTCCAATTTTGTTTTCTCATACCCTTTTTTATCTGTCATGCTTAACCCCCTAACGATTGTTTAAGAGCCTCCGAAACCGATGAAACACCAATGATCTTAATACCTTTCGGCGCGGTCCACCCTCCTATATTATTAGCCGGTATGATAACCCGCTCAAACCCTAATTTCGCTGCTTCCTGCACCCTTTGTTCAATTCGTGACACCCTTCTCACTTCACCAGTCAGCCCCACTTCACCAATGATGCAATCGGCAGGGTTTGTTGGTTTATCACGGAAGCTTGATGCAATGCTTATTGCGACAGCTAGGTCAATTGCTGGTTCATCCAGCTTGACACCGCCAGCAACCTTTAAATACGCATCTTGGTTTTGGAGCAGCAAGCCCACTCTCTTTTCCAGGACAGCCATTAAAAGCGAAACTCGATTGTGGTCAATTCCTGTGGCCATCCGCCTCGGATTGCCAAAACTCGTAGGAGAAATCAATGCTTGAACTTCAACAAGCACCGGCCTTGTGCCCTCCATGGATGCGACGACTGTGGACCCCGAAGCTCCTTGCGACCGTTCTTCAAGGAAAATTTCCGATGGATTCGCCACCTCTTCCAATCCATGTTCCTTCATTTCAAAAATACCCATCTCATTCGTCGAACCAAAGCGATTTTTAACCGCACGTATAATTCGATATGTATGGTGTCTTTCCCCTTCAAAATATAATACGGTGTCCACCATGTGCTCAAGCAGCCGTGGTCCCGCAATGGCCCCTTCTTTTGTAACGTGACCGACGATAAAAATCGCAATCCCGTTCGTTTTAGCAATGCGCATGAGTGAGGCTGTGCATTCCCTCACTTGTGAAACGCTTCCCGGGGCAGATGTAACCTCAGAATGGTAAACCGTTTGAATCGAGTCAATTATGACCAAATCCGGTTTAACGTCTGTAATTGCCTGTTGGATATAGTCCATATCGGTTTCAGAATAAACGAATAGATTTTCTGACATGGTCCCAAGCCGGTCCGCTCTCAATTTGGTTTGCTTGACTGATTCTTCACCTGATATATAAAGCACTTTTTTCTGTTTATGCGCCAATTGGGATGATACCTGTAGAAGCAGGGTGGACTTCCCGATACCCGGGTCCCCTCCGATCAATACAAGTGATCCCTGTACGATCCCGCCCCCAAGAGCACGATTCAATTCCATTAGATCCGTCTTAATGCGTGGTTCTTTTTCTGACTGAATGGTCGTTATGGGTGCTGCCTTCTCCCGTTCCCCGGAAACTCTAACCTCTGAATGGGTAAAAGCGCCTTTTCTTGCAGGTTTAACGATTTCGGTTTCCTCGACCATTTTGTTCCATTCACCGCAGCCTGGGCATTTCCCCATCCATTTCGCGGACTCATACCCACAAGACTGACACATAAATTTTGTTTTCTTTTTTACAGCCATAAATTACTCCTCTTCCTTTGGAAAAAATATCTATATTAAGGATATTATATCTCTGTTTTATTTAAACCTTCTTAAGGCTAAGTTTTTTTAAAAAAATATTCACTTTGCTTTTCCCGTTTATACTCATATCTACCTATAGATAAAAAACAGAGGTACACTGCAAAAGAATCTGCGTGTACCTCGAAGTTTAGGATCAGGTTATTCACTTACATTAACAGGCTCGCCTTGTCGGATTGCAAACTCATTATTCACGACATCCATTACGACCGTTTGCCCTTTTTTCACGTTGCCTTTAAGCAACTCTTCGGATAGATAATCTTCTACATGCTTCTGAAGCGCCCTGCGGATTGGCCTTGCCCCATATTCCGGATCAAAACCTTCCGTAGCAATTTTTTCTCTTGCCGCATCTGTCAGCTCCAAGTATATCTCCTGTTCTTTCAAACGGGTAGTAAGCTGATTTGACATTAATGTAACGATTTGTTTCAAATGATCCTTCTCTAATGAGTGGAACACGATAGTTTCATCAATACGATTCAGGAATTCCGGACGGAATGCACGTTTGAGTTCTTCCATCACTTTCCCTTTCATATTTTTATAGTCCTGCCCAGTATCCTGGATGTTAAAGCCGACATACTTATCAGTTTTCAAGGCAGACGCCCCTACATTCGATGTCATGATCAGAATGGTATTCCTGAAATCGACAGTACGCCCCTTGGAATCTGTCAGTCTTCCGTCTTCCAACACTTGAAGAAGAATATTGAAGACATCCGGATGCGCCTTTTCTATTTCATCAAGCAGAACGACGGAGTATGGTTTCCTCCGCACTTTTTCTGTTAACTGACCGCCTTCTTCGTACCCAACATATCCTGGAGGCGATCCAACAAGACGTGAAGTCGAGTGTTTCTCCATATATTCGGACATATCGATGCGGATCATGGCATCTTCATCACCAAAAATGGATTCAGCCAAAGCACGGGCTAGCTCGGTTTTACCGACCCCTGTAGGCCCCAGGAAGATGAAGGAACCAATTGGACGCTTAGGATCTTTCAAACCTGCCCTTGCACGCCGTACTGCTTTAGAAACCGCAATGACGGCCTCTTCCTGCCCAATTACACGATCATGGAGGATTGACTCCATATTAAGCAGTTTGTCTGACTCCGTTTGCGCCAATTTAGTAACCGGCACTCCCGTCCAGCTGGATACGACGTGTGCAATGTCATCCACAGTCACTTCACTGTTTTCCTGCCCTTGTTTTTCTTTCCAAGTTTTTTTCGTTTCTTCCAATTGTTCTCTTAAGCGTTGTTCTGTATCGCGAAGCGAAGCAGCTTTTTCAAATTCCTGACTCTGAACGGAAGCATCCTTTTCCTTGCGAACATCATCTAGTTTCACTTCAAGTTCCTTTAGGTTAGGTGGCGTTGTGTATGAGCGCAGCCTAACTTTGGAACCAGCTTCATCAATCAAGTCAATCGCTTTATCAGGTAAAAAGCGATCGGAAATATAACGGTCTGATAATTTGACTGCAGCATCAATCGCTTCGTCAGTGATCGATACGCGGTGATGTGCCTCATAACGGTCACGAAGACCTTTGAGAATTTGGATGGATTCCTCAATTGTCGGCTCATCGACTTGGATTGGCTGGAAGCGACGTTCAAGGGCAGCATCTTTTTCAATATACTTACGGTACTCATCCAAAGTTGTAGCACCGATACATTGTAATTCACCACGGGCCAATGATGGTTTAAGGATATTGGAGGCATCGATGGCACCTTCTGCACCACCTGCACCAATCAATGTATGCAATTCATCGATGAATAGGATGATATTACCCGCCTGACGTATTTCATCCATGACTTTCTTCAACCGGTCCTCAAATTCCCCCCGGTATTTAGTGCCAGCCACAACAGTACCCATATCAAGTGTCATGACGCGTTTATCACGTAAAATCTCAGGTACCTCGTTATTGATAATCTGTTGGGCAAGCCCTTCAGCAATGGCTGTTTTACCAACGCCAGGTTCACCGATCAATACTGGGTTATTTTTTGTACGACGGCTTAATACCTCAATGACACGCTGTATTTCCTTACTTCTTCCGATAACCGGATCCAAGCTTCCTTCCCTTGCAATCGCCGTTAAATCACGGGCAAGGCCATCCAATGTCGGCGTGCTTGCATTTGCAGCGGCTGAACCTTGATGACCACCTGATTCATTGCTGCCCAAAAGTTGTAATACTTGTTGTCGGGCTTTATTTAAACTTACTCCCAGATTATTCAATACGCGGGCAGCGACACCCTCCCCTTCTCGTATAAGACCTAGAAGGACATGCTCTGTCCCAACATATGAGTGACCTAATTTTCTTGCTTCATCCATGGAAAGCTCAATGACCTTCTTGGCTCTTGGGGTATAATGTATCGTTTGAGCCGTATCCTGTCCACGGCCAATTAAATTCTCCACTTCTTTCTGAATCTTCTCCGGACCCAATCCAAGAGCATATAACGCTTTGGCTGCAATACCATCACCCTCTCGGACCAGGCCCAGTAAAATATGTTCCGTGCCAATATTATTATGACCTAAACGGATTGCTTCTTCTTGGGCTAATGCTAATACTTTCTGGGCTCTTTCAGTAAAACGACCAAACATCATAGGGAATTCCTCCTTAAGAATTTTCGTTTTGAATAAAATTGCTGGCAATTCTCTAAGTAATGGCAGAAGCTTATTCTTGCTCCATATCTATTACATGAAATTTAATTCTCCCTAAAGGGGTCAATAACCTCTATGAGGAGGAAGATTCCGTGAAATTCAAGCGTTCCCGGATGAGTGCTGCTCTACGGATATCCCTTTCATGGGGTCTTAAAGGGCCGCCTGCGTACTTTTGTAAAAATCCCGACTGCGTCAAAATCATCAATTCATTTAGAATGCTTTTGGAAATACTCTTTATATACCCAAGATCTATCCCTAATCTAACATCTGAGATACATGTAGCTGCTTCCTTTGTCTCGATTATTCGAGCATTGGACAAAACCCCATATGAACGGAAAATTCTATCTTCTAATTGTATGTGGGAAGTCCTCGCTAATGCATCCCTCGCTGACCGTTCCTGGGCTATGATTTGTTGCACTACACTCGTTAGATCTTCAACGATATCCCTTTCCGATTTTCCAAGAGTGATTTGATTGGAAATTTGAAAAATATTCCCCAACGCTTGACTGCCCTCTCCATAAATCCCTCGAACCACCAACCCCAATTGGTTGATAGCCGGTATGATATTATTCATCTGCTGTGTAAGGACCAGACCCGGCAGATGCATCATGACTGAAGCCCTTAACCCTGTTCCCACATTAGTCGGACAACTAGTCAGGTATCCTCTTTCTTCATCATATGCATAGTCTATGGATTCTTCAATCCAATCGTCAAGAACATTTGCAATCTTTAAGGTTTCCTTTAGCTGCAATCCCGACATTAAACATTGAATACGGAGATGGTCCTCTTCGTTTATCATGATACTTATTTCTTCATTTTCCGAAAGAAGACACGCGCTTTTCGCTGAATCTTCAACTAAATGAGGACTGATTAAATGTTTTTCAACCAGAACGCGCTTTTCCAGTGGCTGCAATTGGTCAATCTCTAATAGCTCCAATTTCCCAATCTCTGGGGTTACTTCCTCTTCGATTCTTTTTTTAATCAATTCAATGATTTTATTAGCTTCTTCGTTCGAAAAGGAGGTTGGGAAGGTAAAGTCTTTGAAATTCCTGGCCAGCCGAATCCGCGAACTCAATACAATATCGATTTCCGGACCTTCGGCACTCATCCAGGAACTCAAGGCGTTTTCTACAAACTTTTCCAAGCTCATAATTCCTCGCCTCCCTCTTGTGCTTCATACCTTTTTTCAAGGGAGCGAACCTTATCTCTTACTTCTGCCGCCTTCTCAAACTCCTCTTGATCAATGTGGACCTTTAAAACTTCTTTCAAATCCAAAATTTGCTTTCGAAGATATATGGCGCCGCCAATCCTTTTTGGAATTTTCCCTATGTGTGCTGTATTGCCGCTATGAACCCTCTTTAAAATGGGATTTAACTGTTCATTGAACGTTTTATAACATTCGGCACAGCCAAACTTGCCAATATGGACAAATTCTTTATAAGATCGATGACAATGCGGGCAGCGCCTCTCTTCCGTTTTCGGAAATGCATTTGCCTTTGTCTGTTGAATATTCGACTCCATATTCAACAATCCTGCTAATAAATTATTTATTGAAAAACCAGGTCCACCTGCCTCCATGAACATTTCACCTTTTTCCTGAGCACATTTCTCACAAATCATGACTTCAGTCTTTTTTCCATTGATGATTTTGGTGAAGTGCAGGGTAGCAGGCCTTTGATGACATTCTTGGCAAATCAACGTTCATCACCTCTGCCAGTTTCATTTATATTTTAAAGTAGTAAGCATCGCTGTTAAAATTCTTGCCCTAAGCTCATCGCGGTCAGGCAGGTCGATATAAATCACCGATCTATCTATGACGCTCATCATAATCTTTGCTTCTCTTTCATTAATGACGTCTTCATTCATCAGCCGTGAAATTACTCCTTCAGCCATCGATTGAGTTACCCTGGAACCAATAAGCGATAATAAGTGGTTGATAAGTTGCACGGAATCCTGTGATTCCACTTTCATGATGCGTATATAACCGCCGCCTCCACGCTTACTCTCTACAACATAACCTCTCTCGATGGTAAACCTGGTATTTATTACGTAATTGATTTGAGAAGGAACACACTGAAATTTATCCGCTATTTCACTTCTTTTTATCTCCAAGATATCTTTTTGACTTATTTCAAGTACTTGCTTCAAATAAGTTTCGATAACATCAGATATGTTTCTCACTCAGCCTCCCCCATTCTGACTTTGACTATATTTGACTATTATTATACAAGGAATAATGCATTTTGCAACTTAAACGCATTTTCTTTCTGTAATATCCATTTTCTCCAAATTATATGTAGTTACATACCCCATTGAACATTAAAGTTGAAATATCTTATATAAATACCCTATATAAATGGATGTAAAACCTGAAATTTTTCTTCTCCTTAAGAATTCTGCCCAATTTCCCCAGCTCATCCATTCCTCCTCATGATATGGCAACCAATTCAAATAAGGCCAGCCCGTACTGTCCCTGAAAACGGAAAATTTTTTTAATTACAAACAAAAAAAGACCAGCCGGATGGCTGA
>NZ_JAPTGA010000023.1:0-58477 GCF_026891895.1 Peribacillus sp. AS_2
AAAAATTAAAAGACCTGAGTCCGATAGAATACCGAACTCAGGTCTTAGAAGCTGCTTAAATTATATGTCTAACTTTATTGGGTCAGATCAACTCGATGAAAATCGAGTTTGACTACAGTTTTTTTGCTTGCACAAATTTGGACGTTGATTTCCACTTCAGGCACTCGCTTTCCGCGGGCGGTCCGGGAGCCTCCTCGGCGCACTCGCGCCTGTGGGGTCTCCCTTGGACTCGCTCTTCCCGCAGGAGTCTCGCACCTTCCGTTCCAATCAACTTTACTAAATTTAGATCTAATAACTGAAACCTTTTAGAGAGGCTTTTTTGCATTTTGATGATCGTACTATTCACCAAGCTTCTTCCTGATATCCGCTGCTACATTCTTTAGCGCCTTTTTCGATCCCCGCTCTAAGTCATGGTTCAATTTCCTTTCTTTGTAGCTGACAAATAAAGAATCGAGATCATAGCCTTCAGGATATAAATCGACGGCCTTTATTTCAAGCTCGAGCTTATTGGCATGAACTTCCTTGAAGGTATCTTCGAAAAGAACGATGACATCTACCCCGCTAAACAAGGAGAGCCGTATCATTTTTGAAATTGTACTGGTCATATTTGGAACCCACCAACTAAAAAAATAGTTTATTTTGGAAACAAGGATTTTCATTCTAGGTATTTGGGTGTTAACCTTAACGGAGCAATTGGCGTTGCTATGGTTGGATAGATTTTTATTAATTTAAAGGATGATTAATCAAAAATGAAAAAATCAAACAAATATATTGTCCTATTTCTCTGGGTAGTATTATTTTTATATTTCTTTGATATGTATATACCCAAAGGTATTTATTATTTTGTTATAGGAATACCAGTACTTTTTCTTAGTTCAATTTTTATTTTAAAGATGTTTGATCATTCAAAAGATGTAAGAGGCTAAATATCTAGGTGATACTAACAACCTTTCAGATGATGTATGCATCCCTTTCTTATTATATCTTTCAACTCTAATTGATTTTGATTGTTTAATACCTTTTATATCTCCGTCTAGAGCCTAATCCTTCCTTCTTCACACGAGAAATTAAGACAAAATTAAAGGGTATGAGCCCTGTTCATACAGAACTCATACCCTGCCAATATCTAACTTTTTTTTGTGGAACACGGTTATCACAACCACTTTATTACAATTTCATAAATCATCCGTTTTTCCCTTTCAAAATCCCCCCCTGTTTATTCACCAAGCTTCTTCCGGATATCCGCTGCTACGTTCTTTAGCGCCTTTTTCGATCCCCGCTCTAAGTCATGGTTCAATTTCCTTTCCTTGTAGCCGACAAATAAAGTATTGAGATCATAGCCTTCAGGATATAAATCGACGGCCTTTATTTCAAGCTCGAGCTTATTGGCATGAACTTCCTTGAAGGTATCTTCGAAAAGTACGACGACATTATTGAAGGAGTCCTTTTTCTTATAAACGATCGCGTATCCATTCAGTTCGCTTACCTTCACTTTGTCGCCGACTTCATATTCATAAGATGATTCTTTAGGAACGGCCGCTGGCTTCGCTTTTTTGATTTTACTTTCCTGGACACGCTCCAAGTCGTAGTCTTTATTTTCGATATAGAGCTTTGCCTTTTGCAGTACCTTTTCACGGACATTCATTTTTTTGGCTATCCAAAGGGCATTACTTTCGCCAGATTGACCGATCAACAGCTTGTATTTTGGCTCAAGTGTTTCACTGTTGAATTGCATGGCCGCATTCATGAAATCACTGTGTATTTCCGAGTAGCGCTTGATTTCACCATAATGGGTCGTCGCAACGGTTATGCACCCCCTTTGATAAAATTCCTCAAGGATGCTAATCGCCAATGCGGCTCCTTCATTCGGTTCCGTTCCGCTCCCGATTTCATCGAACAGCAGCAAGGAGTTGTTGGTTATTGCCCCCATGATTTCCGAGATGTTTTTCATATGCGATGAAAACGTGCTCAGTGCATTTTCCATGCTTTGATTATCACCAATATCGACGAATACCTGGTCAAAGACGGCAAGCTCCGTCCCCTCTTTCCCGGCAACATGCAGTCCTGACATGACAGCCAATGTAAGGATGCCGATCGTTTTCAGGACGACAGTTTTTCCCCCGGCATTTGGGCCTGTGATAATCAAGCTGCGATAGTCCTTACCGATTTCAAAATCCAAAGGTACGCTGTCTTGCGGCAATAGTGGATGCTTACAGCCCGTTAATTTAATATACCCGTGATCATTGATTTTCGGTTCGATGGCGTCCATGCTTTTACTGAACTTGGCTTTTGCGAAGATCATGTCATATTGACTGATCAACTCGATGTTTATCTTGATCGGTTTCAGCTGTTCGAAAACCGTTCCGGATAATGTGGCCAAAAGTTGATACTCTTCCATCGATTCCTCCGCCTTTAAGCTTGCCAATTCTACATTCAATTTCGTAACAGAGGCAGGTTCAATGAACACGGTAGCCCCTTTTGCGGATACTTCCACGATCGTTCCGGCCACTTGATTTTTATAGGAGGCTTTGATCGGGATGGTGTAGCGATCATCCTTTTTACTGATGAAAAATTCCTGAATGAACTCTTTATTGGCTCCGCTCTTCAAGAACTTATTCAGCCGTTCCTCTATTTTACTTTCTGTCTTGATGATTTGGTTCCTGATCCGTTTCAGGTCCTTGCTTGCTTCGGAAACGACAGCATTTCCCTTTATGGTGAATTGGATTTCTTCTTCAATGCTCCTGAATTCAGTCATGGAGCGGGCGTAGGAATGCAGTGTCGGTGCAAAGAACTCTTTATCGGTCATGAATTTCTTGATATTCCTGCAGCCTCTTAAGAAGTCTGCTATCGCCACTAACTCTGACGGCTCCAAAATCATTCCTTTTTCCAGTTTGTCGATATGGAGGCCAATATGTGAAATGCCCTTTAAGGGAATATGGCTTTCCGCATTCAGTAAGTTCCTTGCCTCCGTGGTCTCGTTCAAACGGCTTTTAACGACCTTCAAGATGCCGCTCGGCTTAAGCCGATCCAACAACGCTTTCCCTAAACCGCTTACGCAATGGTTTTTAACCATTTCCTTGAGTTGGATATATTGTAATTTTTCATAAGTCATTGTATTCATCTAAAATCCTCCTTGAATGAGTGAGTGATTAAAAAATTCCCGAATCCAAAAAATGCCCGCAATGGTCCCCCTACCTTTACAAATGAACAAGCCATTTGAGTAGAAAGCTCCTGCGGGCATCGGCCTTATCCATGGATAAGTACCTGAAATCGATAACAAATAGGGCAGCTCGAATAGACCTGCGT
Organism: Peribacillus sp. AS_2; assembly: GCF_026891895.1. Lineage (NCBI taxonomy): Bacteria > Bacillati > Bacillota > Bacilli > Caryophanales > Bacillaceae > Peribacillus > Peribacillus sp. AS_2. The sequence goes on from NZ_JAPTGA010000023.1 coordinate 3,307, forward strand.
ACACAAAAAAGCATGATAGGACAAATCCCACCATGCTTTTCGCCGTAACACCTGCATGTTACACGAATTATGGAAAAGGAAGCAGTCTTAAGGTAGGTATTCACAATGCAGAATTGCACTGTGAAAAAAGGCATACTTAATCCACTGACAAATCAGTGATTAAATACCTTATTCAACTAAATTAGTTGATACCTACTCCCGACATAAAACACCACACCTTTTCTTAGATTGGAATTAACATACCATATCAGTAAGAAAGAGTCAATTCGTTTTTTTGCGGTTTTCCAAAGTTTCATTAAAAGATTCAAGAAAAAAATGCAGCCAAGCCCATAGTACCCCCCTTTTCATTGTCTGAATATTTACTTTAAAATCGGGGTATGTTATCCTTATATTGACATAAACTAAAAACAGCCTCATGCGCTAACATGAGGCTGACAACTAGCAAGAGTGGTTGGTCACAACTAACTTAATTAATCGTCAGAAGAAGAACCATTGCCATCTTGGGAGGATGAGTGGTTCTTTTTCCGTTTCTTGGCGAACATAGACAGGATAAGACTGGTTGCTACAGCAACAAATATCTCTTTACCCATATCTGTAATCAAGTTCAATAAGAAATGAATCAAGCGGTCACCTCCTTTCCAATCTATCATTAGATGGAAAAGCAAAGCGTGACCTACCACTCTATCCTCAGTTGTTCCTCTATTTTATCATATTTTTCCTTTAATGGTAATTATATGAAAATAGACAAATCCAGCTAACATTTGAAGCATTAAGAAAGGGGATTATCCATTGGATAATCCCCTTTTCGGTTTAAGCTTCATCACTCATCATGAGAGGGACTGTTTTCCCTTCGTTCACGTTGATCAATCCATGGTCGGTTATTTTCAGAGCCGGGCTGACAGGAAGCGATAAGGTGCTTAATGACATGATGACATTATAATGTTCGTAGCCTAACGACTTAAGTGCATCTGTCAGGTGCTGAACTTGCTTTGATACGATGTCCATCGGCTCTTCGGAAAGAATTCCTCCTACCGGAAGTGGAATCATCGATAGGACCTTGCCATCGTGGACGCAGCAGACACCGCCTTGCTTCCTTATTACTTCGTTAGCGGCAATCATCATATCCTGCTTATTATGGCCTATCACCAGAAGATTATGGTTATCATGCGAATAGGTTGTGGCGACAGCTCCACGCTTCAATACATCGCCGGTGATCAGCCCGTGCGCCCGATTACCGTTTTTCCCGTATCGTTCGAATGTGGCGATTAAACCATAAGGGCTTTCCTCCCAGCTTAATTGACCATCCTTCCCTTCGATACGATCATGGGTTTCAGATGTGAAAGTAGAACCGTTCTGCACGTTTATGATCCGGCACTTGCTGCTTTCAAGACTCTCCGGGATCGTAATGTTAAAATCGTTTTCGGTAAGTTCCGCAAGCTTCACACTTTGATAGAAATGCTCAGGAAATTGTTCTTCCTTCACTTCTTGGACATAGGGGCGTGAAGATTCATAAACTAGTTCACCTTTTTTGTATACTTGTTCAATTTCAAATGTTTCCAAATCCGATAGCAGCAGGAAGTCTGCTGTTTTCCCAGGTGCAATGGCGCCGCGGTCATGCATCCGCATCCGCTGTGCAGGTGTATAGGTGCATGCATAAATAGCTTTTTCCGGAGTCATCCCCATTTGGACGGCTTTCTTTAAAAGGACGTTCAAATGTCCTCTGTTTTGGAAAGAGTCGGTCATGACATCATCGGTGACAAAGCAGAAATGTTCATCCACCTGATTTTCCTTCAAGTAATCTATCACTTCTTCAGTCATTGATTTCTCTTGAATCTCAATGAACATCCCGGCAGCGATTCTCGCATCCATCCCTTCCACAGTCTGGTGTGTATGATCTGAATTCACTCCGGCATTAATAATCTTTTGCAAGTCCAAGTCGAGCAGCTTTGGAACGTGCCCCTCTATGATCAAATCTGGATAACGGGAACGGATATGGCACAAGATCTTATTCGTTTTGCAATCCGGGTCGGTTATGACTTCATAGTAATTCATGATCTCGCCGAGACATATAATGTCCTCGGTTTGCATCAATTCGTCTATATCATCTATTTCGATCGAACCGCCTGTTGTTTCCATCGATGTCGCTGGAACGGAGCTCGGGATGGCATAAAACATATCCGCTACGCAATCTTGACTTGCTTTGATCATTTCCTTCACACCGGAAATGCCGAAAACATTGGCCATTTCATGCGGTTCCGGCACGATCGTCGTCACGCCATTTTTGATTAGCCCGTAGGAAAAAGTCGCAGGCGTCACCATCGTACTTTCAATGTGGAGATGGATATCGATCAGACCTGGAACCATATACTTCCCCTGTCCATCGACGATTCGATCCGGCTCGAAGGCATCCAATTCACGTTCTCCAATATAATAGAACTTGCCATCCTTGATGGCTGCATTCCCTTTAATGAATCTTTTAAAATAGCTGTTAAACACGTTGATATCCCTTACAAGCATATCCATTCGCATAACTTCCCCCCCTAAGCTAGTCAACAAGCACCATCTGGTTTCTCGGAATTTCAAGGATGATTTCCTGACCCGTCCGGTAGGATTCCGCCATTTCCTTGTTCACGGTGAAATCCCCTATTGGAGTTTCAACAACATATTGATAGCTTCTTCCAAGATACGTACTTACCTTGACCCGGCCAGGTAAACTATTTTCCTGAACAGCTCCTGTGTTATCTTTTTCCCTGATCAACAGATCGTCCGGCCTGATGGCGCCTATTTTTCCCGTTGAATTGCTCATCTGCGGATCTTTGTGCAGCACAAATGAGTATCCAGATTTGTTCAGTTCAATTTTACCGTCATGATCTGTCCGCTTATCGAAGTCAATGAAGTTCTTGAAGCCGATGAAGTCCGCGACAAATTTGGTTTCAGGATATTTGTAAATGGTCGCAGGGTCACTAAGCTGTTCGATGATCCCTTTATTCATGATCGCCACCTGGTCGGATATCGAAAAGCATTCTTCCTGGTCATGGGAAACATATACCGTTGTAATCCCCAGCTCTTGTTGGATACGGCGAATCTCGACTCTCATATTCACCCTTAAGTTGGCATCAAGATTACTCAATGGCTCGTCAAATAAGAGGATGTCCGGCTCAATCACCAGTGCCCTGGCAATCGCAACCCGCTGCTTTTGCCCTCCAGAAAGCTCTTGGGGATATCGTTTTTCAAAACCTTTTAAATTAACGATTTCGAGTACATTCATTACTTTTTTTTCGATTTCACTTTTAGCATTCTTTCTCAGACGGAGACCGAATGCAATATTATCGAATATCGACAAATGCGGAAATAATGCATAGTTTTGAAACACAAAGCCAAAATTCCGCTTGTTGACGGGCACTTTCGTATAGTCCTTTTCCTTGAATAAAAACTTCCCTTCATTCGCCTGTAAAAACCCGGCAATTAACCTTAGAGTCGTCGTTTTCCCACAGCCGCTCGGGCCAAGAAGGGATACCAGTTTCCCTTTTTCAATCTCTAGATTGAAATCCTTTAATATATTCTGTTTGTTATAGGCTACAGATATATCTTGTAAAGTGAATAAAGCCACCCATCATTACCTCCTTTATCGTTTTGTGAAATAAGACAATCCCATGAGCCGTTCCACTATAAACATGAAGAAAGCGGTTATGAACATGAGCAATACGGAAATGGCCGAAATGGTGGGATCGAAGTAGTTCTCCACATACGTCAGCATCTGAATCGGAAACGTACTTACCCCAGGGCCTGTCATATAAACTGAAATGTCTACATTATTGAAGGATTCCAAGAAGGCAATCATGACTGCCGCCAGAATTCCTGATTTTATATTCGGGAGGACGACTGTAAAGAATGTGCCCAATTTACTCGCTCCGAGACTCTCGGCCGCTTCTTCAATGGAAAAGTCAAAGTTTGATAAGCTTGAAGAAATCACCCGGATGATGAAAGGCAGCATGATAACAGTATGTCCCACAAACAGGGCCGCATATATCGGAAGCTGATAAGTCCCCACAATGTAACGTAAAAACGCAAAGCCCAGCACAATTCCCGGTATTAATATCGGAGAAACGAAAAAGGCATTTATCACGCTTTTCCCTTTGAAATCAAACCGGCTTAATGCATAGGCAGCCGGCACTCCCAGTAACAGTGCCAAAAGGTTGCCCCCGAGTGAAACAAGGATGGACGTTTTAAAAGCGACCAAAAACATGTCCACATTAAAAATATTTTCGTACCATCTGAAAGAAAACTCTTCTGGCGGGAACTTCAAAATATTTCCGCCTTCAAATGACGTAACGGATATGATAAGCAAAGGCCCTAGTAAAAAAAGGAACACCAGGAATGTAAACAGGGCCAATCCTCGATTTTTTTCCTGCATACACCTCTACCCCTTTGGATTTAATTTTTTTGCCAAACCATTCATGATCGATATGATAAGGATGGTCACGGCAATCATTATCGTAGCGACAATCGATGCCACTTGCCATTCGTTCAATGTAATCGCGTTTTGATAAAGAAAGGTCGAAATGACCCGCTGTTTCCCGCCTAATAAAGCAGGCGTAGTATAAGCCGTGAAGCTTCCTACGAAAACAAGGATGCTGCCAATGACCAAACCTGGAACCGAAAGCGGAATGATCACTTTTGAGAATACGGCCAACCTTGATGCTCCAAGGCTCTCCGCCGCTTTTAATAAGTCCGTCTCGATGTTCTCCATCACACCCACCAGCGTCACGATGATCAATGGCAGGAATAAATGGACCAATCCGATGATGATGGCAGTGGGCGTGTACAATATATCAAGCGGCTTCTCAATCAAGCCCATGCCCATCAGCAATTTATTCACGACACCGTTTTTACCGATGATCACCATCCAGCTGAATGAGCGGACAACAGGGCTTGTTAATAGCGGGAAGATCGTCAGCAAAAGCATGATGGCTTTTTTTCGTTGTTTCAGTTTTGAAATATAATAAGCTGCTGGAAATCCCAATAGAATGCAAATGATTGTCGTGAACAGACTCACCCTAAGTGTCGTCAGCAGAATTTCAATAAAGTATCGGTCTTGGAAAAAATCGAGATATCCTTGTATGGAAAAACCGCCGCCTTCATGAAAAAAGGTCGTGCCAATCGTCATTAGGATCGGAATGATCATGAAAATCGTTAAAAATAGAACGCCTGGTAACAGCAACAGGTATAGATAGCGTTTCTTCACCTCGGAACCCCCTGTTCGTATTATTTATGAATTGATTATGCGAATGAACAGGTCGAAAAACGCTTCCGCATCGACGTCCAGACAAACTTGCGCATTCGGCTGCTTCATCAGCCTATTTTGAAAGTCGCAAACCATCTGTCCGTCACAAAGCTCGCTTTTTGTTTCAACATCCACATAATATTCTTCTCTGGTGACAAGATCTTCTTGCAACGCAATGGCTACAGCTAATGGATCATGCATTGCACATGCCCATATGCCGTTACGTTCAAAATACCTTTTCCGGTAATCTGATGTACTTTGCCTTATATAGTCAGCAAGTTCATGATTTTGAATCAATTGGATATGCTCTTCACCCAATAGAACCTTTCTCGTGACATCAAGACCAACTTGCGTGATGGATGCGAATCCCGCCTGTAATACGATTTTGGCTGCTTCAGGATCGACATACGTGTTATATTCAGAGGTCGGCGTGACATTGCCAACCCCTTTGATCACTCCGCCCATGAAAATGACTTCTTTAACGAGCTTGGTGATTTGCGGACATTTTTTCACCGCCAATGCCAAATTCGTAAGAGGTCCCGTCATGACAAGCGTCACTTCACCAGGAAAATTCAAAATGGAATTGATGATGAAATCAGAAGCAAATCCATCATCAGGCCGCTTTTTGACTGGCACATCCTTCAAGGCTCCGCCAATCCCGTCTTCGCCATGGATCCGGTGTTCAAAAAAGGGGCTTCTGATAATTGGGCTATCTGCCCCCTTTATGACTGAAATGTCCTGTTCATTCAATAAATCCAATATTTTGCATGTATTCAATGTTGCCGTATCAAGGGATACATTCCCGTTCACCGTTGTGACCGCCAATATGTCGAATTGACGGCTTTTAACAGCAAGAATGATCCCGATCGCATCATCTATTCCAGTATCCACATCAAGAATCATTTTTTTCTTCATCAAGCACACCTCGTTTCTTTCTTAGTGTGTAAGCTCACGATTCCAGCGATCGATCCATTGTTTCGAGTTTTCATTAACAAACTTCATGTCCAATACACGCAGGCTGTCAATGACGTCATCTCCATAGGTTAAGCCTTTCGCTTCCGTTTTAGATAGTTTGACTTCCGTATTGACAGGAGAATCCACTTTCGCTTTCGCTGATTTTTCCTGAACTTCCTTGCTTAAGATGTAATTCATGAATTCGCCTGCCAATTCTTTTTGATCGCTGGCTTTAACAATATTCACCGTATTCATTACTGCGTAGCCGCCTTCTTGAGGGGAAATGAACTTAGCATTGGGAACGGCTTCCTGTAAATCGCCAAAATACATTTCCATGATCGGGCCTGCAGCGATTTCCCCTTGCGAGAACATGTTGACGAACTCTGATGTTTGCCCATATTCCTTAACCGCATTCGGCATGATCTTTTTCATTTGATCGAACGCTTTATCCTCATTGAACTCTTCACTTCCGCTAGCTTTTGAAGCGGCATCCAAAAACATCGGTCCAGTTGTCGAAGTGATGGATGGGATCGTGATCTTCCCTGCCATATCCTTGCTCCAAAGATCTTTCCAAGAGGTGATCGGTTTACTCAATTCATCGGGATTATAGGCAATCCCAAATTGTGCAATGGTATAGGCTGGTCCATACTCAGCACCATTCGGCGCTTTTGCTTTGTCGTAGATATGATCAATATTCGGAATTTTGCTATGGTCAACTTTCTCAAATAACCCTTCATCGATTCCCTGCTGTGCATAGTAGTCGGATAAATAGATAACATCCACATCGCTATTCGATTGGCGCACTTTGTTCAATCGATCTGCATTATTTCCTGAATCAACGACAATCTCGACATTATGCTTCTTTTCAAATGGCTCATAGACTTCAGGACGGAAGAAATCATCGGCGAATCCCCAAGTGGAAACGACCAATTTAGCTGGTTTTTCCTTTCCATTGTCCTTTGAAGAGCATGCAGCTAAAACTAATGTGAACAGTGATAACATCATCAATATTTTTTTCATCATCCAAACCTCCAAGTTCATATTGTTTAAAATTTCCTTTTTACTGATTTACATGTAAAAAAAGACAATCTTAAATAGAATTGAAATTCTACCCAAGATTGTCTTTTCTTTGTAAACAAAGATAAAACTTATCATTTGGTTCTCTAGCGGCGTCCCCTCCAGATAAATCCGGAGGGAAATCCACTTATATGATTAAATAATTTTTTCCTTCAATACTATATTGGTGAATGCCAGCTGAGTCGCTGAGTCATAATCCCTCAGGACAGCTTCGATATCCCAACTCGTTTGCGTTTCCAGCTTTTGTTTCAGTTTCTTTTTATAAAGCAGGGACATATGGAAGTCAACCTCCTGCTTCAGGCTGGGAACTTCCCCTTCTAAAGCTTCAGAGCGCGGGGCACGTCGATGTTTGGCCTGAAATGTAATCACATTCTGCTCAACAGTAACCTTCAGCAGCGTCGTACCAAAGCCGAACAATTCCTTCGATACCTCATTATACATATGAGAAAGCAATTTCTTCGTTTCGTTAGCGTTTATCGGTAAGATGACTATCACCTGCCAAACTATCGTTTGAGGTAATTATATATACTTTTTTTTGATTGTACAAGATAATATTCGGATTTTGCACAAAAAAAATGTTTTTTCTTATTAAATAGTACGTTTACTCACCAATACACGAATTATAAAAATAAGCAATAAAGATTTCAATATATTCATATAACTTTTTATTCAATCCAGCACCTTCGATTAATGAAAACTTTTTCAGAGAAATAAGCACAAGATTGAAAACAGTTGATATAACCTTCCATCGCATTGTAAACGCTCTCAAAGGGATTTAATATAGCTAGTATAGAGCGATAAAAAATAAAGAGTATCAATGGCTCGTTAAATGAGGGAGGAATTTTTATGAAGAAAGCTTTCGAGAAAGCGCAACAATTCGGTAAATCTTTTATGCTCCCGATTGCCGTTTTGCCAGCGGCCGGTTTATTACTGGGAATTGGCGGTGCTCTTTCCAATCCAAATACAGTTGAAGCATATCCATTTTTAGACTTTGCTTGGCTGCAGGCCATTTTCACGATCATGAGTTCTGCAGGAAGCATCGTATTCGGCAACTTGCCGGTTATTTTTGCCGTAGGTGTTGCAGTAGGCCTGGCACGTTCGGATAAAGGGACCGCTGCATTGGCAGCCATGATCGGCTATTTCGTCATGAACAGTTCAATCAATGCACTGCTTCAAATAACCGGGGAACTTGCCAAAGAGAATTTGGCAGGTGCCGGACAAGGAATGGCCGTCGGGATCCAGACACTGGAGACCGGTGTGTTTGGCGGTATCGTAGTAGGGATCGTTGCCGCACTTTTGCACAATAAATATAATAAAATTCAGCTTCCGCAAGTGTTAGGATTTTTCGGGGGTTCACGTTTCATTCCCATCATCGTTTCCTTCGCATCCATCTTGGTTGGAGCCGTGCTTTTTATCGTATGGCCTTATTTCCAACTTTTCATAAACCAATTAGGTGCGCTGGTAACGAGCACAGGTACGATCGGGACTTTCTTTTACGGATTCATATTACGGATGCTCGGGCCGTTAGGGCTGCACCATATTTTCTACCTTCCCTTCTGGCAAACAGCATTAGGCGGAACGATGGAAATTAAAGGGCAGCTTGTCAGCGGGACCCAGAACATCTTTTTTGCACAATTGGCCGACCCAACTACCGTCAAGTATTATGAGGGTGTTTCCCGCTTCATGTCGGGACGGTTCATCACGATGATGTTTGGTCTGCCTGGCGCGGCATTAGCCATTTACCATTGCGCTAAACCTAAAAATAAGAAAATCGTGGCCGGTTTGCTGCTTTCAGCGGCCTTGACCTCTTTCTTAACAGGCATCACCGAACCGCTTGAATTCAGTTTCTTATTTGTCGCACCGATCCTTTATGTTTTTCATGCCTTGTTTGACGGACTTGCCTTCATGATGGCAGATATATTCAATATCACGATCGGTCAAACCTTTTCTGGAGGATTCATTGATTTTACTTTATTCGGGATACTCCAGGGCATCAGTAAAACAAACTGGATTTATGTACTTTTCGTCGGAATTCCGTGGTTTTTCCTATACTACTTCACTTTTAAATTCTTGATCAGGAAGAAGAATTTGAAAGTGGTTGGCCGTGAAGATGATGAACAGACCGCTGTTACACAAGTAACGGCATCAGAGAGAACCCAGACCATCGTTAACGGATTGGGCGGACAGGAAAATATCGAGATCGTCGATTGCTGTGCAACCCGTCTCCGTGTCACGGTAAAGGATGAAACATTGGTGAAAGAAGACGTCATAAAACAAACCGGTTCAAAAGGTGTCGTAAAAAAAGGAAACGGCATTCAAATAGTTTACGGTCCCCAAGTGACGATCATCAAAAATGAAGTGGAAGAATTCTTGGGACATTGAGAATATAGACAACGATAAGGACGTGTTAAACATGCAACAGGTGCTGGATAAAATTCACAAGGGCTTAATTGTATCATGTCAAGCATTGGAGAATGAGCCGCTGCACAGCTCTTTTATTATGGGACGCATGGCCATTGCTGCCAAAGAAGGCGGTGCGAAGTGCATTCGCGCAAACTCTGTAGCTGACATAATGGAAATCAAGAAAAATGTGGACCTTCCAGTCATAGGGATCATTAAACAGGTGTATGGACAAAACGATGTCTATATCACTCCCACCATGGCCGAAATCGATGCATTGATGGAAACCAAAGCGGAAATCATTGCGACGGATGCTACAGCCCGGGTAAGGCCGGACGGTAAAACGTTAAAGCAGTTTTATGGTGAAATAAGGGCAAAATATCCGGATGTCCTGCTAATGGCGGATGTATCCACCATTGAGGAAGCCAAATACGCTGACGATTTAGGATTCGATATTGTGGCGCCCACTTTATACGGCTATACGAACGAAACTCTCGGAGAGAAAATATATCAGGATGACTATGCTGTGCTCAAAGAGATTGTAAAAGCAGTGAAAAAAGCGAAAGTGATCGCGGAAGGAAATGTCATCACACCAGAAATCGCCCGCTCTGTATTGGATATGAACGTCCATGCAGTAGTGGTGGGCGGTGCCATTACCAGGCCGCAGCAAATCACCAAAAGATTCGTCGATGCCATCCAAGAATAGAAAATGACACATGGTAATGAAAAGACCCAGACTGGCAACAACAGTTTGGGTCTTTTTCTTTTTCATATTCCTGTTTCCGTTCCTCCGGTTATTGACGTCCCTGCTGGATACATTAAACTATAAATACAGATAAGAAATCCGAAATGGGTGATCAAATGGAATACCTAGCAGAAAACCTCATATACGGCATAGAGTGCAGCATGGACAAGTTCACCAAAACAGAGGAAGAATTGGCCCATTATATTCTGCAGCGCCCTGAAGAAGTAAGTCAGTTAACGATCAGTCAAATAGCTAAAAAGCTCCATATTTCACCTGCAACCATTACGCGTTTCTGCCAGAAATTAGCCTTTTCTGGGTTTAATGAGTTCAGGCATGAGTTAAAAAGGTTCGTCGATCTCCGAAATACGCCGAAAAACATGAAGAACATCAAGCAGGTGGATTATTTCGCTAAACTGTATCAAGATCACTTAGGTATCATTGATAATACCTTTCATATAACGACATATGACAATATCCAAAAAGCTGTCTCTTTCCTTACAAAGGCAAATAAGATTCATGTATATGGAATAGGGAGTTCTGGTATAGCGGCCCAGGAGTTCAAGTCCAAGTTCTTTCGTATCGGCTTAACTGTCGAAGCCATTACAGACCCCCATCAGTCCATGATGGATGCAGCTTTAAGTAACGAGAATAGTGTTGTCATCGGCATTTCCATTTCCGGAACGACGAAAGAAGTGATTTCTGCAGTTAAAATCGCAAAGAAGCAAGGCGCATGCATCTTGGTCTTTACTGGAGATAAGAATTCCGCACTCTCCCAGCTTGGCGACCTAACACTATTGGTCACAAGCAAAAACAGCATGCATATGGGACAAAACATCTCTCCATTGCTTCCGCTCCTTTTGCTTTTTGATTTATTATATACAGAGTTGGTAGCTAAAGATTATAAAAACCGGATAAGCATCAGGGAAAAGACTTTAAAGGTATTAACCGAGACCGACTGACTTTCGGCATCTGAAAGTTATCAGTTTGCTTGCTTAGCTGAACCTGCGCAATAGTCCTTGTCGTTATTCTTCATAAAAAAACTGCATCTCCAATTGGGGTGCAGTTCACTTTTATTCCTTTTAAACTAAATTCCTTATTACTGGCATGGAACGTTCTTGGAGGCTCTCGGAAAGAAGACTATACGCCACTACTTTATTCTTGTACTGTTTGACTACGTCCACATGGTCGTTGTACATGTACACATATAATCTAACATCGTTTTTTCCTCTTTTTACATCCATTATAATGGGAGTCCCGCTGTTCTCTGGATGTAAAAACAATTTCTCGTTCCCCGGAAATATATGATTTTTTTTCAAAAACTTAGCTTCGTTAAAATAATGAAGCACTTGAACTTTATCTTCACCTTCCAAACGCTTTCCATCAAAGGTCACGATTGCATCCGCGTCACTAATTTCAGAATGTATTTTAAATTTATTCATAATCCAATTCACGGCATCGGTTGGAAGACAGGTAACTAATAATTTAAGCAAACTTAAGATAATTGTCAAAATCAATACTGGCCATGTCATATTTGATCATCTCCGCTACTCTATTGTTTAATGATTCATCTATATATTTTTCATCCATAATTATGTCGAAAGGATTGTTTACTCAGCTTACAAAGGTATTGTTTCCAGATATCGATCAGATTCTTTTCGTTCATATTTTCGACACATTTGTGAACAAATTCACATTTCCATTCATTTTGATAGGCTATTATATAATCATTCATGGTATCTCAGGCTGATTTTATTACGAAGTAGATGATGCCCACAGTTAATATTAGGGCGAGACCGATATAAATATAACTAAGGTTCAATAAATTCCCTCTCGTTGCTGCAGAATAATCACTATCACTTTTCCCCGTTAATGAAAGGGTGCCGACCAGGGCAACTAAACAAATGACCACCACTGCTATTACACTTACCGTCATGAATCAACGCCTCCCAATATTATTTTCTATTTCCTTGAACCATTTAAAATCATTCCGATTCTCATCCTATTTCGCAGTGTAACTACATAAAGATCGCACCTAATTTGCATGTCAACATGACAGGTGGATCGCTCTTTGTGTTTACTGAGTAAATATTAGTAAAACCCTTCCCCTCTATAATAAAAGAACAACCATTTTTAGGACCATCCAATTCAGTAAAATTTCCACCATCCACTTGTTGATTTCCACTCCAGGCACTCGCTTTCCGCGGGCGGTCCGGGAGCCTCCTCGGCGCGCCTGCGGGGTCTCCCTTCGACGCGCTTTTCCCGCAGGAGTCTCGTATCTTCCGTTCCAATCAACTTTGTTTTATTTAGATAGAACCCTTTTGTTCACAAACTAGATAATAATTGTTTGCCGACAGCTTTTTTGTGGGTTTGTAAAATGGGAACGTTGATTTCCACTCCAGGCACTCGCTTTCCGCGGGCGGGCGGGAGCCTCCTCGGCGCGCCTGCGGGGTCTCCCTTCGACGCGCTTTTCCCGCAGGAGTCTCGTACCTTACGTTCCCATCAACTTTGTTTTAACATTCAGATGAAACCTTTTTTGTCGATAACAGGATTATGCCATGATGCACCTTACATACTGTAGATAAATTCGATAATAATGGCGTTGCCTACCCTTTTTATATGGCTTGTACAAAGTAGATATTGATTTCCACTCCAGGCACTCGCTTTCCGCGGGCGGGCGGGAGCCTCCTCGGCGCGCCTGCGGGGTCTCCCATGCCACGCTTTTCCCGCAGGAGTCTCGTACCTTCCGTTCCAATCAACTTTGTGTTTTAAAATAAGAAACTGTTGGCTCGTCTTATTCCAAACACTCTTTAAGACTAGCTTATCCTTCATGTTTTTTCTCTTGTACTCCTTAATGGATGGAAGAAATTTGCGACACTCCTGCCGAATTACTGGCTAGCCGAGACCCCACAGACGCTTGCGTCGAGGAGGCTTGGCAGACAGTCGGCGGAAAGGGAGCGGTTTTCTGAAATCAGCTGGATATTTATTTAGATAAGAACGTATGAAACTGGTTTTCTTCGAGTTTGTCAACAAAAGGAGATTTCGGAATATCTCAGGATTTACCCTTCATGGTTTTTTCCTGAAATACTTATTGGATGGAAGAAATTTGCGACACTCCTGCCGAAATACTGGCTAGCCGAGACCCCACAGGCTTGCGTCGAGGAGGCTTGGCAGACAGTCGGCGGAAAGGGAGCGGATTTCTGAAATCAAGCTGGATATTTATTAGAAAAGAACGTATGAAACTGGTTTTCTTCAGGTTTGTTTACAAAAGGAGATTTCGGAATATCTCAGGATTTACCCTTCATGTTTTTTCTCCTGTGCTCCTTAATGGATGGAAGAAATTTGCGACACTCCTGCCGAATTACTGGCTAGCCGAGACCCCACAGACGCTTGCGTCGAGGAGGCTTGGCAGACAGTCGGCGGAAAGGGAGCGGATTTCTGAAATCAACGGAAATTTTTTAATAAAAAAAACTGCAGGCAAACTTGAGTTTTCATCAAGTTTGTCTACAGTCTGGAATACTATGATTATAAACTTTTTACCGCCTCTGCAAACCTTTTGATGCCTTCGTGAATGGAATCCTCATTTTCCCTTCCAAATGTAAAGCGTACGTATTCCTTATTTGTACCTAGCGTTGAACCCGGAACATATATGACTCCTCTTTTGATGGATTCCTCCAGTAACTTTATTTCGTTCAATGGCACTTTCAGCTTACACCACAAATGAATTCCGCCATTTGGCGAATGATAATCTACTTCCTTTTGCAGGAATTGTTGAAGACTCGAAACCATTGCATCCCTTCTTTTTTCCAGTTGCCCCCTTAAGCCGGCAAGATGGGTAGGAAAATAATCTGAATCCAAAAAATCATTCGCTATCCATTGAGTGAATGAGCCATGACCGAAGTCAACCTGCTGCTTAGCATCCGATAGTCTATCTATGACTGATTTCGGACCAATAATCCACCCAATTCTTAAACCGGAAGCAACAATTTTTGACAAAGAGCTTATGTATAAAACATTTCCGTTGTTGTCCATCGATTTAAGAGTGGAAATTTCTTCTCCGGCAAAGGACATTAAACTATAAGGATCGTCTTCTATGACCGGTATTCCATATTCGGATGAAAGCTCAAGAATCCTATTACGGCGGTTGATATGAAGGACAGTTCCTGTAGGGTTTTGAAATATAGGGTTCAAAAAAATCATCCTGATCCGATGTTTTTTATGGAGTTCCAGTAAATCCTCTGGGTTGATGCCATCTTTATCAACCGGCAAAGGAAAGGTTCTTAGCCCCGCGGATTGAAAGATGGGAAGGTTGTAACCATATGATGGATCTTCCAATACAACGGCATCCCCTGGCTTTAACAAGCATTGGACCACCAGATGCAGGGCTTGCTGTGCACCAGAAGTAATGAGTATAGAAGATGGATCCGTGTCAATTCTCCTATACTGTTTAACATGATTGGCTATCGTGTCCCTTAAAACCGCATTGCCTTGAGGGTGATCATAACCTAAGCTACCAATGAAGGATCTATTGGAAATGATCTCACGTAAGGATTGGACTGGAAATAAGTCTTCTGAAAGCTCCCCGCTAGCTAAGTTAATAAGGTTATGCCCTTCCGTCTCTTTACGTATT
The DNA here is from genome assembly GCF_026891895.1 of Peribacillus sp. AS_2. NCBI lineage: Bacteria > Bacillati > Bacillota > Bacilli > Caryophanales > Bacillaceae > Peribacillus > Peribacillus sp. AS_2. The sequence goes on from NZ_JAPTGA010000023.1 coordinate 18,394, forward strand.
TTTTGGGTTACTGGCATATTGGGCAAAAAAGAACCCGCTTCGATATATCTATTCCAGCTAGGGATACGTTTTCGGGTAATTCCCCAGATATCTTTGCTGATCATCGTTCCGCTTCCTTTTTTTCGTTCAACCAGCCCATTTGCTTCCAATTCATCATAAGCCGCAACAACTGTGCTTCTGTTAACTCCCAGTTCACTTGCCAGGAAGCGTTCAGACGGTAACGGCTTATCCAATAGGAACGTTCCATCAGCAATGCCACTCTCGATGTAAGCGGCTATTTGTTTATATAAAGGCTTCTTGGATTTTCTGTCCGTTTTCCATTCCATAAGCTACATCCTTTAAAATGTTTAGTTAAAAGCGTACTGCATTAATACTTTATCTACTTATTCATTCAGTATAATCTTCAGCAGAGATTATTGCACTCTGCCATACTGCAATATAAAAAATGAAAGCCTCCATTCCTTAAATGAAATGGAGGTTTTCGTTTCATCTTCTTCAACTATGCAGACTCCCCTTCAGCCAAGGGCGATTCAGAAAGTGTCCGATAGGGATTTGAATCAGGCTCGTTTTCCTTTGCGGACCGTCTATCTTATAAAGCTCATCACACATATTCACATCAAAGCCGAGCAGCGGGTGCCCATTCATTCCAAGGGCTGACGATGCCAGCAGTAATTTCTGAACGAGCATCCCCGCCTCCATTTGCTGGATGCGGTATCCTCTATATCCAAGTTGCGTTTTGGAATGGTCCCGCTCACCAACTACATGCATGCAGATCGGCACTTGCTGAAAGTTCATGATATCGAGGGACATTCCGTATTGCAATAGGAGCCGATGATCTCCTGGTTGTATCTGCCGTAATGAATGTGTCGTGCTGTCATAATGGTAGGCACCATCTTGTATGTCTTCCACATTATATAAACAAGCATAGAGGGAAACGCGATTTCCGTTGTTCCCGTTTGTTCCATCCAAGTCATTTCGATAGGAGAACGAAGCGGTTGCCTCCTGCAGGAGAGCGGCCAGTTGCGATTGACTGACTTTCCCGAGTACAAAGTCCATTTCAGGTGAAAATCGTTTCCGGCAAACTGATGCCAAGTCATAGGACAACCGCTTCACGATAGGAAGGGCTACAATTTCCCCTTCTGATTCCGTCCCATTCTTTGGATGGATCCGCTGGAATGATTGAGTGGATTCGATCATGGATGCTTCATTCATTTTAGTCAGCATCGGAAATTCCCTGATCCTTTGCGACCGAACATAGTGCTCAGGCTGAATTCCCTTCAATTCCAGCAATAATTCCGTCGAAGTGACAGGTCGGTCCATACTCCTTTCTTCCCTAAATCTCCAAGAAGGCTCTGATGATAAGGGGATCGCCGCATACGTGCTCTCTTCGTCCTCCGAAAGCCCGAGCAGATGATTGATGGCCCGATCAAGGAATTGGAAGCACACCCCGGCAGCGATTCCAAAGCGTTTCGCCACTTCGAGCAACTGTCCAAGAAGCACCCCTGCATCAAGACCTTGCAGACGGTATGAAAAGTTATTATATTTGTAGAAGTTTTTCCAAAACATCGTCGATACGAAAACCGTGCCAAAGCAAGCGGACATATCAATGGTTCCACCAAGAGCCTTTGTTACATATGAATCGAAATTCCCTTCCCGCAGCAAAACCAGCCGGTGGTGTGCCGCATCATAATGGTATACGCCAGCAGGTAATCCCTCGATCTTCAAGTATACGTACAATTCGCTTGGATACAAAGCTCCCCCTGATGGCGGAAAACGCCGGAATGACTGCATGAGGTCCTCAGATTCCGAGGATCTCGGTACCTGACTGACTTGGGTCAGGCCATAGGCATACCAGAGGAAGTGACCGATTCCTGCGAGGTCCTGCTTTGAAGGCCCGATCTCCCCCTCGAGCGTCAGCGGCACCTCCAGTGATAGCGGAAAAACAGGCAAGTCACGGTAAAGCTTATACGTTAGCGGTGCATCATCCCAATCCACTTCCCAACCCGGCGGACTTGCCTTTTCGATATCAAAATGTAAATTGTGCAAAAATGCCTCTAGACTCATCCTCCAACCTCCTACGTCACTGCTTATGGAAAAGGATGCGGATGCGGATTGAGCTGTTCGAAATCAAGCGGCCGTTCAGCATATCCAAGTTCCATCGGAACCCACAGTATTCTTTCAAGCCCCGTTATGCGGGTAAGATGATGGCCGAATGTCATCGGCAGCATCCCCGGGATCAGGACTTTCACGCAATGTAATCCATTCCGTGCAATCTCCGGTGTCGTCTGATCCACCACAATCACCTCGAGTTGCAATCGGCGAAACTGCTGAAGGATTTCCTGCAAATCTTCCGTCAAATCCGGATGGTTCACCTTTTCCCCATATTCTTCAGCGAAGGTTCTCATCGGGCGGTCATCATCCAGCAGAAACTGCAGTCGCTCTTCGGCTTGCGGTAAACCGTACAGCATGCCATGATCATCCATTTTCCGTACCAGTGAGGAATCCTGCAGCATTTTCTCAACCTCATCCCGGTTCTCTTCCAATTTATCGTCAAGTGTCAGCATCATGCCGGCCAACTCGAAGACCGCGCTTTTCACAGCCCGGATCGGGTCGAGATGGGCCCCTGCCGCACAGATGATATTCAATCCTTTTTGTTTCCTGTTTTTCGCCAGCGCCCATACGCTCGGTATACCATGTTCCATTGTCGCATTAAACAAATGGATGTCATATCCCGCTGCCGCCCTCGCCCTGTCAATCATCAGCTCAAGTTCTTTGTCATTTGCAGAATAAGGGTCAAGGCGTGTGAGTGGCAGCTGCGCATACCAGGTCAGCAGGAACGAATCACGTTCGACCACTTCCATGATGCCGTAGAAAATGGCCTCCTCCAAACTTCCCCCTAAAGCACAGCCATTGGAAGTTTCATAGACAAATCCATGACCGCAGCCCAAGCTGTAATAGGAAAGCAATTCCGGGACCAAGATCGGCCTCTCTTGCAAGAATGAGTGGCCCCATACCCAATCTATCGAGCGGTCGGGATTAAACGGTTGAAACGGGAAATCACGCTGTGCATAGTTTTCCTTCGAGTGCACCCCGATCCTGGTGGGATCGAGCGCAGAATCTTTCAGGTTGTTGTAGCTGTCATGTATGACTGTCCGTTTACCGCGGGGCTCCATTCCGCAATACCTTTCCAATCCCTCCAATATGGCCGTCATCTCACTGGTCGCATATGAGAGAGTCCGGCCAGCCGCCCCCTCATCGCCTATGAACAAAGGCAAATTAACACTTACATCGGCAAATGGCGGCACAAGGTCTATCATTTTATTATTCAGGAATCCTGTGCGGTGGTCCAAATAATCCTTGGCCAGCACTTCATTCAGCTCATCCATTGAACGGGTTCGGTAACTGTCGGGACTGATTTTCGGACTTGGCTGCAACGAAATTCTTGCACGCTCTTTCGAGTCATCAGGTAATGTTGAGCAAACCTGACACAATGGGTCAGGTAAAAAGGAATGCCAAGAACCATTCAGCGTTTTCAGGCTGATTAATGATACATGCCCTTCCGACCGGGCGCGTTCTCCTTTCATCACCTTCCTTACCTCTGCACAAATCAAGTGGGCCATCTGTAAAAGGCCAGTGCGGGATGCCGCCGGATCACGCTCCATCCCCCCATTTTCCTCCAGCTGTTTGCGGATTCCCCACATTTCTTTTCGATCACGCCCGGCCATGAGATGCCTTTGGTCCGCACACTGTGAGCAGCCAGGAACACCAGGGTGCACCAACGGCCCTACCACTCCCTCTCCAAATGATACGAACCCCCGCAGCCATGGAATGCCCGCTTGCCTTATCACCTCTTCCGCCTTTACATGGACAGCGGGATTCCAAGCATCTTGCAGCAGAAGGACCATCGCCGTGGTTTGCGGGATTCCTGCCTCGAAATCGGTTTGGCGATTCACCTGATATTGGCCGGACAGGTCCCCATGAACATGGTCGGCCAACACTCCTTCCCCGACAACCAATACGTCAGTTTTCACCCTGATTCCTCCTCTCGCAAAAACACCCCGAACACACCTGCCATTTCTTCCTTCAAGAAAGGTTCCAGATCCATTTCGAAAACGTGAATTCGCTTACTGTTCTTCTTCAAAACTTGAATGGCGGACTGTACCAGTTCGGAATTCCCTTTCACCCCGCATGAAGGAATCACAAGATCCACCTTTTCTTCTTCAAGAACAGGTGATGCCACTAAACCTGGAGCTGTTAAGCAAACGGTCTGGTTTTGGACTTTCATGACGGCCTTTTGCAATGCGTTCCGTAATGCGATCGTTACATTCAAACCGACAGCGCCGGACCAGCCATCGCTCGTTCCTGCCCAAACTACCGGGAAGCCTGACACTCCCTCACCCAAGGCGATGATCGGATCTCCCTGCAGCCGGGTCAACGCTTGTAGATAATACCTGCAGCGCTCATCTTCCACTTGAGCCAATTGCACCGTCACAAGTTTCTCTTGGTTGAATCGCTCATTTAAAAACTCTGTATCCAAACTGCTTTGCAGTCCACGGCAGACACATTCAGCAAATGTTTCCCCCGCTCCGACACCGATCGATTCCTTTATTTCATCTGCTCCCTGAAGCGAAGGAAGAGTCGCAACGAGCTGGCTGAGCGTTCTGGATGCATATGCTTCAACTCCTGCAAGACCGGTTTCCCTCCTCGCTTCCTCATGCGTCAGATCTGAACGGATGATTTCGGGCAGGAGTCCGGCCGGACCGGACGATAGCGGATCCACGACCTGAACGCGGCATTGAGCCAGTGGCAGCTGTTTTAAATCCCCCTCATCCCAACGATGAAAGATACCGGATTCCGCGGATGTCAACCGGGTGAAATACATAAATACTTTCCCCGGTTCAACCGGGTCCGAATTCTGTTCAAGCCGCCGTTCAAAATCTTCAACCCATGCAGCAGTCCCTTTACCCGTCACGCCAGGGTGGGGAATGAACGGATGCCATTTTCCCTCCAATGTATCCATATCCAACAGATAAAATTGATTGGCTTGTTCTGCTGTCGTAACGCCTGCAGCATCTTTAAACCATTCGAATACCATTATATTGGCTAACATCGCTCCGGCTGTGGCGGAAAAAGAAGATGATGCCTGATTCTTTTCCAGCTCAGCTTGATGTAAACGATGCCACGCTGACTCCCAGCACCCCTTGGAATCCGGATAGACGAGCGGTCCAGCCATGCCTGCTTGATTGATGATCAACGCAGGAAACAGGATCTTTTCCCCTTGCCTGCAAACCGAATGAAGTTCTCTTAATTCCTCTATATCACCCTCCTGTGACACATATAAGATCGAGTCAAAAGGCCGCACGATCTCCCGCCATTCAATCTCATTTCCCTTTTCAAGCATGACCTCCTCTATGGCAACCTCGTCGTCTGTCTTACGGGCATGTGCCACGATCTCGTTCAATCTTTTTCTATTGGTCGGTACCGTGTCCGTAATGAAGATATGGAAAGCAGGCAATCCGGATTCGATCAGGGAGGACACCAATGAAAGGAACAAGGGGCCAGAGCCTATAGCCAACGCCTTTTGCTTTCGATAAGTCTCAAAACGGCGAGCCCCCGAATCGCCGCAGCTTTCCAGGAATTCGATTTGCGAAGCATACCTTTCAAGAACTTGTTCCCTTAATTGATGGGGACTGTCCTGGCTTACATCCCGAACAAACCCATTCCCGTACAAAACCTCGGCGATTTCCATCACCCGCTTCCGGTATGGGTCAGGCAATCCATCAGTCAACTCGCTTAATGTATGGTTCCCGTTGAACATCGGCAATAACTTTTCAATCCACTGGACGATCGAGCTGCCTTCCATACGGAACGAACTTATGTTATTCCTGAAATACACTCCTCTGTTTGGTTCCGGAAGAAAAAACGTATCCCTTTTCACTTTCAAACGCATAGAAGGGGTCAAATTCACCATTCCGCTCCTCCTAACCCGAAGCATTCTAAGTTCTGCTTCATCAATTCACTATCATCCTATGTACGACAATTTGTCTCTTATGTCTAATGCAATAAAGAAAAGTCCCTGCTGCACCGCAGGGACTTTTCTTTAGAAGACCTGAAACCTTAACCGCCGCAACGTCCGCAACGACCGGCGCACCCCCCGCAACGACCGCCGCACCCTCCGCAACGTCCGCATCCACCACAGCGTCCACAGCGACCGCCGCAACCAAAGCAACCGAAGCACAAGAAACAGCCAAAACAACCAAAGCCGCCCACACCAATGAATTGCCGGGACGAATCATCCAAACTATACTGGTTTTGCTCCCAAGGAACTGGCTGAGTCACCTGGAAATCATCGACATTCAGATTTTGCAATTGATTTTGAAATTCATACATTTTATATAACCTCCGTTTATTATTTATAAGGTAGAGCTTAGATTAGATAGGGAAGCCAGAACGAAATGGTCAGGGAATTAACACCACGTCAAGTATTCCCTCCAACAAAATATGTAAAGGGAGTGGGTATTGCTACTGATTACAACGCCCATTTCCCATTAAAAGACCCATGAAAAAACAGAAAACCGGAAGGGTAATACCCTTCCGGTTTTCATGATCGCCTCTTCAATTAGCATTGTCGTTTCCCTTTATGTATAGCCCTTTTCAATCAAAGTCCCATTAGTTATGCAGTTGTTCATAACGAGTCCAGTTGACCGATTTTTCCAGCACGATTGATATCAATACTCCCATTATGAGCCCATTCGTCAAAAAGGGCTGTAATAACGCGGGCAGGTTCGAAAATGCAGTAGGCAGGACATTCATCAAACTCACGCCAATCAATACTGGTACGGCAAGCCTGAATATCGTGTCTGAAGTGAAATTCTGACCCTTGACGCTGTTGAAAGCCGTACCGAACAGCTGAAGGTACGCAACGAACAATACTGCATTCCCGACTGTTATCGGCATCGTGGCCAGGAAAGAGATGAAAGGGGGAATGAGCCCGATTATGGTCAATAACATGCCTCCAAGCAAGAAGGGCTTCCGCTCATAGATTTGAGTGCTCTGCAAAAATCCAATCGATGAAGTAAAAGGTGTATATGGAACAAGGCCAAGCAGCGGAGCGAAAATGGTAAATCCGCCAGTCATGAATAAAGAATTTCGATACTGCTTGTGTTCAGCTTCATCACCGATTAATTCCGATGCAGCCTGAATGGAAGCAAACGTGTTGCACAAATTCAGCAATCCTGCAAAAAAGGAAATCGCTATGATCCCGAATTGAAGGTTTGGAGCACCTAATGGGAAAAATGAAAAAGCGGCACCCGTCGATCCCATTTCTCCCCCGGCCACCGGAAATAGTAGCTCGTAAAAAATCCATCCCACTATAATCCCGATCAATATGGAGAAATTGCTTATTGTCCTTGGTCCTTTTATTTTTAATATACTGACTAGAAGTACAATCCCCACTGATAGGAAACTGACCGGGATGTTGATTTCGCCATTCTCCGTAATCCCCAGCATCCCCTTAAAGAAGACAAAAATGAGCTGGAACGTCAAAAGGAATAAATAAACCGTCATGACCATGGGAGTGAAAATCTTCTGGACATGAGAAATCAGGTTGAAGGCAGAAATAATGAGGGTCACGACACCCGCCGCAATGAGGCCAGTAGCTATGCCCCCTCCTATCTCAGCATAACCGAGACCTATGGATGGTGCAGATAAACCTAAATTAAGCATCACTCCCCACAATAGACCGGAGTGACCTTCCATAAGCGGATACTTATGCCCCTTCCACCCCTGAAACACACAAGCAATCCCCGTGAAAATGAGCGAGCTTCTCATGGTCATTTCCGTAACATTGGGAGGAAGATCAAAAGCTGCGCCAATCGATATGGGCACAACTACCGTATTTGCAAAAATAAAAAACAACCATTGAAAAGAAGAAAATAGAGTCACAGAAGATCTCCAACTTTTCATAGATTCCATCTCCTTTGAACATGATACTTTTCAAACTCATGGTGAATTTCACTTGTCCTTCCCTTGAAAATGGCGAAAGGACAGCACCATGTTAATAGACGCGGTCCCGGATGGTCCGCTGCTGCATTGCTGGACACATGATTTATGTCATATGACCTTTGCAGATGCATGGGAAATGATAACGTTCCCATTAATAGTAACAAAGACTTCAGCTCCCTGCTAATTTGTTTGCTTGGATAAAGGATGCAAGGCAGGCAAGCAGAGCGTTTTAAAATATAATAATGATAAAGACTGGGGGGCTAATTCATATAGCCAAAAAAAATCACTTCCACAGCATATAACATATGTAAATAAAAGTACACGGAAGCCGCCAAAAACGAAAAAGGAAATCCGGAAATATCCAGAAATCCTTTTTTGGTTCAGCCCTACCGTTCAATGGACTGCTTTTGTTTATATAGTGAACCGGAAACCAAGTTCCCCTTGTAAATGACCGCTTTACGTTCCGAACGCCTGGCAACTGCCTCTGCAGAACAGCTTGCGTCAATTAACACCAGACTTCCGGCATCCCCAACTTTCGGCCATGCCTGGTTACCCTTATCATCCAATGGGGTTTTTCCGCCAGTTATATATCCGAGTGTCCGGGAAAGCGAGACTTCATCAATCCATTTGAAACGTTCTGCGAGCCTTCCTGCCCTCTCCAAAATGTCACCATTCCCAAGAGGTGACCATACATCAAAGATATTATCATTTCCTACTGATACTTCAACCCCTCTTTCATGCAATAAATCAACAGGGGGCATCTGCCTGTTGATCGGGACACTGGTGACGATGGAAATCCCCGCCTCCCTAAGAATGTCAGCCAGTTCATAGGCTTCTTCCCTGGATACGTCCCCGATTCCGAACGCATGGCTTAATGCCACCCTTCCTTCCCAGCCCGCTTGCTTGGTCAGAGCTGCCAAACGTTTCATGGTGAACGTGCCCAGATGGCCGGGATCATGTAAATGCAAGTCCACATCAGCATTAGCTTCCACTGCTAAATCCATCAATTGCACGAGCGATGCTTCAATATTGTTATCGACAGTGGCCGGATCCACCGCCCCAACGATTCCTGCTCCGTTTCGCAATGCCTCCCTGACAAGCTTGACAGAGCCGGACCGCAGCAAACCGTGCTGCGCAAATGCGACGATTTCTGAACTGAGTCGATTGGAATAGCCAGCAAGCGCCTGTTGAACTTGCTCTAAGTTTTGCAAACCCGCTTCCGGATAGATATCAACATGAGTCCGAATATGTACAGATCCGGAAGCTAACAGGATTTCCAGTAAAGATTCTGCACGTTTACATGTGCTTGTTGCAATGGAAGGCAGAACCCTCTTCTCATTTTCAAAGCGTTCAATGACACTTGAAGAAGGAGTGCACGCTCTCCAAACATCCCCCATCAGCGTCTTATCAAGATGGACATGCTTTTCAATGAAGGATGGAAGCGCCAGCAATCCTTTTGCATCTTCCACTGGTAAATCATCATGTATGGCTTCCCCATCTTTGACTATCTTCGTGATCCTGCCATCCTCCATCAACAGATGAAATAACCCGGTGATCGTTCCTGTAACTCTTTCATTCTCTTTCCGATAACCACATTCCAAACGAACATTCTTTAACCAATAGATTCTATTCATGATCTTCTCCCTTCTTGAACCATATCTTCAATTCGACTTCAAGGCAGATTCGCGATCAAGTCCGCCATAAACCAGGTTTCCATCGACCATGACCGCAGCCCGCGTAGATCTCCTGGCAACTGCTTCGGCAGCACATGATGCATCCACAAAAACCATACTTGCGTCATTTCCCGCTTTCGGCCATAAACGATTTCCTTCATCGTCCAATGTCTTGACTCCGCCCGTAATGAATTGGAGCGATTGAGACAATGCATACTCGTCCTTCCAGTTATACCTCTCAGCCAATCGGCCTGCCTTTTCCAGCATATCCCCAGTACCGAATGGGGACCAGGAGTCGTAAAAGCCATCGCAGCCGAGAGCAACATGGACACCTTTCTCATGCAGTGAATCAATCGGGGGCATGACCCGGTTGATCGGAACTGTAGACATGATCGCTATCCCCAGGTTTGATAATTCACTGGCCAGTTCATTCGATTCTCCTATTGAAACATCACCAAGTGCAAAAGCATGACTGATGGCCGCTCTGTTCTTCCACCCTGCTTCATCGATCAAAGAAGCCAGTTTCTTGATCGTATATAAACCAAGGTGACCGGGATCATGTATATGAATATCAATATCTGCATCAAATTCAACAGCCAAATCGACCATTTCATACAGGGAAGCTTCTATATTATTATCCACCCCGCCAGGATCCAGGCCGCCCACCAAGGACGCCCCTTCTTTCATCGCTTGTCTCATCAACCCTTTTGAATTCGTTCTTAGCAGTCCGTGCTGCGGGAAAGCCACGATCTCGTATGTCATTTTCCCTTTGAAACGATATAGTGCACGTTGAATCTCTTCCAAGTTCTTCATACCAATGTATGGATCGATATTTACATGCGTCCTTACATGCGTTGCCCCGCCGCTTAACAATAGTTGAAGCATCCGTTCAGCCCGGAGCTGTCCAGTTTCAGCCAGTTCTGCAAGCTCTTTTGCTTCTAATTTTAAGCGTTCGATTAAGTTCGGAACCGGAGTGCATGATTTCCATGGCAGTCCTAAATACGTCTTGTCGAGATGGTTATGCATCTCTTTAAAAGGAGGAAGTGCAAGCAGCTTTCTCGCGTCGTGAACAGGACCATCCGTTTTCAAAGGCAAAGTTGAAGCCAATTGCAAATCCTCTATGATCCCATTTTTTATATACATGTTGTATGTAGCTGTTTTCGTCCGATCAATTCGTTCATTCTCAAAAACAAATCCACTATCAAGCGTAACGTTTGTAAGCCAGTATGCTTCATTCATCCAATCACTCTCTTTATTAAAAGATTAAACACCTGTCGTCTCAAAAGATGAAATGGATCCGCTAACAACATTGCCCCTGAAGATGACTGCCGCACGCTTCGCCCTTCTAGCCACCGCTTCCGCAGAACAGCTGGCTTCAAGCAACACGATATTCGCCTCATCCCCGACATTAGGCCACGCCTTGACCCCGTCTTGGTTTAATGGGGTCTTCCCTCCTGTTATGAATTGCAGGCTTTGCGCCAAGGAACGTTCTTCAATCATGCGAAACCTCTCGGCAAGGCGACCGGCCTTTTCCAGATTGTCCCCGATGCCAAAGGGTGTCCAATGATCAGTGATGCTGTCATTACCCAATTCCACTTTCACCCCTTTTTCATGAAGCAGGGGGATGGGGATCGTTCTGAAGATGGGCACTGTGGATGTAATCGATATTCCTGTTTCCGAAAACCTTTCGGCTATGCCCGTAGCCTCCGGGACTGAAAGATCTGCCAACCCGCTGGCGTGGCTAACCGTGACCCTTCCTTGCCAGCCTGCGTCTTCCGTCATTGAAGCAAGTCGCTGCATGGTGAAGAGACCAAGTTGATCCGGATCATGTAAATGGACATCGATATCTGAATTGGATTCAACCGCGATATCCATGATCGTTTCAAGTGACCGCTCTATGTTTTCATCAATGGTGGCGGGGTCCACACCTCCTACCAGATTCGCCCCATTCTTCATGGCCTCCCTTATTAACCGAACGGAATCGCTGCGTAAAAGTCCATGCTGTGGGAATGCGACGATCTCATACGTCAATTTATCCTTATACCCTTCCAGTGCCTGAATGGTCGCTTCCAAGTTCTTCAGTCCGATGACGGGGTCGATGTTGCAATGTGTGCGTATATGGGTAGATCCGAAGTTCAATAATAAATCGAGCATTTTCTCTGCTCTGACTTTAGCGGTAGGCAATAATTCGGGCAGCAAGACCTGCTCTTCCTCTATCCGGGTTTTCACGCCATTAATGGCAGGCATGCAAGCCTTCCACGGACCGCCATAGTACGTTTTATCAATGTGGATATGCATTTCCTTAAACGAGGGAACCATCAGGAGACCGTGAACATCATGCTGCGGATCCTGATCCGTTATCGATTCCTTCGCCGATAAAATGGAAGAAATTTTCCCACTTTCAATCTTGATGTGGTAATTGCCGGTTTCAGTGCCGGTGATCGTTTCATTTTCATTATAAATAAAACCATTTTCCAAGCGGACATTCGTTAACCAATACGATTGAGACATTACACTCACCCTTTCATTCCAGATTGACTATGCATCACTTTCATTATAGTTTTAAAGATCAACAAATAATTTCAGTATTTTTACTCGTTTTTATGTTATTTTTACTTATTGTGCCAAAGAAAAAGGCTCACCCTAATGGATGAACCCTTTCAGACTTAAGACGACTCGATGAAAACTCAGTTTGCCTGCAGTTTTTTTAAAAGTTCAATTGATTGAAGAGATCCGCTCCCTTTCCGCCGACTGTCTGCCAAGCCGCATCAAAGCAAGCGCCTGTGGGGTTCTCGGCTAGCCAGTAATTCGGCAGGAGTTTCGCAAATCCCTTCCAATGAGGATTACAAGAAAGAATCATTCCTCAGACTCCTAACCCCTCTCCTCTACACACTGCTCACTTGATCGTTACGTCATTTATCTCCAGGTAGCCTGAAGGGCTGATTGAAAATCCTTTTACTTCTTTGGCGACTGCAGCAACATTTTCTATGACCCTTACAGGGATGTACGGGGTGTCAGCCATTTCGATTTCCTGTGCCTCTGCGTATAGTTCTTTGCGTTTCCCTTCTTCTTTTTCCTTCCTGGCGGCATCTATTAAACGATCAACCTTTTGATTGCTGTAAAAGAATGTGTTACCTGCCGCTCCCTGTGACTCCGTATGAAAAAGGTTATATTGATTATAATCAGCATCCCCGGTCGCGTTTCTCCAACTGATGATGAACATTTTTGATTGTCCTTTATTCACTTGTTCCACGAATGAACCGTACTCCATGACCTGCACTTTCAAATTAATCCCGATCCCTTTCAGTTGGGATTGAAGGACCTCAGCCAAGTTGACTCTTTCTTTACTGTCCATTGTCAGGATGGTCGCATCCAAGCCTTTTGAATATCCTGCTTCGGCCATCAGTTTCTTTGCTTCCTTTAAGTTGTAATCATAGGCTTCGAGATCTTCGTTGTACCCGAATACTTTAGAGCCCATCAAGGAGTTCGCCTTTACTCCCACATTATTGAAGACACCCTTTATAATCGAGTCCATCTCAATGGCATGGGCAATGGCTTTACGGACCCTTTCATCATTGAACGGTTCATTATTGACATTGAACCCTAAATATTCGGTACCATACCCTTCACTGCGGTAAACATCCATTGACGGTGATGATTCCACCTGGTCCATGACCGCTACAGGAAGCGGCTCGGCGATATGCGCTTCACCGGTTTCTATCATCGATATCCTCGTGGAGTCTTCCGGGACGACCTTGAAGATGACCTTGTCCACTTTTGGCTCGTCTCCCCAATAGCTGTCGTTTTTCGTCAATGTGATTTCCTGGCCTGGGGACCATGAATCAAAAGCGAAAGGACCGGTTCCATTCGGTTCCTGGATAATCTTTTTGCCGTACTTTTCAATCGTTTTCGGACTGATGATTCCGCCCTCGTGATTCGCCAATATGGAAAGGAGAGGGGAAAAAGGTTCCTTCAGAATGAATTGCACGGTAAATTCATCAACCGGTTTCACCTCTTTCACCATATCGAATACTACCGCTCTGGGAGAAGCGACCGCCGGATCCAATAGTCGATCAAACGTCTTCTTTACCGCATCTGCATTAAATGGTGTGCCATCATGAAACTTTACATCTTCCCTAAGCTTGAATTCCCAGGTCTTGTCATTTATTTGCTTCCATTTTTCTGCTAGCATTGGCTGTATCTCACTATTCTCATCCCGCTGTACAAGACCTTCATAGATTTTATGGTGAGTGACGCTAGCGGCGTTAATCGTGGACATGAACTGCTGATCTAAATTCTCAGCGTCGGATAGGCGGGCAATGACCAATGTACCCCCTCCGTTTGATGCTTTGTTCGAATCACTTTCTGTTGTGCTTACGTCATTGTTAGAAGAACAGCCCGTAATGATGATAGCCATGATCATGACTAGAAAAAGCTTTCCTGCCCCACGTTTTACCCCCATGGTCTTCTACCTCCCAATTTCATTTTTTGAACATTTATCTAATTATAGGAAATATTCTGACTATTTTTTTCGAATATCTTTACTATGTTTTTCATTTTCTTTACTTGTTTTCACAAATGGCTTCTGTAGCGCTTACCGATTCAACGACCTTGAATGATGGCTTAAACAATTCATTCTCGGGAAGCTCCTGATAGTCCCTTTCCATATAGCCTCTTCTCATCTTATTGAAATATTGCTGCCCCTTATATTTGATTTCCGTTAAATCAAGGTCGGGGATTATTTGATCCTTCATGACCACCTTTCCATTGATGATCGATAATTTAACGTCCCTCCCGGATCCGCTTGCGAACATGGTTCGAATCGGATCATCGATTACCCCCATATGGAAACCGTCCAGGTCAATCGCGATGATATCCGCCTTGGCCCCCGCGGCGATGCGACCTAGATCGTTCCTGCCAAGAAAAGCGGCCGCATCCAGTGTGGCTGACCGGAAGAAATCGGCATAGACAGAGCCTTCCGTTTCTCCTGCCGCCAGCCGTGAGAGCATGCTGCCTGTCCTGACGTTCTGGAACATATCAGGAGGGAATGTGTCCGTTCCAAGGGCTATATTGATCCCAGCCCGTTTATATTTGGCAAAAGATTCTAACGCTTCCCCATGCCTCCCGATAATCAGCGGGCAATGGATCACCGTTGTATTCGTTTCCGCAAGCAGCGCCAAGTCATCACCGTGGCCATATTTCGCTTTGCTGTATCCTGAAATAAAATGGGCGTGCGGGATCCCTGTTCTTGGACCGAGAAAGCCAAGGTCATACAAATATCTGATCGGTGTAACATGATGGGCTTCCCAGATGGTGCTGAATTCAAAACTTCCTTGTGCAGCATGAAGCTTAATGGGTACATTCAATTTTTCGCTGTAATATTTAATCTGTTTTAATTGATCGGCCGTTTGAGACTCAATCCGTTCTGGAGCAAGCATCCCCCTGACCATGCCTTCATGGGCTCCATCGAACTTTTCCACAAACTCGACCGCTTTCCGTAACCCCGCTTCACCGGCTTTTTCATCCCAATGCAGTTTGATTTTCCCGTCAGGCTGGACGGCTCTCATTCCTGATTGGAAACTCGGGCCAAGGTAAATCCTTAACCCCAAGCCAGCGGCATGTTCTGCGGCAGCTGCCAATTCATCATAGGTTTCAGCCCAGCTTTTATAAAAGACGGAAGTAATGGGCATCGCCGTCGTCACGCCATGCAGTATGAGCTGTGAATAAGCATATAGTGATTTAAACGCTTCTTCTTCCTTGGTCATTAATTCGGGATGTCCGCTTTTTATATAATTCTCCGACCAAAGAAGGTTTTTCTGTCTGTCGGCACCGGCTTCAAAATGTAAAATATCATGGTCAATGTCCCCTAATGCATTTAAATCTATGAACCCGGGACTGATAATCGCATTACCGGCATCCATTACCTCGTCCACTTCTTCTGGATAATTTTTTCCGACATACAAAATCGTGTCTTTTTCATAAACGATCTCCGCGTTTTCCAAAATGACATGATCGCACCCATCATACCCGATTACATATCTTCCTTTAAGTTTGGTTTTCATCTTATTCCCCTTTCACTTTTCGCGGCAGCGTGCTCGTGTTCGTCATATCGCTTTTCATCAACATAGGCCCTGGCATGGCCCCAGAAATATTTAGTCGGCTGCATATACTTTTCGAGCCCTGCACGCTTTATCGTTGAAAAGGCCTCCTCATTCGCTTCATCAATCACTGTACTTTCATGGACCGTCCGTACATTCCTGCCTTCCATGATCAATTTCCCATCCACGATGACATGCTCCACATCATTCGCCACAGCTTGAAATACAAGCCGGTGAACATGCATGAATTCAGGGGTCAGGTGAGGCTGATTAAGATTGACCGTAATGACATCCGCTTTTTTCCCGATCTCGAGGGAGCCTATTTCATCATCCCAGCCAATGCATTTCGCAGCATCTATCGTGATCATTTCCAACAGCTTGCCTGGCGGTAAATAATAGTAGTCCCTAAGGGCGGCCTGGTGAACGAACTGTGTTTTCCTCATTGCCTGAAACATATCGAAACTTGTCGAAGGGGACGTCCCATCCGTGGAGATTGCCACAGTTGCACCCATCTCCAATAATTCAGTTACCGGGGTACGGGCATGAACCTGGCCAAATCCAGGTGATGCACTGACGTTGGTACCTGTTTCTGCCAGTATTCTTGCTTCATCGAAGGAAATGCCCCGACAGTGCTGTAGATGGACATCCGGACCCAATAGGGCATTTTCCTTATCCTGTATCGCTAAATGGATCATCCCGCCAAAGGCATCAGAGTGAATGCGTGTGTTATATTTCCTGGCAATCTCCCTTATTTTCTTCGCTTGATACAGGTCATGATCAGTAAGCCCATAAAGCCTGTCAGGAGATGTCGGATTGGAGGGATCCACCGATGTAACGATGACAAATGGTGTAATGAAGGCTCTCGTACGGTCCTCATTTGCATGGTTCAGCGCCTCGATCACCGCTTCGGCCCCCTGTAGCACTTCTTCATAGGTAACTTCCTTTACCACTCTCTTTCCATCGATCCACCGGCTGAATGAATGGGGCCATGGAGGATTGCAAGGACCCGTGCATACCACTTCCCTGATTCCCACTTCGGCGTATGCCTTTGCATGATTGATGGCGAAAATCGGTTCATCGGACCGCGGCATGGATCCTAACACGCTCACCCCAGTCGTCACGCCAGCCTTCAATCTCTCAAGGGCGGATAGCTTTCCTTCGTAATACCAAAACTCATCCGTTACAAAATGCTTGTACGTATTCGTCATGATCGGCATCCAAAAATCAATATTCTCCATGGCAATCGTTTTGAACATGGAATGTCCCCCATGCCCATGAACATCTATCAATCCGGGCAATATGCACTGATGGCTGCAATCGATGACTTTTACTGCCTCATACTTCGATTTCAGTTTTTCGGTCGCATCTACAGCTAATATCCTTCCTTGATGTATGGCTACGGCGCCATCTTGCAGAATTCTCCTGTTTTGATCCATGGTAATGACGGTCCCATGGATTAGCAGTAAATCTATCATACTTTCCCCTCCTAATTGAGAAGACAGCATAACATCCTTATGCTGCCTTCCTTTTGTGATGAATTCCTACTTCACGGTTACGTCATCAAGCATTAAATAATTTGCCGGATTCAGCCAAAGTCCTTTAACTGTCCCGCCATACACGGCCAAGTGTTCATAGTTACGGATAGGAACATATGGAACTTCTTCTCTTTCAATTGCCTGTGCCTTCGAATATAGTTCCTTACGTTTATCGCCATCCGATTCTTTACGTGCATTTTCAATCAATTTATCCACTTCCGGATTGCTATAGAATGAACTATTTCCCGCAGCACCTTGGGATTTACTATTGAATAGATTGAATTGATTATAATCTCCATCCCCGGTAGCATTGCCCCAGCCGCCTATCGATACCTGGTGCTCGCCCTTGGCTGTCGCATCAATGTAAGCCCCATACTCAAGGACTTGAATCTTGACCTTAATTCCAATTCCTTTTAACTGGGATTGAATCACCTCGGCCATATTGATCCTTTCCTTACGGTCACTCGTCGTCAGGGTAAACTCCAAACCATCCTTGACTCCCGCTTCAGTCAAGAGCTTCTTAGATTCATTAATATCATAGTCATAGCCTTTTATATCCGGATCATAACCAAACACCTTTGGACTCATTGTTGAATTTGCCCTCGTGCCGACATCGTTATAAACCCCTTTGATGATGGAATCGACCTCGATGGCATGAGCGACCGCCTTACGTACCCTTACATCATCAAAGGGCTTTTTCTTAACATTGAAGCTTAAGTATTCAACGGCAAGTCCCTCCGTGCGATATAAATCCATCGTGCCCGACGCTTCGATCCTATCAATCTCCGTCACTGGCACTTGATCGGTCACATGCGCTTCACCCGTTTCAATCATCGCAATCCTCGTGGCATCTTCAGGGACCACCTTGAATACCACCCCATCAATCTTAGGCTTATCCCCCCAATAGTCCTTGTTTTTCGAAAGGGCGATTTCCTCACCAGGCTTCCACGATTTAAAAACGAATGGCCCTGTCCCAACGGGGTTTTGAGCCAGTTTGTCACTATTTTCCTTAATCGCTTTAGGGCTGATGATGCTTCCTTCATTACTCACTAAAATCGATAACAGCGGAGCATAAGGATATTTCAGCTTGAATTGTACGGTCGTTTCGTCAATCACTTTAATTGCCTTGATCATTTCCAATTTACCAGCCTGCGGAGAAGCTGTTGCCGGATCCAGTACCCTGTCGAAATTGGTTTTCACCGCTTCGGCATTGAATGGAGCTCCATCATGGAATTTGACTCCCTCCTGCAATTTAAACTCCCAAGTGACATCATCCAGTTGTTTCCACTCTTTTGCGAGCAGCGGTTTAGGATCCATGTTCTTGTCAGGAACGACCAATGTTTGATAAACCTTTTCATAAACGACGTTTGCAGATGGAATGTCTGTTATGAAATGGGGGTCAAGTGTGGTCGCGTCAGATAAGCGCGCGACGATCAGCGTACCTCCTTCTTTCGCTTTTTCTACTGTTTCCTTACTGCCGGTTTCTTCTGTTGCACACCCTGATAAAACGGATGAGATGCCTAATAAAGAAGCAAAAAGCAACCCAATCATACCTTTTCTCATTCTATTTCCTCCCTTTTTAACCTGCCTTTGTTTCTCCAAGTAACTTACAGCTATGAGTACATCGGGCTTACTGTAAATTATAAAAAAAAACCGAATTTTATATTTTCAGAATCTTTACTCTTTTTTTAATTATCTTTACTGCTTTTCCGCATCATATTTACTTCAATCCTTTTTTTGAATAAATTGAATGAAAGAAAAGGAGGAAATCCAATGAAGCCAGAGGTCGTCATCAATAATACCGAATTGAATGTAAAAGAAAGAAAATCTCCGAAACTAAGACACTGGAAAGCCTTTTATAAAAAATTCAAGCGAAATAAATTGGCATTGGTAGGCGGGTACATCGTACTTTTTTATATTTTATTGGCTATCTTTGCCCCTTTGATCTCCCCGCAGGATCCCTATGAAATTGATTTGGTCAACAAACTCCAGACTCCATCAGCCGAACATTGGATGGGTACGGATGATAAGGGAAGGGATATTTTAAGCAGATTGTTATATGGAACACGGCTTTCATTAACGGTTGGGTTTGTCTCTGTTTTCTTCGGGGCGTTCATTGGCATACTCCTCGGGTTAGCAGCTGGTTATTACGGAAAATGGATCGATACCGTCATTATGAGGATTGTCGATGTGCTGCTGGCTTTCCCGGGAATACTGCTTGCTCTTGCCATCATTAGTGCCCTTGGTCCGAGCTTGATCAATGTAATGGTAGCGGTCGGCGTCTTTTCGATACCGATGTTTGCCCGGATTGTACGGGGTTCCACATTGTCAGTCAGGAAGCTGGAATATATCGATGCCATTCGTGCATTGGGAGCGACTGACTTCACGATCATATGCAAGCATATTTTTCCGAATATTCTATCACCGGTCATCGTACAAGCTACATTACGTCTGGCAACGGCCATTCTGTCGGCAGCCGGATTGTCATTCCTGGGACTGGGAGCCCAGCCGCCCTCACCAGAATGGGGAGCGATGCTGAGCAGCGGACGGGATTATTTGTTCAGTGCCCCCCACATCGCTTTGTTTCCGGGGATAGCGATATCAACACTGGTACTTGGTTTCAACATCTTCGGGGATGGACTTAGAGATGCCCTTGATCCAAGAATGAAAAAATAAGGAGGAGAGAAAATGTTCGTATTCATTATCCGGCGGGTACTTCAAACGATACCGGTATTACTGGGAGTAAGTCTTGTTGTTTTCCTCATCATGCAAATGGTCCCGGGAGATCCGGCAACACTGCTTGCAGGTGAAGGAGCGACTAAAGAAACGATTGAGTCGCTGCGGCATGAGCTTGGCTTGGATCGTCCAATCCTCTATCAATATGTTGACTATGTCCTTCATGCCGTTCAAGGTGATTTTGGGGAATCACTCCGAAGCAGCCGCCCAGTTTTGGACGAAATCATGGTCCGCTTGCCCATCACCCTTGAACTGGCACTTGCCAGCATATTCATAACCGTTGTGCTTGGAATGATCGCAGGAATCATCTCGGCCACCAAGCAATACTCGGCAGCTGACATTTCCATCATGATCGTTGCTTTATTGGGAATCTCGTTACCTAGTTTTTGGCTGGGCCTCATGCTTATCTACTTCTTTTCCGTGAACCTTCATTTGTTTCCGGTTTCAGGTTGGGGAACCTTCAGCCACATGATTCTCCCTGCCATAACCCTCGGGGCCGGCGGAGCGGCCATCGTTGCCAGGATGACCAGGTCGAGCATGCTTGAAGTCGTTCGCCAGGACTACATCCGGACCGCGAGAGCCAAAGGATTGAAAGAATATATCATCATTTATAAACACGGCCTGAAAAATGCGCTCATCCCAGTCATTACCGTCGTTGGCCTCCAGTTCGGTGCACTCCTTGGCGGCACGGTATTGACAGAGTCCGTTTTTGCCATCAATGGACTTGGAAGATTGATCGTCGATGCAATCAGGACGAGGGATTTGCCGATGGTCCAAGGCGGGGTCCTCATCGCTTCCGTCATCTTCGTATTCATGAACTTGGCAGTGGATGTCCTCTATCGGTACTTTAACAAAAGAATAGACTTGAACTAAGGAGGTATGATGATGAATCAGGATGCTGATAAAATACTGGAGGTAAAAAATCTGCATACTCACTTTTTCACTGATGAAGGAACGAGTAAAGCAGTCAATGGGATCAGTTTCTCCCTCAATAAAGGGGAAACGCTTGGAATCGTCGGGGAGTCGGGAAGCGGGAAAAGCATAACATCGCTCTCATTGTTAAGGCTCATTCCATCGCCACCCGGCAAGATTGCCGGCGGCAGCATCCTTTTTAAAGGGGAGGATCTGCTTACGAAGTCTGAAAAACAGATGCGGTCCATACGCGGGAATGAAATTTCGATGATTTTTCAGGAGCCGATGACGTCATTGAATCCCGTATATTCAGCGGGCGAGCAAATTGCGGAAGCGATCCGGCTCCATCAAAAGCTGGGAAAAAAGGAAGCATGGGATAAAGCCGTCGACATGCTTCGGCTCGTCGGGATCCCTTCACCTGAAAAGAGGGCAAAACAGGAGCCGCATGAGCTAAGCGGCGGAATGAGGCAAAGGGTCATGATTGCCATGGCACTTGCCTGCCACCCTGAGGTTTTAATAGCCGATGAACCTACAACAGCACTGGATGTGACAATCCAGGCCCAAATCCTCGAACTGATCAAGACGCTGCAAAAGGATTTCGGGACGGCTGTCATTTTGATTACACATGATTTGGGCGTCGTATACGAAACCTGTGATCGGGTCGCTGTCATGTACGCAGGGAAAATCGTTGAATACACCTTGGCCAAGGAAATATTCACAAACCCTAAACATCCTTACACCATTGGTTTATTGAACTCCCTTCCCCGTCTGGACATGGACCAGGAAGAACTGACCACAATTCCCGGGACCGTTCCAAGCCCTTACAACATGCCCAAGGGATGCAGCTTCGCTCCCCGCTGTGCACATGCGAAGAGCATTTGTGAACAAGCCGTACCGGATCTCCAGGCCATCGGCCCAAGCACGGAGATCAGCTGCTGGATGTTCACCCCCCAATGGGAGAAGGCATATGACGCTCAAGAGAAGGTGGGGATTTAATGATGGGTGTACCAGCTGCAGAAAAAAAGGTTCTGCTTAAAGTGGATCAATTGAAGCAATATTTTCCGATCAAGGGAGGATTTTTCGGAAGGACCATCAATCATGTAAAAGCCGTTGATGACATTACCTTCGATATCAAACAGGGTGAAACCTTAAGCATCGTCGGCGAATCCGGCTGCGGGAAATCGACTACCGGAAGGGCCATCCTTCGATTGGATGAACCGACGAGCGGGAGCATTCACTTTCAGGATAGGGATTTACTGAGTTTAGGCAAAAAAGAAATGCGGCGTACCAGGAAGGATCTGCAGGTTATTTTTCAAGACCCCTTTGCCTCCCTCAACCCAAGACAGACGATCGGCAGAATTCTCGGGGAAGCTTTGGCGATCCAAAATGTAGTCCCTAAAGAAAACCGGAAGAGCCGGATTGAAGAATTATTGGGACATGTCGGGCTGAGACCTGAATCCATGGAAAGATACCCGCATGAATTCAGCGGCGGCCAGAGGCAGCGGATCGGGATTGCGCGGGCTCTGGCCGTGGACCCCAAATTGATCATATGTGACGAAGCTGTATCTGCTCTGGATGTCTCCATTCAAGCCCAAGTGCTGAATTTATTAAAATCCTTGCAGCGCCAATTCGACCTTACCTTTCTTTTCATTTCGCATGATTTAGGTGTGGTCAGACATATCTCGGATCGGGTCATGGTCATGTATCTCGGAAAAATAGTCGAAATAGCTGATAAAAAGTCCATTTTCGAACAGCCGCAGCATCCATATACAAGGGCATTGCTATCGGCCATCCCAGTACCGAATCCTGTACATGAAAGAGAACGGATCCTATTGACGGGTGATGTCCCGTCACCCATCGACCCGCCAAACGGCTGCCGCTTCCATACACGGTGCCCGTTTGTACAGGATATCTGCAAAACACAGCTGCCCGAACTGAAACGATCGGCACAAAACCATCAAGTGGCTTGTCACATTGTGTCTTAAGCTGTAGATTTCCGGAGGGGTCTTTAGTATGATACTAATAAACAGAATCATTCAAGTTATTTAAAAATATAACAAGCAGAGGTTCTCCATGCTAAGTTACGAGGGATTCACGTTAATTATCATGCTCTTCATTTTAGCTCCCATCATGGGAGCTATCGCTCTTTTATTTCTATTCATATTCGAGAAAAGGATCGATCTTCTTGAAAATAAAAACAAGGAGATCCGCCTGGAGCAAGCACTGCAAGAAGCACAATATAATAAATTGAACCAGCAGATCCAGCCTCACTTCTTGTTTAATACCCTGAATGTCATTCTGGGCTTGGCCCGCCTGAACAGGACGGCAGAATTGATACGGGCCTTAGAGGCTTTTTCGCAATTCCTGAAATTCAAGTATAAAGCATCGGAACCATTGATCCCCCTTTCCCAGGAAATCCAGTATACCCAGCATTATCTCGACATCCAGACCCTTCGCTTCGGTGATCGGCTCAAGATTGATATGGAGTGCCCGGAACCGTTATCAACCGCACTGGTCCCGCCCTTCATTCTCCAGACCTTGGTGGAGAATTCATTTAAACACGGGTTGGAAAAAAAAGTGGGTGAAGCCCTGCTGCATATCCGGTTCTATCTGGAATCGCAGATGGTGTATCTGGAAGTGGCGGACAATGGATTGATGGGAAATGAATCTTCCGTTACGGACGATGGCGGCCATGGCCTCGATAATATCCAAAAACGTTTATATTTGTATTTCAATGACCGTGCACAATTGCATATAGCTTCCAATGAATCGGGAACAAAGGTAGAGGTATCATGGCCGCTGGTTTTTGATAGGAAAATGGAGGAGGCGGAGCGATGAATGTATTATTAGTTGATGACGAACCATTGGTCCTTGAACAAATGGAATATATGATTCAGTCCATATACCCTTTTTGGAAATTTCACAAAGCTGCTGATGCCTGTCAGGCACTGACCCTCAACCAAAATCATAAAATCAACCTCGCTTTCCTGGATATTAATCTGCCGGGCCGATCGGGTCTTGAATTTGGTGAAGACCTAAGGGCGCTGAACAAAGAAGTCGAAATCATCATGGTGACCGCGCATCAAAGTTTCGATTATGCCCAGCAATCCATCAGGATAGGCGTGGTTGATTATTTAACGAAACCTGTAATAGAAAGCGATTTGCATAAAGTCCTTGCCAAGTATGACAAAAGGGAATCTTCCCATAACTATTCAACACTTATTCACCATTCGCTTTCATTCATTCATGAAAACTATGCCGAAAAACTCTCCCTTTCGGACATCGCCCGTGAAGTGCATACCAATCCGACTTATTTAAGCAGGAAATTCCATGAAGAAGTCGGCACTTCGTTTTCGGAATATTTAATCCACTATAGAATAAAGGCCGCAAAAAGGGCCTTGACCAATAACACCAGCTGGAGCATATCAGACGTCGCTGAAAAATCGGGTTTCAATAGCCAGCATTATTTCAGCACTTTATTCCGGAAGATAGAGGGAATCACGCCCAAGGAGTTCCGCGAGAAAGGAAAATGAACATTGCGATCACGTACATTTCAAGAATACGTACAAGGCCCCATTCAAATCGGGATGGGCTTGGGGATCATCTCCCTCCTGGCACGCTGGGTGACAGGCACCACAATATTATCCTCCCCTGAATCAATGGTGAAGTATGGAGTTTTCGGGGGGATCGGATACGCCCTGATGGGAGCGATCGCCCTGTTCATGTTCAGCTTCATCGGGAAGAGGGTCCGGCAGGATTTCCCCGAGGGCTTGACCATCGGGGACTATTTAAAAGCCCGGCTCCATCCCCTCGGATATTGGATATTGATCATGATCTTGGTCATAACCAGCTTACACATTTTATTCATTCAGGGAATGGCCGCGTCCACCCTATGTCAGTTTCTTTTCGATACGCCCCTCTATGTCGGGCTGTTCTTTTTTTTCGCCTTCTGTGTCCTTTATGCTGGATTCGGCGGGTTAAAGCTCATTCATGGATTCGCCGCTTTTCAGGTCATATCCATGTTTGCCGCAGTTATCTTGATTCCTTTATACTTTTTCGTCAAGGAAGGGATTCAGCCTGTTTATGATGGGATTCGTCTATACCATCCATACATGCTCGTAATCAATAAGTATGATCTATGGAGTTTTCTTTTTGCAGGACTTCTTGTCGGGTTCGGCCAGTTTTTCTTTGACCTCACTTCGTGGCAGCGATTATTCATGATAGAAATGAAAAAGGTTCGATTGACATTCTCTTTATCCGGCCTTATATGGATCATATTCCCGCTCTCCTTTTCATCCCTGTTCATTATGGTAATCTTTACGGGCGGCTTCACTGATATACACTCGATTCTGGCTGGATTGGCAAATAAAATAACGACACCATTCTTTTTCATCCTTTTTGTTCTCTGCGCCATCAGTGCAATCACCTCAACATTCGGTGCCTGCCTGCATTCATTGGTAAGCCTGATCGCAGCCAATATTCTTGAACCATTACAAACAAAAAAAAGCGACCAGCAAAAAATAAGGATGGCCTGCCTGCTTTCGATCTGTATTGGAGGATTGGTTTTCATTGCTACACTCTTCTATTCCCCAAACCTATTGGAGCTCTTATTTTATTCAGGCAATATATATTCGGCATTGCTGGCTCCAATCCTGGTTATCGTATTCAGTAAAGGAAAAGTCGCTGATTACATACCGATAAGCGCGGTCCTGGCGATTGTGGCTTCATACATCATCCAGCCTCATGTAAGTGAATTCCAAAGCATATGGTTCAGCGGATTGGCTTCATTGACGATCCTGGTGATTTGTACGATCCTTACCCTCATCAAGAACAAATGGAGGATCGTGAAAACAAAACCATGAATACGGCCACCCCCATTCATTATGCATGAATGGGGTTCTTCTTTAATCCCGTAAAAACTTAGCTAGCCACCTTCCTGAAATACCGATAAACCTTTTCTAGCTTTTGCGTTTGTTTCCCATTTGGGCTTTCCATATTACCGAATTCGAAAAACTTCACCTTCTTGATTCCGACAAAATTGAATAGTGCTCTTTTCATCAATATTTTATGCGCATCATTCAACCAGAGAAGCGGATACTTTGCAGGTCCCTTCATCGTGGACACACATACGACCGACTTTCCTTTCAGAAGGCCTTCCGGGAACAAGCCCTTTTTATCCCTGTAGGCAAAATTCGCAGAAAATAATTGATCGATGTATCCCATCAGCATGGCCGGTGGCCTCCCCCACCAGATCGGATAGACAAAGACAATCTTGTCGGCCCAAATAATTTGATTTCTATATTTTTCAAACTGAGGATCACGATGCATATCACGCCTTCGTTTATGCTCATTGAACTCCAAGAGCGGATTGAAGCCCTCTTCATATAAATCCAAGACCTGCAGCCCCTTTATGTTCGGGTTCTCCTTACTTCCCTTGACGACTTTTTCTAAAAAAGCATGGCTTAGGCTTTTATGATTTGGATATGTGTAGATGACCAGCATGTTCATGACGTACCCCCTATTACTTATCATTTGATAAATATCATATAACACCATCTTTTTTATTATCAAATGATAATTGTATTTTGATAATATTTTTGATATCTTCTCAGTAAGAGGTGAAAGTTATGGACAAAAAAGCTCTTTTTGAAAAAATGGTCACATTTACAACTTCCGTACATCAAGTCACACACGAATTGACACAAAACGCCAAATCCGATTCCATCACGCCGGTACAATATAAAATTCTTGAATATATAACCGTCAGTCAGCCTGTTACACCAAGTGAAATCAGTGACTGTCATCATATCTCCATGCCTAACACGAGCCGTGAACTGAAAAAATTAAGCGAAAAGAATTTAATTGAAAAAATAAGTGATTCGGAAGATAGACGGAAACAATACATCCGCCTCTCCAAAGAAGGGGAAATGATGATGAACGAGGCTTTTGCAATCGTGGAATCCCGTTTTCAAAGCCGGCTGCAACATGCATCAAAGGAAGATTTAGCGGAGATTGACCGTGCCCTGGACATTCTTCAAACAAAACTTTTACACAAAAAGGCTCCCGCAATTGAAGTTGACGAAGAATCGACTTCAATCGCGGGAGCTCTTACATTATCTCCATACATGTTTTATGATCAGGTACCGCAAAAAGTCCGGTAAGGTTTTGTTGACTCAGGCAGTGCGGCGTATTCTGCTTGTTTTTCGCAGTGTGCATAAGGATTTGCAAGAACATCCAACAGCCGTTCCATCACACTGTAGTCCTCTTCTTCCACTGCCGCCTCCAACGCCTCTTCCACCCGGTGGTTCCGCGGAATCACTGCAGGATTGCTGTTCTGCATCAACTTAATCGAAGACTCTTTCGATTCCTTCTGCCTCCCTAGCCTCGCCTGCCAAAGCTCCTGCCACTGGGCGAACTCCGGTGTACCAAAAAGGACCGTATCCTCCATTTTATCAAAGGTCAGGGCACGGAAAGTATTGGTATAATCGGCACCATGCTTCTTCATCATACTGAGGATGCCATTAACAAGGGCCTCATCCTGAGTCTCTTCATTGAATATCCCCAGTTTCGCCCTCATTCCCGCTAACCAATTGGAGTGATACAGATCATTAAAAATCGAAATCTTATCCTGGGCCAGTGTAACGGCCTGATCCTCGTCATCATGCAACAGCGGCAATAGGGATTCAGCGAACCGTGCAAGATTCCAGCCCCCAATTACCGGCTGGTTTCCATAGGCATAGCGGCCTTGCCTATCAATTGAACTGAATACGGTTGCAGGGTCATAGGCATCCATGAAGGCGCAAGGGCCATAATCGATGGTTTCCCCGCTGATCGTCATATTGTCGGTGTTCATCACTCCATGAATGAAGCCGACCAGCTGCCATTGGGCAATGAGCTCAGTCTGACGCTTGACCACTTCCTGCAGCAGCGAAAGGTAACGGCTTTCATCTGCTGCAATGTCTGGAAAATGACGCTCAATGGCATAATCGGCAAGTGTCCGGAGCTCCTCGATCGTGCCCCATTTTGCAGCAAATTGAAAAGTTCCGACACGAAGATGACTCGAAGCCACACGGGTCATGATGGCACCAGGCAGCCCTGTTTCACGGATCACCGTTTCACCGGTCGTCACCACTGCCAGACTTCTGGTGGTAGGAATGCCGAGCCCGTGCATCGCCTCGCTGATGATGTATTCGCGCAGCATCGGTCCAAGTGCAGCCCGGCCATCGCCCCCGCGGGAATATGGCGTTCTTCCTGGACCCTTCAGCTGGATATCGACCCTCCCGCCTTCTGGCAACATCTGCTCGCCAAGCAATATCGCCCGGCCGTCCCCTAACATGTTAAAATGACCGAATTGATGCCCAGCATATGCTTGGGCAAGAGGCGAAGCACCTTGCGGGATCTCGTTTCCGGCAAACACCGCCACACCATCTTCGCTTTGCAGCGACTCCACGTCCAAACCAAGAGAATCCGCCACACCCTCATTGAGAATGATCAACTCCGGTGAACGTACAGGAGTCGGGTTCGTGCTCGTGAAAAACTTTTCCGGTAGACGTGCGTAGCTATTGTCTAAATTCCATCCTGTTTCATTAGTCATAGTTTCTCCTTTTCTCATTTTGACTTTTTTATAAAAGATATTTCGCTCAAGATTCAGTTAAAACACGCGATAAAACTAAGTTGCAGTCCATTTTTTAATGTCTGCTTCTAACAATTAATTATACCTTTTTTGCATAAAAATGGCTCTTTTAAAGTCGTGTTAAATCCATTACGTCCCGGGATTTCATAAACCGATTGCAGTTCCTTAGAATGAAATAAAGCAGGTACCCTTAATGGGTTCCTGCTTCAGACTGTAGACAAATCCGATGAAAATCATTCAACTCCAGGCACTCGCTTTCCGCGGGCGGTCCGGGAGCCTCCTCGGCGCTATTGCGCCTGTGGGGTCTCCCTTAGACTCGCTATTCCCGCAGGAGTCTCGCGCCTTCCGTTCCAATCAATTTTGTTCCATTTGCCTATGAACTCAAGTACGCACCCTTTAGGTTCCTGCTTCTTTTCCTAAGATGCCAATAGTTACAATTCCATTATGAAACATTATGCATCAAAAAGCCTGCCATTGATTCGGCAGGCTAGTTTCTTCTCCTCTTATTGGTTCCATCCTCCACCCATTCAAGGATATGCTTAATTCAGTAAAGTCAGGCTGATAAAGGCAATGCCAAATATACAGTACAGAATGAGGGTAAAGGGCTGGGGAAAAATAATATATACGATCATACTGATGATCATCAGCAGGATGCTGAAGGCATTTATCCTATCTCTCCACATACTCACCTTTGGTCAACTCCTTTTCCACAAGCGTAAGGTACATTTTCATCGCAAACTTTTTTCGGTGCTGCCGGGCCGGCTTTGAGGAACCACTTCTCCCACAGTCAAAGCGAACATCAGCAAAAATAGAGTTTCTTCTTCATCCTTCGTTCCTCTTTGTTATAATGGCTGTGTGCCTAATTTGGATTTTTTTCATTTTTCGTTAGTAAGTAAGCGACTGATAATTTATAATTATAAAATTGAACCCACTAAACAGCCATGTAGCCAAAATGATAAATTCATGAAAATAATTTAAATTTTCAGATTTTTTAAGGGGTATGAAGTGAATGATCTATAAAACTTTCAAGGTTGTATTGAGGACCATGCACAAAGGCCAAACCGAGGAATTCGCCTATGTATATGAAGGGAAAAGCCTGCTGATAGGCCGGGCAAGCCAGCACTCCAAAGCTGATTTCAGGCTTTACAATGACTTTGTTTCCAGGGAACATTGCCGGATTTATATGGAGGAAGGGCAGCTCCTCATTGAGGATTTGGCAAGTAAACACGGCACCTCCGTGAACCAGATGCCGCTCGTACCGGGCAATCCCTGTCATATTGAACCGGGGGATTCGATTACGTTGGTCAATGGATTGATTGAATTCATAATCTCCATCGACAACGATTTAACAATGGATTTCACGCCGGTGAACCCCGCCGAATTCTTGCAAACCGTCGCTATCAATGAGCACCTTCAGACCGTGATCATCAATGAAGAAGCACCCATTAAAATGCCGACCAAGGAATTCAATTGCTTTAAGCTGCTATATGAAAATTTGGACAACCTTATTTCAAAGGAAGAAATTGTCCAGCAAGTCTGGCCAGAGCGGGTCGGGGATCCCGAGCAAATAGTGACGGCAGAGGAAATCGCTTCACTGCTGTACCGCGTGCGGAAACGGTTAAATGGGCACTTTGCCATAAAGGCCGTCATTCAAAAGGGATATTATATGGAATCCATCCATTCATTCAATTTATCGGACTTATCATGACAATCATTCGAAAACATGAAAAAAGCATTGTGGATAACAATGCTTTTTTTCATGCTTATATTGGATATGGAAAGTGTATATGTCCACGGTCCATTATCATTTCTTTGGCAAATCCAGATTAGTGAATTCATCGACTGGAACGATGTCTTCTTCCATATCCATCACCTTCAGCACAACCCGGTCTCCTACATTCGTCAACACCACATCAGATAGCGCATTGACACCTGGGTCCACCGAGAACCTCTTGGCATTGCCTTCGACGATTAAATGGAATACGTATCCATTCGAGAGATTGGCATCATTGATCCTCATTACCTTCCCCTTTATTTCTTTCATCTCAAATCCTTTTTGAGGCGTCACACCGCTTACTTTCCCTAAAGAGGCAATCAGTTTTTTATAATTGCGGAAAGCTTCGTCTTTCGTTTTCCCAAAGACCACTTGGGGATTATCGCTATTGGCATAAACGATCGCCACACCTTGGAACTTGCTGCCCTTTGTAACCGGAATCACATATGTGGGAGCACCGTAGATCGTATAGAAAATTCCATTAGTGGCTTTCCAGCCTGGATATTTGGACAAAAACTCACTCGCATTCGCGTTGGATTTTGCTTCCTTTCCGGTCAGAACGGACGTGACGCCTTTGTAGTACGTCATTTCACCGGTTTTGGCATTGAAAACACCATAACCTACAAGGGTTTTGGAGTTTCCTTTTGATTTAGCCCGGGTAAAGTCCACTACATAAATCAATTCTCCTTTTTCGTTAAACGTAACCTGCATATTATCCTCATTAGGAATCAGGACATCTTTCTTCGGCCCAATCAGGGACTGGTTTTTCCAACCGTGAACATATTTTCCCCAGTAAGTCCAATATTCCAGGGCTGTTTCCAATGTGAATGTCCGATCTACCCATTTAGGTTCTTTTCCTTTTAGATAGTATTTCGTGTCCCCCGTTTCCGGATTCACCAATACCACCCCGTCCACCACGGGACCGCTGCGGTATTTCAAATAATGTCCGACTGAAGCTACGAAGAAGGGCTTTCCATCTTCATTCGGTTCCAAATATGAATCATGGATGATTTTATTCGGATATGCCTTGCGGATGGTCCTTTCCAAATCATGATCAAGGTACTGTGATGGAGCATACAGCATCTTCCCTTTGACAGTACTTGCCCCTTTATCCGTCGATACGGCGGAAATCAAATTATAACCTGGCGTGTATTCCGCTTTCCCGGCTTTTAAAAACCCGTCCATTTCAATGGGTGATGTATAAGCCAATTCATCATTGATATTGGTCAGACGGTATTCGCCTTCAGTGAAATATGATGCATTTTCTATTTTATTAATCGCCGCATCGCCTTTTGCGTCAGCCATTTTCACTGTAACGAGCGGCATGTTTTTTATATCTTGAACTTCTTCCAGCTCTTTTTTCTTATCGACCTTCGCCAATCCATGCAGATCTGCGGCAAAAGTGAGCGGGTAGAACAGCATGATGACCCATGCGGCAATCAACACGACACCCATCAAACTGTTGAAGTGTACGTTCCAAGGTGTTTTTGGCTGCTTTGCCGCTTCATTTCCCCTCCGATTCCGTCGCGTGCTTGAAGATTCAGTGGCCCTGTACATATACATGCTTGAATCGATGATGAGAATGAGCCCGAGAATAATGGCAAAACACGAAAAGAATGCAGCGGCAGTAAGATCCAGCAGCATGATATCGATAACGAAAAACAATATCGCAGCAGAAACTAAAAGTCTCAGCACCTGTTCTATGAAAAAAGGTATATCTTTTTTGGTGATGGCGTTCGTCCATCTCTGCGGAATCAAGGAAAGTCCCAATATGGCAAATGGTATTTTCATTAAAATTCCTTTTAAGATGAAACCGAGTAGTGAAAGTATCATGGTTTGAAAAATCTCTCCTTGTCATGTATGTTCCTATTTACCCATTTTACCACTTTTGTGCAACTAATTTACTATTTTTAAAATCTAGCGGAATTATGTCAAAACTATTTGCTCCACCGATGCTACTTTTTCCGATTCAATGTTTATATAGACTCTAGAAAAGAATCGATGCCAAAGGGGGCGAAGCCTTATGATTTATGAAGAAACATACCGATACCTATTAAGAAATGTATCCTCCACTGAATTCGATACGTGTTTGTACGCCTTGCTCCACAGTGATTGGGATGGAGTCATTCAGAGCCCGCTTCATATGATGGCCCGGGGAGTCGGAACGACAGAAAAGTACTTAAGGCAGATCATCCATAAATTCACCGCACCACAAGGATCACTAAAAAAAGTGTTTGTGCCTGTTCATCTAGGTGAAGATGTTTTGTACAAGTTTAACCTTGGTCCTGCAAGTAATCTTGGCTATAACAGGAAGACGGACCGTTATTGCAAAAAGTACCGTTTCTTTTATAGTGCTGCTTTCAAAGCTCTAACGATTCATGGAAAAAGGCTGCTGCTTATGGGTGCCTTCCGAATGTCCGTTTTGAAGTCTGAAGAAGTACTGTTCGATTATGATGAAATCGTTCCTGATTCCCGCTCGCCATTCACAAGGCAGCGCTTATTGGATGCAGTCGCTGCAATCCATGACGCTTTAGGCCATATCGTAAAGATTTCTTTTGCGAGCAGGGCTTTTTCAAAAAAAGAAGTTCTGGTATTCACCTTTACCGAAGGCGTCTTGGATGAGTATAAGGAAAATAGGGCGGAACGGACATTGTTGCGGAGAACGATTTTTAACTCTGGCTACCTTGGGCATATCAATGATTCTGTATGCAGGGAATTGGAACGGGTCGGCAAATATATTTTCCGTTCATTTCTGCAAGAAGCGACGAACATCTCCCATGATATCCAAAAGGAACTGCAGAAGTTAGCCCGTTTCATCTATTCTCATTCCCTTAAGAAATTTGGCCAGGCTCTACCTGCCAATAAGCAGTTGCTTCTTGCCCCAAAACAAGCCTCTGCTTATTTAAGCAAAATCATGTACAATGAAGCATTGGAACAGATGGTCAAGTATGCCCACCAGGCAGAATCCATCAAAAGCCTGCTTGAACGCGACCATTTTCATAGAAACATCTCCGAGAAAGCTCTCCGCCGGGAAGTGAATGATTTGGAAATGGATGAACATATCGAGCCCATTCTCCGTAAATACCATCAAGCGGACTTCATCCGCCATGTGCTGAACGACTGGTGCGAAACATGGCTCATTTCCCGTGTAAAGACAGTGACCGATGAATTCCGGGCGGAAGGAAAAGGAAAAAATACCGAAGATAAACAGGTCGCGGCCGAATATATGGCCCGCATTAGAAACGATGCATATGGCCAGTTGGACAGGCTGTTGACCTTGCTTCTCCAATTCGGCAATCATGCAGTGGCCCCGGACGTCCGGAACTTCCCTCTCACAAAGAAAAAGGAAACCCTCCAATCCTATTTCGCGATCCAAAAGGAGCGTCTCGATGTTCTCTCCATTTCTTCTTAAAATAATATGTTTTCCAAGAGAACGGATCCGTTCTCTTTTTTTTGCTTGTAACAAATGCCGACTGTGAATTGCAGAATGACGATTGTGGTTTGGTGATTGGCGCACTGTGGATTTCTCCTCTGAATTCGTGTATTGCATATGGCTTTTGTGGATAAGGGAACTCGGGAAGCAAGTTGTTTTGACGGCAGGCCATAACACTTGTAAGGGCAGGGGCATTTATTATGGAGTTATTCCAAGGGTCTAAGCATGGGTTTATATAAAAGAACTGAAAAAGGTTTTAATCATCAGTATGAATAAGGGGTTGAATCTCGGCAGACAAACAGGCC
Organism: Peribacillus sp. AS_2; assembly: GCF_026891895.1. Taxonomy (NCBI): domain Bacteria; kingdom Bacillati; phylum Bacillota; class Bacilli; order Caryophanales; family Bacillaceae; genus Peribacillus; species Peribacillus sp. AS_2. Next base: position 52,497 of record NZ_JAPTGA010000023.1, read on the forward strand.
CCCATTTAGAATGGAAAGCCCTCATGATTTGTTATGGTATTAATAATAGTTTCCCCGAACTTTTCCTGCTTTCAAGAAGTCGATGTGCATCCGCCCCATTTTCCAACGAAAAAAGAGTCGGTTCTTTGATGCGGATTTCCCCTGACAGAATCCATTGGAACAGCTCTGCTGTTCTTCTTGTCCGTTCTTCATGGGTAGTCAGGACGTTCCAAAGGTCTCCGCCTATTAATGCCTTGGATGTATCCATTAACATCCTGGGATCGATTTTCTCGGGATCACCGCCTGCCATCCCAAAGAATACGACAGCTCCTCCAGTCTTGGTGGCACGGAAACTATCCATCAAGGTTTGGCCCACTGATTCATAAACGACATCAACGCCTTTACCGCCGGTAACATCCTTAATGGACTCCGCCCAGTCCGATCCGTAAAGGAAAACATGATCCGCACCCATTTGTTTGGCAACAGCCGCTTTATCATTTGATGAGGTCAAGCCAATGACCTGACCGCCCTTCATCCTGATCATCTGTGTCAGTAATTGACCGACTCCGCCTGCAGCGGCATGGACCAGGATGGTTTCCCCTTCTTTAACTCGATGGCTGTCATGCGTTAAATATTGGGCAGTCAATCCTTGAAGTAAAACGGAAGCGGCCGTTTCGAAGGTAATGCCCTCAGGCAGCGGCAACAGCTTTTCAGCTGGAACTGAAACCAGCTCCGCGTTGGCATGGGGAACATCAGCGAACCCGACACGATCTCCTGCTTTCACATGATGGACATCTTCCCCGGCATATTCAATGACCCCTGCCCCTTCATACCCTAAAATGAATGGGGGATCACCCACCAAATGATAATTCCCTTTCCTTCTATATACATCAGCAAAATTCAACCCAATTGCTTTCATTCGAACGATCACGGCTGATTTTGAACGTTCAGGTTCTGCAATTTCCCTTACAGACAGAACTTCCGGCCCGCCGAAATCATCAAAGACAAGTGCTTTCATCATCCTAACTCCCTTCAATGTATCTTCATTCTTTAAGATATAGGATGGACCCTTTGATGGCAAGAAACACAAAAGACCGCCCAGCCATTAAAGGCAGGAGCGGTCACTATGTTTACTCAATCTGTATTGGAACCAGGACCGTTCTTTCGTTTATTTGCAGAATATTCCTTACCGTGTGCTTCATGTTCTGCAATGATATCAGCTTTCGGTATATGGTTATTCTTTTTTGGTGAAGCGATGCGGTTGCGATGTTTTTTTCCCATGATCTATCTCCCCTTCATCCAATGTTTTTTTAAATTGAACTAATGTTAGCTTGTCCGATTACCATCGAAAATACCGACAAAATAAGCACTTCATAATAAAGGAAAACCCTTTGTGGGGACCGAATAGATAGAAAACAGATTTATGAGGAGGGAAAAAATGTTTCCTGTATTGAACACGGAAAGGTTACGCTTACGGGAAATTCGTGAAAGTGATGCGGAAGCTCTTTTCCAATGCTTATCAAAAGATGAAGTCACCCGCTATTATGGTCAAGATTCATTGGAAAATGTCGAACAGGCCAAGGATATTGTAGCAGCCTTTGCGAAAAACTATCATGAAAAACGAGCCGTTCGATGGGGAATTGAAAGAAAAGATACACAGGAATTTATTGGTACCATCGGTTTTCATGCCCACAGTCCCAAATATAGACGGGCGGAAATCGGTTATGAAATCCATCCAGCACATTGGCGCAAAGGATTTGCGTCAGAAGCGCTTAAGGAAGCTATCGCCTACGGTTTCAACGACCTTGATTTAACCCGTATCGGCGCGGTCGTTTTTCTGGAAAATCAGCCATCAAGTGAGCTCTTGCTTAAGCTGGGTTTCATCCAGGAAGGAATATTAAGGAGTTATATGTACCAAAACGGGATCCCCCAAGATACATATGTCTATTCCTTGCTGAAGTGAAGCCAACTTCCTTGGAAGGTTGATCCTGAAGAAATTCGCGACAATCGGCGGAAAGGGTGCGAATTTCCGAAACCAAGATTCGGTTTTGTCCGGAGCATCCTTCCCCCCATTCCATTTCCTTATTTTGGAAGGATAAAACCGTAAATATTCTTCCTTTATATTCCAAATTACCTACAAAAAAAAGTCACCAAAACATGGCGACCCCACTTCACGATTTAGGTAACTGCAAGATAGTCCTTCAAGGCCTGCTGCAGCGTACCCTTTGTTTCTGCTTTATTATCGATCTGAATCCCTGAACGGATCATTTTCGTAACAACCTCTGGGCGTAATCCAGTCACCACAGCTTTACACCCCATCATTGCCGTTCCATCGAGGATTTTCATCAAATCATTGATCATTTCAACTTCGATTTCGATAATACCGGATAAATCCAAGATCAAGGTTTGTATCCGCAATTTACCTATCTCCATCAATACCTTTTCTTCGATTATCTGTATCCGTGAATAATCGATTGTCCCAATTAACGGAAGGACACAGGTGGTGGAAGTGACGGGAATGATTGGGACGGATAGATTTTCCACCAAGTTTTGCTGAGCGAGAATCAATTTGTCTTTGTAATCGGAGTAACTGACGAAAAAGGATTTAAGAAATTCATCAACCTTTTCATTCACTATTTTCTCTAAATCAAAAAAGACCTTGGAATCCTCAATAAACGCTTTCTTTTCTTGTTCGAACTTATAAAGAAAGGTCCAAAGCGTCCTGCGGAGGGCCTGAATCCATTCCAGCTTGAATGAAAGCGTCAAGGAGTGGGTTGCCCACGTAACTCCCTCTTGTTCGGCAAAGGAAATTAAATCCGTTTCATTCTGCTCCACTATATAACGGACGAGCTTATGTGCATTATTCAAAAGGTCGACATTTCCAATCAAAAGGATTTCTTCGATTTTATCCCTGACATTGACCGCTGCTGATAAAAGATATTCTTCAAACTCACTTTTATTCTGCAAAAGGAATTCCATTATTTTATCCTCATCATAAACAAAACTCACTCTTCTCCACTCCCTTTTTGAACATCCAACTGTGATTTTTGTTACTATTTACTTTCTATATGTGTGGAGTTTTTTCCTGCTAATCGCTCATATATTAAAGAGAAGGTGTTGAAGCTGGTTAAATCTCCTCTCCTGAAAAAACATTTTTCGATGCGGAAGAAAAAATCAGATGGGTGGAAGACTTCCCATATTTAATGGCTTCATCGACGAAGTCTTCCAGCGTTTCCATCGAATATGTACTTATTTTAATAAGATAACTGTATTGACCGGCTAACCGGTGGCATTCCAGTACTTCCGGGTGGCTCAAGCTAAATTGATAAAAATCTTTGCATCTATCCGTTTCGAATAATATGAATGCCGTAATGCTCCTATCAAGTTTTTCAAGTGATATTTCCGTTTTATACCCCTTTATCACTCCGCTTTCCTCTAATTTATTCACACGTTCTTTCGTTGCTGGTGCCGTTAAGGACACTTCTTGCGCCAGTTCTTTCATGGACATGCGCCCATTATTCTCCAGCAAGGAAAGTATTCTTTTATCCGTTCGATCCAACTCAATCGCCCCCACTTTTTATTATTAACAGAATCCTTTCAAATACATTATAAAATAAAAAGAAATGTGATGAATACGTAATTAATCACATGTATAAAGGAATTTGCTTTTTATATAATTAATTCAAATATAAATAAGGGGGATGCTGTTATGAAAAAAGTATTGATGCTGCTATCCAATGGATTCGAAGCGGTTGAAGCAAGTGTGTTTACAGATGTATTGGGGTGGAATAAATTAGAGGGAGATGGCACCACTGACCTGGTTACGGTGGGACTTCACGAACGATTGAAATGTACCTGGAATTTCATCGTGCAGCCTGAACTGACCCTCGATCAAGTGAACCTTGATGACTACGATGCTCTGGCCATTCCAGGAGGCTTTGAAGAAGCCGGTTTCTATGAGGATGCCTATGATCAGAGGTTTCTTAATGTAATCAAGCATTTTCATAATAAAAACAAAATCATCGCAACCATTTGTGTAGGTTCCCTCCCACTAGGAAAAAGTGGGATATTGAATGGAAGAAAAGCCACAACATACAACCACCCAACCAGTAAGAGACAGGGGCAGCTAAAAGATTTTGGTGCGATTGTCGTGAACGAACCGATTGTCGTCACGGACAATATCATTACATCCTACAATCCATCCACAGCATTCGATGTTGCCTTTACGCTCTTGGAAATGCTCACTTCCAAAGATAATTGTGAACATGTGGAGGAATTGATGGGCTTCCATTAAGAATGTCACGATTGGGATGTTGATTTCCGCTCAAGAAACCCGCTTATCCGCGGGCGGTCGGGGAGTCGCACTTTGTTACAAAAGTACAGATGGAAATCATACTTGGAGTCGAAGATAATACTTTAGGTCAGTTGGTTCAAGAACATTATTTAAATACGTTTTCCGAACTCTTTCTCCTACAGTCTTTTTAGAAGGATGAAAACTTGAAACATGGAAGATATCAAAGCAATTATGAAGTACAACGGACCGAGAAAGCAGCGGCAAAAAGAGGTACGGAATGGTCTAAATCCAAACCATAATTTTAAAAGAAACCTTTGGTTATGTTTTTTACTATTTTATACGGATGAAACCCTTAAAAGATTGAAGAAATTTGCGACACTCCTGCCGAATAACTGGCTAGCCGAGACCTCGCAGCCGCTTGCGGTGAGGCGCTTGGCAGACAGTCGGCGGAAAGGGAGGGGTTTTCTGAAATCAACTGAAAAAAAACTGCAGGCAAACTCGTTTTTTTTCGAGTTGATCTGCAGTCTGGGGTTCCGAGTGAATTCGGAACCTGTTTCACGTTATTTCCAATAAGCCAATGAACGGGTTTTCATGGATGCACGGAACTGTTTTGTTGATTCCGGCAAGGCTTTATTCGTTGCATAATCGATGATGACGCCATACCGGCGAATGACATCGAGACTATCCAGCTCGCCATTGGCGAATTTATCTTCCACGCTTTGTATGTTTTCCTCAAGCCTGTTGTTCCTACTATTTAAGTATGCTTACACAACAATATTATTTATCAGGTGTTTCCGATGTGCCTTCCTCGCTGTTTTTGAGGTAAACTTCAGAAATTCCATTCATACCTTCGATTAGTTGCGCTTTAGTATATTCCATACTGCCAACCAGTTTATGAAGCTTCTTATCATTATTCTCTTCTGTAAGTTTAGATTCTGAATCCGTCACCTTTTTCACCTCCATCATTTTAGGATGGCAAATCAAGATGGAAATATGTACGACGGGCGTTGATGGCAGACACCCTCTTACAGTACACTTTAGGTAAAAACAGGCAAATTTCATTAATATCTGTACTTCAAATAAGAAGGAAAAGATGATTTTATGAATCTTTTTTAAAAAATCAGCTGTTTTCAAGCCACTAAAGGGATATACTATAGTTTAGCTTTTATTACATTTTTGTTAGTATTTTTTCTCGTCTCACATTGTGTAATATTTTACAAGTTTTTCTAATTACATCAACAAAATGCTTATTGCAAAGGAGAATTGGATATGTCAGAAACGATTACCCAATCACAAACTGAACAACTTAATGCCCGCCAAAAACAATTAGATGTACTGGACCAATTATTAAAGCCTGAGGTTCAGGAATCATTGAACACTTTAGTCGAGCAGTTACCAAAACTAACTGAGTTAGTGAATATTTTAACAAAGTCTTATGATTTCGCTCAATCGGTTGCGACTGATGATGTGTTGAAAAATGATACGGTCAGCGCCATTTCGGAGATCGCGACACCTGTGGTCCATTCAGTGAAAGGGCTTGCTGCTAATGCCATCGAGGCTAAGGATCGTGCAGAAGCGAATAATGATGTGATCGGTCTTTTTGGTCTGTTAAGGATGATGAAAGATCCGGAAGCACAAAAGCTTTTCCGTTTCGCCCAAGCATTTCTTGAAGTCTCTGCAGAACGTAAAAACCAAAAATAATTTGATG
>NZ_JAPTGA010000024.1:0-56933 GCF_026891895.1 Peribacillus sp. AS_2
AAAAAGATCAGCCATCTGGCTGGTCTTTTTTTGCTTAATGCAAAGAAAAATCATTGGATATAAAGGGATTATCAATTATGGAAACTTTTATGAAGACATACACGTATTGAAATTCTTCATCATACATTGTTAAAAGCATCCCCGGGTTCTCTTAAACTATTTAAATCAATGTATGCGAACAATGGTTTTTGGGGAGAATGCAGGTATGGAGGTGGAGATGTTGGGGACAACAACAACCAAAACAACAGCAGGGGAAACGTGCGCGGTTTGTGAACAAGTAAAAGGGATGGGTATACATCTATATACGACTTTTATTTGTGAGGAATGCGAAAGGGATATGATCGGGACGGATACGAACGATCCCAAGTACCAATATTACTTAAAGAAATTAAGAAAAGTCACTAATCCTGAAATATTATCATGAAAAAATAGTTTGTGGAAAGTTAAAGAATCAGAGATAAAAGAAATGTGTGTTTCTTTAGTCTCTGATTCTTTTTTTTGTACTTTAGAAGAATGCTTGGCAACATGCTCCCATGTTTCTGTAAGTTCCCTCCAAACAGACTGTTCAGAGATGCATAATTACCTTTCTGTCGACGCAATATGAGATAAAATTATACTTATTTGATAAAATGAAAAAATACTATGATATGAGGGAAGAGAAAAATGAATCAATCACAGACACCATTGTTCGATGCAATGAGTGCTTTTCATAAAAAAAGCTCCATATCCCTGCATGTCCCAGGGCATAAAAATGGACGGGTGTTTAATAAAAAGGGCCAAGCCTTATACAACCCCCTGCTTGGTATTGATGCCACGGAAATAAGCGGCTTAGATGACCTGCATGCTCCAGAGGGGGCCATTCTAAAGTCCGAGCAACTACTCGCTGATCTATATGGGGTAAAGCGGAGTTATTTTCTCGTTAATGGGTCCACAGTAGGCAACATTGCCATGATTCTTGCTGCTTGCCGGGAAGGTGATAAAGTCCTTGTCCAAAGAAACTGCCATAAATCAATTTTACATGGATTGATGTTAGCGAATGTACAACCCATTTTTTTGCAACCGGATTATTATGAGAAATGGGGCATTGCCGGCGGTGTGGGATCAAATTTAATTGAAGAAGCCTTGAGTGTACATCCAGATGCAAAAGCCATCATTGTTACCTATCCTAATTATTATGGAATTGGTGAAGACTTGACGGAAATGGTAAGACTCGCACATCAAAGGGGGATCCCAGTACTGGTGGACGAGGCACATGGCGCTCATTTTCAGTTAGGAAGTCCGTTTCCCAAGTCGGCCATTTTGGCAGGGGCAGACGCCGTTGTCCATTCAGCGCATAAAACACTGCCGGCCATGACGATGGGGTCATTTCTTCATGTGAATTCATCCTTAATTGATGTTGACCAAGCATCATTCTATTTACAAATGCTTCAGTCCAGCAGTCCATCTTACCCAATTATGGGTTCGCTCGACTTGGCTAGGGCCTATTTAGCCGCTTATACATCAGAAGATAAAAAATTCCTTATTGAAAAGATATCAGACTTCAGAGGAAAACTGGGTGCCCTGCAGACAGTAAGGGTGTTGGAGGCGCCGCCAGGCACCTTGGCAGACCCGCTAAAAGTAGTCATTCAATCAACAAATGGTTTAAGTGGATTTGAGTTACAGCAGCTATGTGAAGCCAAAGGCATTTTTACGGAGTTGGCTGATCCTGATAATTTATTAATGATTTTACCCTTGTTAAAAAGGGGTACCGATTTTCCTTTTCATGAAATCATACAAACTATAAAAAGTGCCACTCAAGACAGAACTGGAAACAAGGAAGCAGATCTTCGGGTCCTCTGGCCTGATGGAAGGTCAATGGCAGGGCTTGAAATGCCCTACTCCGTCATGAAGCATAGCAAAGCAAGACCTGTCCCATTACGGAAAGCAGTCGGAGAGGTATCCGCCGAGATGGTCATTCCTTATCCGCCGGGCATCCCTTTAATTATGTCCGGGGAAATGATTACTCCTGAACATATATCCAATTTGCGGAGACTGCTGGAAATGGGATCAAGGTTTCATGGTGGTTCCTCCCTTTCAAATGGAGAATTAATCGTTTATGAAAGCGGGCAGACGGGTTAAAATGATATACTACATACAAAGAACCTTGGAGGTACATCGATGAAACGTGGTATTTTTATAACAATGGAAGGGCCAGAGGGTGCCGGGAAAACAACCATTACCCAAATGCTTGGCAAGGCTCTGCAACAAGAGGGCTATCAAGTTCTATTAACCCGTGAGCCAGGGGGAGTTCCCATTTCGGAGCAAATTAGGGAAGTGATCCTTAATAAAGATAATACAGCCATGGACTCGAGGACAGAGGCTTTATTATACGCAGCAGCAAGGCGTCAGCATTTAGTGGAAGTGGTCATGCCTGAGCTGGAACGAGGGGGAATTGTCCTCTGTGACCGGTTTATAGATAGCTCGTTAGCCTATCAGGGTCATGCAAGAGGTTTGGATATAGAAGAAGTTTACAATATCAATAAATTTGCAATTGGAGATATGATGCCAGATGCCACGCTCTTTTTTGATATCGACCCGGAAGAGGGATTGAGACGCATCCAGTCCAATGGGGAACGGGAAGTGAACCGGCTGGATCTTGAAGCCCTCGACTTTCATAAAAAAGTTTGTGAAGGGTATCAGTTCATTATAAATAGATGGAAAGAACGTTTCATTATCGTGGATGCTGGCCGGTCAATAGATGAAGTCTTTGAGGAAACGAAAGCCGGCCTATTGGATTTTTTAGCGAAGGCGGGAAACTGATTATATAGGTTTCCATATTATTCAACCAATACTATTTGATATAATGTAGTTAGTAAAAATTCAGAGTAACCGGAGGATGATGAGAATGAAAATGATCATTGCTGTCGTTCAAGACAAGGATAGTCATCGCCTGCTGAATCAATTAGTGGAAAATAATTTCGGAACGACCAAGCTAGCCAGCACTGGCGGGTTTTTAAAATCAGGTAATACGACTTTTATGATTGGAACAGAGGATGAACGTGTTGACCAAGCCATCCAGATCATCAAACAGAATTGTCAGTCACGATCCCAATTAGTTTCACCGGTTTCACCGATGGGCGGGAATGCCGAGTCATATGTACCTTACCCAGTGGAGATTCAAGTGGGCGGTGCGACCATTTTTGTTCTGCCGGTTGAAAACTTTTTACAATTTTAACGGTTAGTTTCAGGGAGGTTCATTATGAAAATCAACCATGATATCCCTATTAAGCCGGATAAATCGCGTCAGGATGCCAAACAATTTCAAACCGGAAATGGAAGGTTTCAACAAATGGTCCAGACACAGGATCAAAAGATGCAAATCCAAACATTAAACCGTTTGATAGGCGATATTGAAGGGGCGGGTCAGCGTTTAGTAAGGTCACGTACTTTTAGGGAATTGGCAAAATATAAAGCATTGGTGAAACGATTTGTTAAAGAAGCGGTTGAATATGGACTGGAACTGAAGCAATCAACGAGCTGGAATGAATATGGACAGAGCCGGCCATTGAAAACCGTGGAAACGATAGATGCAAAATTAGTTGAGTTAAGCGAGGAAATTCTTAATAAAGAGAAAAGTTCGCTTGAAATATTGGAAATGATTAGTGAGATTAAAGGTCTTCTGATTAATTTATATACCTAAGTGAGTTGATGGTTTTGGATAAAACATGGCAGGACATGAGTGAAATTCAGCCGCAGGTAATGACGATGCTGCAAAATAGCATAACGAAGAACAGGGTGGCTCATGCGTATTTATTTGAAGGAGAAAAAGGGACAGGCAAGCAAGAGATAAGCTATGCCTTTGCCAAAAGCTTACTATGTGAAGCCCCGACAGCAGGTTATGAGCCATGCGAACTTTGTCGGAATTGCAAACGGATTTCAAGTGGGAATCATCCAGATGTCCATTTGATAGAAAAAGACGGTCTCTCAATAAAGAAAGAGCAAATCAAGGGGCTTCAGGAAGAATTTTCGAAAAAGAGCGTAGAGGCAGATCGGAAGGTTTATATGATTGCCGATGCTGACAAAATGTCGGTGGGGGCAGCCAACAGTCTATTGAAATTTTTAGAAGAACCTTCGGCTGATACTGTAGCAATATTGATGACCGAACAGCTTCAGAGGATTCTGCCGACTATATTATCAAGGTGCCAAGTGATTTCGTTCAAGCCATTATCTCCGGAGAATGTGAAACGGAAGTTGATAGAACAGGAGTTAGAACCACAGCTGGCCTCAGTTATTGCCCACATCACACAGAATGTGGAAGCTGGAATCGAGCTTAGCCATGATGAATGGTTTGTACAAGCTCAAAAAATAGTGGTAAAATTATATGAAGTGTTAAAACTTAATTCCTTGAAGGCAATGCTGTACCTTCAGACGGATTGGTTCACACACTTTAAAGAAAGAGAACAGGTTGACAGAGGTCTTGATTTGTTACTTCTTATATATAAGGATTTATTATACATTCAGTTGGACAAAAAGGCCTTCGTTGTGTTCCAAAATAAACTGAAGGAATTTGAAACTCACGCTCTTCATCTTTCCCCAAGACGCCTTGCTGAACATATGGGTTGCATTTTGGAAGCAAAAAGGAAGCTGATGTCCAACACGAATCCACAGCTGTTGATGGAACAGCTTGTGCTGAATTTGCAGGAGGGATCATGATTTGTATGATGTTGTAGGTGTCCGTTTTAAAAAGGCGGGCAAAATATACTACTTCGATCCGGGTGAATTCGCAATTCCTAAGGACGATTTTGTAATAGTGGAGACTGTCCGCGGTGTTGAATTCGGTAAAGTCGTTACAGCCCGTAAACAAGTAGATGAAAACGATGTTGTCCTGCCATTGAAAAAAGTACTTCGGGTCGCTGATGCAAAAGATAAGCTGATTGTAGACGAGAATAAGGCGGCTGCAGAAGAGGCTTACACTATATGTTGTCAAAAGGTTGTGGAACATAAGCTGGATATGAAGCTGGTTGATGTGTCATATACTTTCGACAGAAATAAAGTCGTGTTTTATTTTACAGCGGATGGTCGCGTGGATTTCCGTGATTTAGTCAAAGATTTAGCTGCCATATTCAGAACTCGCATAGAACTGCGCCAAATCGGGGTAAGGGATGAGGCAAAGATGCTTGGTGGCATCGGACCTTGTGGCAGAATGCTTTGTTGCTCCACATTTCTTGGAGATTTTGAACCGGTTTCCATCAAAATGGCGAAGGATCAGAATTTATCATTAAACCCTACAAAAATCTCAGGTTTATGCGGTCGATTGATGTGCTGTCTGAAATATGAAAATGATGAGTATGAAAGTGCGAAGGAAATGCTTCCTGATTTAGGTGAAATGATTAATACGCCTGGTGGCAAAGGCAAGGTAGTGGGGCTTAATATTCTAGAACGCGTACTTCAGATTGAACTAATCGGGCAAGAAAGAGTATTAGAGTATACTCTAGATGAGATTCTAAAAGAGGGAGCCGTTTCTATTCAAGCCACAGATTATTAAGGTGGTGGGAGAGCGTGGATAAGAAAAATATTTTTGATTCGGTGACCAATATGGAAACCCAGATAGGCCAATTATATAAGCAGCTTGGAGAATTGAAGCAGAACTTAGCTGAAATCCTTGAGGAAAATCAGTCGGTCAAGCTGGAAAACGAGCATTTGCGCCATCGGTTGGGCCTTGTGGAAGTCGAAAGTGCGCCTGCTGCAGTTAAGGTCAAACAAAAAGTGAAAAACCGTACTCCAAGTGCGGAAAAGGTTATGGATATCGGGGAAGGCTATGATAACTTAGCCCGTATCTATCAAGAAGGCTTTCATATTTGCAATCTGCATTTTGGCAGTTTACGAAAAGAAGGGGATTGCCTGTTCTGTTTATCTTTTTTAAACAAGAAGTGATAATGGATAATATAAAAGATGTTCCATCTCTTTTACGTGATAGATAGACCGTTTACAATATATAGTGATTCGGGGTCTGACGCATACTATGAGTCAGGCCCCTTTTTGTACGACAGTAACTTAGAAGCATGGTCCCTAAACATGCTTTTTCATACATGATTAGGAGGGTAACAGCAATGGTAGAACTTAATGGAGATGAGCGCCTGGATTATCTTTTGGCTGAGAATTTAAGGATCATCCAGAGCCCATCGGTGTTCTCTTTTTCATTAGATGCCGTTTTATTATCAAGGTTCGTGAATGTACCGATTCAAAAAGGGAAAATCGTCGATCTTTGCTCAGGCAATGGGGTCATACCTTTGCTGCTGAGTACAAGAACAAAAGGGACAATTACCGGTGTTGAAATTCAAGAGCGGTTATATGACATGGCCCAGAGGAGCATGGACTATAATGGCGTGACCTCCCAAATCGAGATGATTCATGGAGATATAAAAGAAATTCCAAAGCAGATAGGGTATAGCAAATATGATGTCGTTACTTGCAATCCACCCTATTTCCCGACGCCATCCATCGAGGAAATTAACAAAAATGAGCACTTTGCAATTGCCCGACATGAAATCATGTGTAATCTTGAGGACGTCATGCGGGTTTCAAGCCAATTGCTGCGTCAAGGTGGGAAAGCTGCATTCGTTCATAGACCGGGCCGTCTTATGGATATCCTGCATTTCATGAGGATGTACAGAATTGAACCGAAGCGACTGCAATTCGTTTATCCTAAGAGTTCAAAAGAAGCGAATACGATTCTTATTGAAGGGATAAAGGACGGCAACCCTGATTTAAAGATTCTTCCCCCGCTTGTTGTATATAATGATCAAAATGAGTATAATCCCGAAATTAGAAGGATTCTATATGGAGAGGAATAAGCATTATTTTTATGTTTTAAAGTGCAGGGACGGCAGTTATTATGCTGGGTATACCAATGATTTGCACCGCAGGATTGATGTTCATAATCAAGGCAGGGGCGCTAAGTATACACGTGGCCGGACACCGGTTGAACTGATTTATCATGAAATATTCGAAACACGGACATTGGCCATGCAGGCTGAATATAAATTTAAGCAATTAACAAGAAAACAAAAGGAAAAGTGGATGGCAAAGGAGGATACATGATATGTGGCAGCAAAAGAGTTTTGAAAAAGAAGGATTGGAGCCGGCTCTATATCTGGTTCCTACACCGATAGGAAACCTTGAGGATATGAGTTTCCGGGCTTTAAGAATCTTAAAGGAAGCGGATGTCATTGCTGCTGAGGACACGCGAAATACGAAGAAATTATGTAACTACTTTGAAATTTCGACACCTATCGTCAGCTATCATGAACATAATAAGGAATATAGCGGGAAGCAAATGCTTGAGAGGCTTCGATCTGGAGAGGTCATCGCATTAGTAAGTGATGCTGGCTTGCCGACGATATCCGACCCGGGATATGAACTGGTCAAAGATGCCATTGCCGAACAGTTTAAAGTCATTCCGTTGCCGGGGGCAAATGCTGCATTAACTGCATTGATCGCATCTGGACTGGTTCCCCAGCCTTTTTACTTCTATGGTTTTTTACAAAGGGGAGCAAAAGAAAAAAAGCAGGAACTGGAAAAGTTAAAAAAAATGGAATCAACTTGGATCGTTTATGAATCGCCACATCGATTGAAAGAAACATTGAAACATATGCATGAAATTTTAGGTGACCGTCGTATAGTATTATGCCGGGAGTTAACCAAGAAATTTGAAGAGTTCATTAGAGGGACTGTGAGTGAGGCCTTGACATGGGCGGTGGAGTCCGAAATTCGCGGTGAGTTCTGTTTAATAATTGAAGGCGGGCAATGGTCGGAGGATGAATCGGAAGAAGCTTGGTGGATGGCCCTAGATATCGTCGGTCATGTTAATCATTATATAGAAACCAAGGAGTTCACTTCAAAGGACGCAATCAAGCAGGTCGCAAAAGATCGCAATATGCAAAAACGCGATGTATATCAAGCTTTTCACATTGATATACAATAATAATAAGCATAAAAAAACTTCCGAAGAACGGAAGTTTTTTTATCATTTATTTAGAAGCAGTGAAGCTTTGTTGAATTTCTTGAATAAGTAATTCTGCACCTTCACGACTAAGAATCAATTTACCATTAGCAAGTGTAAGGTTGTTATCGGAAACTTCACCTGTAACTTGGCAAGTCATGTTTGGTTTGTATTTTTTCAAGATGATGCGCTCATCATCCACATAGATTTCAAGAGCGTCCTTCTCAGCGATACCCAATGTACGACGAAGTTCGATTGGAATAACCACCCGGCCTAACTCATCAACTTTACGAACAATACCTGTAGATTTCATTTAAAAAATTCTCCTCTCAGTTACAATCTAGTACCCTATTTCTATTTTTTTCGCCATTATTCGACAAATTTTTTTATAAATTTATAATACCAGCCATTCCCAAATTCGTCAATGATTTATTTTCATTTTTTTGTAAGAAATAGCAGGGGCCATTTCGTGTGACAAAAGGGCTTTTAAAGAGAAAAAATGGGTTATGCCTTTAAAGTAAAGAAATGCAGGATACAAAGAACTGCTCCCTTCACCACATTTCGACAAAGTATGCATATGAAAACATACTTCCCTATTATATGATTAAATATATTTTAGTTTCAAAACAAAAGTTCTGAATTAAGGATAATTTTCTGAAAAAGTTTACGAATATGTGAGTTGTTGCACAAAAAAAGAAATTTAGGTATATTTTGTTGAGGTAAGAGGTAATGCTGACAGAAGGGAAGTACCCTTATTTTTAAGTTGAGTCTACTTATTATTTTTTTATTCTATTAACATGAAGATTAGATTAGTGATTATTGTCGCACAGAATTGTATATAGCGTTAAAATAGAGATAATAGCTTAAATATATTCCTATGGCTTGGGCCAGTCCCATAGCCGGTTTTTCAAATGATAAGGAGGGAACGAAGTGCAAGATAAATTAAAAACATTCTATATCACGACACCCATATATTATCCGAGTGGCAATTTACATATAGGGCACGCGTATACGACAGTGGCAGGGGATGCCATGGCTCGTTATAAAAGGATGCGTGGCTTTGATGTCATGTATTTAACAGGAACTGATGAACATGGTCAAAAAATCCAGCGTAAAGCGGCTGAGGAAGGAATCACTCCACAGCAATATGTAGATAATATCGTATCAGGGATTAAAGAACTCTGGGAAAAGCTTGATATTTCATATGATGATTTCATTAGGACGACGGAAGATCGCCATAAAGAGGTCGTAGCCAAGATTTTCAAAAGGTTATTGGACCAGGGTGATATATATTTAGACCAATATGAAGGATTATACTGTACACCTTGCGAATCTTTCTTCACGGAACGTCAAGTCGAAGAGAGCAATGGAAACTGTCCTGATTGCGGCAGGCCTGTTGAAAAGGTGAAAGAGGAATCTTATTTCTTTAAGATGAGTAAATATGCGGATCGGTTACTTAAGTTTTATGAGGAAAACCCGGATTTCATTCAGCCGGAATCCCGCAAAAACGAAATGATCAATAACTTCATCAAGCCTGGATTGGAAGATCTGGCCGTTTCACGTACTACTTTCGATTGGGGCATCAAGGTGCCGGGAGATCCAAAGCATGTCATTTATGTCTGGATAGATGCTTTGACCAATTATATAACGGCATTAGGGTATGGAACGGACAATGATTCTAAATACTTGAATTATTGGCCGGCAGATGTACATCTGGTCGGAAAGGAAATCGTTCGTTTCCATACAATTTATTGGCCGATCATGTTAATGGCTCTTGACGTGCCGCTTCCAAAGAAAGTCTTCGCCCACGGATGGCTTCTCATGAAAGATGGTAAAATGTCCAAATCAAAAGGAAATGTAGTGGATCCCGTTACATTGATCGATCGTTACGGTTTGGATTCTTTACGCTACTATTTATTGCGTGAAGTACCATTTGGTTCCGATGGGGTATTTACACCGGAAGGGTTTGTGGAACGGATCAATTTTGACCTGGCCAATGATTTAGGGAATTTATTAAATCGAACAGTTGCAATGGTCAATAAATATTTTGATGGTGTGATTCCAAATTACGAAGGATCCAATGGCGAATTCGAAAAAGCTTTGCTTGAAATGAACCAAGAAACGGTTGGCAAGTATGAGGAAGCAATGGAAAAAATGGAATTTTCAGTTGCACTGACATCCATTTGGCAACTCGTGAGCAGAACAAATAAATTCATTGATGAGACCCAGCCATGGACTCTTGCTAAAGATGAATCAAAGAAACAAGACCTTGCCAGTGTCATGGTTCATTTGGCGGAATCATTACGCAGGACGGCAATCCTTTTGAAACCATTCTTGACGCAAACACCGGAAAAGATCTTTGCTCAGCTTAGCATCAAAGATGATGTGTTGAAATCCTGGGACAGTTTAGCGGAGTTCGGTCAAATTCCTGCTGAAACAAAAGTCTTGAAGGGAGACCCGATCTTCCCTCGTTTGGATATGGAAGAGGAAGTTTTATATATTAAAGAACAAATGCAGGGGGATGCCCCTAAGGCCGAGGAAAAAGTGGAAGAGACGATTCCCGAGGTTGATGAAATCACTATTGATGACTTTACAAAAGTGGAGCTGCGTGTTGCTGAGGTAATGGCAGTTGAGCCTGTAAAGAAGGCGGATAAGCTTCTTAAACTTCAGCTTGATTTGGGTTATGAGAAACGGCAAGTCGTATCAGGCATTGCACAGCACTATAAACCAGAAGATTTAGTGGGCAAAAAAGTGATATGTGTCACGAATTTGAAACCAGTTAAACTTCGTGGCGAGCTCTCTCAAGGAATGATTTTGGCGGGAAGCCAGGATGATGTGCTCTCGGTCGCTACAATAGATTCATCGATTCCAAATGGTTCGAAGGTGAAATAAACGGATGAAAACATAAAGGTGTTTCATATGAAACATTTTTATGTTTTTTTTTTATGCTTTTGGAAAAAGTAACGTAATATAGGTTTAGTTTTTGGTTCTACATTTATTAATTGGGCATACTGCCTCTTTTGTAATCTGTTTGTTACCTAAATGTGAAACATAAAACTTTCATTTTTTTATAAAATAGTGCTAGAAAGGAAGAAAAATAATGTTATTTGACACACATGTACATGTTAATGCGGAACAATTCAACGAGGATCTCGAAGACGTAATAGAAAGAGCTAAGGAAGCAGGGGTCGATAATATGGTAGTCGTTGGTTTTGACCGGCCTACCATTATAAGGGCAATGGAATTAATAGAAACTTATGATTTCATGTATGCCGCAGTCGGATGGCATCCTGTGGATGCTATAGATATGACAGAAGACGACTTACAATGGATCGAGGAATTATCCAATCATCCAAAGGTTGTGGCCATTGGGGAGATGGGCCTGGATTATCATTGGGATAAATCTCCGAAAGATGTTCAAATGGAGGTGTTCAGGAAGCAGATTCGATTGGCCAAAAAGGTGGGTCTGCCCATTATCATCCATAATCGGGAAGCGACCGCGGATATCGTGAACATACTGAAGGAAGAAGAGGCATCAAGGGTTGGGGGCATCATGCATTGCTTTAGCGGAAGTGCAGAAACGGCTATGGAGTGCATCAATATGAATTTTTATATTTCATTGGGAGGCCCAGTGACCTTCAAGAATGCAAAAAAACCAAAGGAAGTGGCAGCAGCCGTACCTTTAGACCGTTTACTGATTGAGACTGATTGTCCATACTTGGCTCCACATCCATATAGAGGGAAGCGTAATGAACCTTCATATGTGAAACTTGTCGCTGAACAAATTGCAGAAATCAAACAGCTTACAATAGAGGAAGTTTCCCAGGCAACAACGGAAAATGCCAAGAAATTATTCGGCATTAACTGACATTTTTTTTTACAATATCTCCTGGGGTTTGCTAGCTAAAATCGATTTTTTTAAGGTTTCAACAAATTTCACTCCAACTATAGGCTTATTATGTCGAGAAGTCGCCCTTTCCTTTTCAATATGGAATATGCATAATAGGTAGTAATTTCCTGAATGAGAAGTGAATGGGTTGACAGCTTGATAACTAAGTCTATATAATCACCGGGAGGAAGGAGGAGTTTTTCATTCTATTAAAAACTATGAAAAACCTTATTCCCAAACCTTTTGGGAAGAAGAGAATGGCAATGGCCATTTGCAGTGCTATTCTTGTTTCTACAGCATTGGGAATACTTATATATCAAGGAACAAAGGATACAGTAACAATCATGCTAGATGGAAAAAAAGAGGTAGTGCGTACACACGCGGCTACTGTAAATGATATGTTGGAAGATTTAGAGATTAAGGTTCAAGCCGCAGATTATGTCCACCCATCAAGAGCCACAAAGGTTGATGATGATTTGGAGGTGGTTTGGAAGCCTGCACAAAAAATCGTCATGGTACAGGATGGTAAGAAGAAGGAAGTCTGGTCCACCGCAAATACGGTAGATGAACTTTTAAAAGACCAAAATCTAAGTGTGAAGGAACAGGATAAGATCACCCCTTCAAAAAGTACGAAGCTGAAAGCGAATATGGAAGTTGCCATAGACAAAGCCTTTTCACTGAAATTAGTGGTGGGTGGAGACGAAAAGCAGGTATGGTCAACTTCGACTACTGTCGCTGACTTTTTAAAGCAACAAGGAGTAAAACTCAATGATTTGGATCGAGTTGAGCCAGAATTAACCGAAAAAGTTAAAGCTGAGAATACGGTAAACGTAGTTCGAATTGAAAAAGTCACCGATGTAGTGGAAGAACCAGTTGACTTTGCTGTCATAACTAAAAAAGATGACTCTTTATCAAAAGGGAAAGAGAAAATTGTCAAAGAAGGAAAAGATGGACTCGTTTCCAAGAAATATGAAGTTGTTAAAGAAAATGGCAAAGAGGTCAAAAGAGAATTACTTTCAGAAAAAGTAGTTAATAAAAAGCAGGATAAAGTTGTAACGGTCGGAACTCGAACGACGGTTGCGCAGGCATCACGGGGAGTAACTAACGTTAGTTCTTCAAGTGGAAAGGAAATATACGTATCTTCAACAGCTTATACTGCCAGTTGTAAGGGCTGTTCCGGAGTCACGTCCACAGGAGTAAATCTAAAGAGTAATCCGGGTGCGAAAATCATTGCTGTCGATCCAAGCGTAATTCCCATGGGGTCGAAAGTATATGTAGAGGGATATGGCTATGCTGTAGCAGCTGATAAAGGCGGAGCAATAAAGGGAAATAGGATTGACGTCTTCTTTTCTTCAAAAAACGATGCCTATCGCTGGGGTGTAAAGAGAGTAAAGATTCGCGTATTGGACTAATAAGGTTTCTCTCGCAGGAGATGAATTCGTCTCCTGTTTTTTGCGTTTTATTTTCCATTTGTTGAAAAACCCCATGTAAAACTGTTTTAATAAGATAGACGTCTCACCATTCCATAAGATTTCAAAATATGCGTGTAAACTTTCATAAATGATCTTCTCTACCCAAAAAAATTTTTACGGGGGACCGGTTACGTTTATCCAAGAGCTAATCAAAGCGCTTGCGCTTTTCTGTATGGAGGAAACCATGAAAAAGATTAAAGAAATTATTATTGTAGAAGGAAAAGACGATACGGTGGCGATAAAAAGGGCTGTTAATGCTGATACAATAGAAACCAATGGATCAGCGGTGAATGAGTCCTGTATTGAACAGGTGAGGCTTGCACAAAAGACACGTGGAGCCATCATTTTCACTGACCCTGATTTTCCTGGTCAAAAAATCAGGAATATCATTTCAGAACAAGTAAAAGGGTGTAAACACGCCTTTTTAACGAAGAAGGAAGCCCTTCCTAAGTCAGGTAGAGGAATTGGTGTGGAACATGCTTCTCCTGAGGCAATTCGTAATGCTTTAAAGGATGCCCAAATAATGGATGAAGAGGCTTCAGAAGAGATTTCACAGCAGGATTTAATAGATGCAGGTTTAATCGGGGGATCCGGTGCCAAGGAACGAAGGGAAAAACTTGGATCTATATTAAAAATCGGGTTTACCAATGGTAAACAGTTATATAAGAGATTAAAAATGTTCCAAATATCAACTGAGGCTTTTGAAAAAGCGGTGGTACAGATAATTCAGGAGGAAAAAAATGAATAAGGATATTGCAACCCCTGTCAGAACGAAAGAAATATTAAAGAAGTACGGATTCTCCTTTAAAAAAAGCTTAGGCCAAAACTTTTTAATCGATACGAATATCTTGAAACGTATTGTCGAACATGCCAATTTGACAGAGGAAAGCGGCGCCATCGAAATTGGGCCGGGAATCGGGGCATTGACGGAACAACTGGCGAAAAGCAGCAAAAAGGTTGCGGCCTTTGAGATTGATCAGCGTCTACTGCCCATTTTATCGGATACACTGTCTCCCTATAACAATGTAAACATCATTCACGGGGATGTTCTTAAGGCTGATGTCAAGAAGGTCATCGAGGATGAATTTGCTGGATTCTCAGACTTGATGGTTGTTGCAAACCTGCCATACTATGTCACGACACCGATCATTTTAAAGCTATTGTCCGAGGACTTGCCCATTAGAGGCATCGTGTGCATGCTACAAAAAGAAGTGGCTGACCGAATTGCCGCAAAACCTGGGACAAAGGAATATGGTTCTTTATCCATTGCCATTCAATATTATACAGAAGCCGAAACAGTGATGATCGTACCAAAAACGGTATTCATGCCTCAGCCTAATGTTGATTCAGCTGTAATCCGCCTTACTAGGCGTGTGAAGCCAATCGTCGAGGTCCTGGATGAGGATTTCTTATTCACTGTGACCCGGGCGTGCTTTGCACAGCGTCGGAAAACGATTTTAAATAACTTGACCAGTCAGATGCCAGATGGTAAATCAAAAAAGGAACACATACTTGCCGCTCTCGAAGCCGCGGAAGTGGATCCTTCCAGACGGGGCGAAACATTGAGCATCAAAGAATTTGGCCGCTTAAGTGATGCGTTATTGCCAAACTTCAAATAAAGAAAATGTGAAAGATTCAAGTCGGAATGGGCTCACTCCCAGCTTCCGGCTTTTTTTGTTTTGAAATTGCTCCATCATCATGGAACATACCCGAAAATGTAGCCAATCTCCACCTTTCACCATTCAAGATTGATTCGCATAACTTAAGAATGAAAATAAACTAGGGCGGGCTGAAAATAAGTCTTCTCATGGGGTGGGGCCATGAATATTCAAATAAACGATATTGTTGGTCGGGTTTCTTATAAATGCGACGTGTTGTTCCGGGTAATTGATATCCGCGATATTGACGGAAGGCGTGAAGCTATTCTTTATGGGGAAGATATTCGACTGATTGCAGATGCACCTTTTCAAGATTTAATGATTATTAATGATAATGAAAGAAATGATCGACAAAGGTCGAATGAGGTACTACAAGAACAATCTGACCGCTTATTAACGCAAGATCTAGAGCTGCAACAACAAAAAAACGGCTATCAATCCAGTAATGGCTATCGGTATAGCGGTGAATATTTCCAAATACCAGGGAGGGTGCTCCATGTTGATGGGGATGCATCTTACTTAAGGAAATGCATGGATCTATATCAGAAATTCGGTATTCCGGTCAATGGCATCTATTGCAATGAAAAGGAAATGCCCCAAAGGATCGGGGGGTTGCTGGATCATTATCGGCCGGACATTCTTGTTGTCACCGGTCATGATGCCTATTCAAAATCAAAAGGACCGATGTCCGATATTAATGCCTACCGTCACTCAAAGGATTTTGTACAGACAGTTAGAGAAGCGAGAAGGAGGGTTTCTCATTTAGACCAACTGATTATATTTGCCGGGGCTTGTCAGTCGCATTTTGAATCGCTGATCCAAGCGGGTGCAAATTTCGCAAGTTCTCCTTCCCGAGTTAATATACATGCTCTTGATCCGGTATATATCGTCGGAAAGATAAGCTTTACGCCTTTTTCCGATCATATTCATGTATGGGATGTCCTTCGGAATACATTAACGGGAGAGAAGGGGCTGGGGGGAATTGAGACAAAAGGGGTGTTACGGACCGGGTTGCCTTTCAAGCCATTTCAGGAAGAATGAACGAGCTGCATTTTGAAAGAATGCAGCTTGCTTTTGGCAGGGGGAGAATTCGGATATCCTCACAAAAAAATGGGTTATTTGTGGAGCGATGTTCGTAGGCAATGATTTAATTACGAAAATTCGGCTTAATAAATAATGGAATAGTTCGTTTACATAATTTTTCATTTCCCAGGATATAATAAAATTGTTCGCGATTTTGCCGAATTTCAGATAAAAATATATTGACTACATTTTTAAGTGCTGATATAATTTATTATTTTGTTTGCGTATATTTCTAAATTGTGATATACTTAACTTAGTGAGGTGGACCGAAAATGCCAAAAACTCTAGCTGATATTAAAACTGCACTTGATTCAAACCTGGGTAAAAGATTGCTCTTAAAAGCAAACGGTGGAAGAAGAAAGACTGTAGAACGATTTGGAACTTTGGCGGAAACTTATCCGGCTGTTTTTGTAATTGAGCTCGACCAAGATGAAAATGCGTTTGAAAGAGTATCTTACAGCTATGCGGATGTTTTAACGGAAACCGTAGAACTAACATTTTTAAACAAACAACAAGAGATGTAACTTAGACGAAGCAGCTAACAATTTTGTTTGCTGCTTTTTGTTTTGTATAAAATATCCTGTGAGTCCCAATAAAGGCTTAAAAAGGATGTAATGAAATAGAGTATGTTGCAAACACTAGGCATGTGACGGCATGTGAAAGGGGTTGCTTCGCTTGAGCAGGAAAAAAGGGATTATGTCAAATGATCTTAAAGAGGAATTGGCTAAGGAACTTGGATTTTACGATGTTGTCCAGAAAGAAGGCTGGGGAGGAATCCGGGCCAGGGATGCAGGAAACATGGTAAAACTTGCGATCGAAAAAGCACAACGTCAATTGGTGAACAAAGAGTAATATAAAACACTTAATTGTATCATGCCGTCATGTTGATGGAGGCCGGACTCTTTATACAATGTATAGCTCTATTCATTTTTGCTTACATTGTAGTTAAGGAGTCTGGTTTTTTTATGTATCGGTGAATGCTATATGGATATGTAGCAAGTCTTTTGGGATGCAGGAAGTGGCTGCTCCCCAATGTGCCTACATGTGTCTATTCTCCTCTAAGGGCCAATCTTAGTTTCATTACATTGAAATTACAATGAAAAAACCTTTAGAATATAAACAAATATGATAGAATAGGACAAGAACTTTTAAGAACGTTAAAGTAGGTGGACATATTGAAGCTTATGGAAAAAGCCCCGGCTAAAATTAATTTGGCTTTGGATGTGCTTTTCAAACGGCCTGATGGGTATCATGAGGTGGAAATGATCATGACGACAGTCGACCTTGCCGATAGAATTGAACTAAAGGAAATAACGGGAAATCATATTCAAATTCTATCCCATAATCGATTTGTTCCGGATGATCATCGGAATTTGGCTTATCAAGCTGCATTTATTCTAAAGGAACGTTTTGGGATCAATAAAGGTGTTTCCATAACTATAGAGAAAAATATACCTGTAGCCGCAGGACTTGCTGGTGGCAGCAGTGATGCCGCAGCAACCTTAAGAGGCTTAAATAGACTGTGGAAGCTTGGTCTTTCCATGGATGAACTTGCGGAAATCGGAGCTGAAATTGGCTCTGATGTTTCATTTTGTGTATATGGAGGTACGGCATTGGCCAGAGGGCGCGGGGAAAAAATCACGCATCTTCCTGCACCGCCAAAGTGCTGGGTCATCTTGGCCAAACCGACGATCGGCGTTTCGACTGCCGATATATACAAAAGGCTCCAAACTTCAAAAATGGAGCATCCGGATGTACCTGGAATGATTTCGGCTATTATGGAAAACAATTATCACGATGTATGTGAAGGGTTGGGGAATGTTCTTGAACAAGTGACATTGCAGTTATACCCGGAGGTTGCGAACATTAAAGATCAAATGAAGACATTTGGAGCAGATTCGGTCTTGATGAGCGGAAGCGGTCCGACCGTTTTTGGTTTGGTGGAACATGATTCGCGAATGCAGAGGATTTACAATGGTCTTCGTGGATTTTGTGATCAAGTCTATGCGGTCCGTTTGTTAGGTGATCGAAACAATCTTGAATAGAAACGTACATTAATGGTATAGTTGCTATATAATATTCGGAATTCACAAAGGGGGTGTCTCAATGAAATTTCGTCGCAGCGAGAGGCTAGTCGATATGACCAATTATTTATTAGAACATCCAGGGGAACTTGTTTCGCTGACTTATTTTGCGGAAAGATATAGTTCGGCAAAGTCCTCGATCAGTGAAGATTTGACAATCATCAAGGATACCTTTGAACAACGCGGGATAGGTTCTTTGACAACCGTTCCAGGTGCGGCCGGTGGAGTGAAATATATTGTTTCCATCAAGGAAGAAGAAGTCAATGCCTTCATTGACGGATTATGCGATACGATCGCTAGTCCCGAAAGGCTACTTCCTGGCGGTTATCTATATATGACAGACATTTTAGGACATCCGCAAACCGTGAATAAGGTTGGAAGGATAATCGCCTCAATGTATGCCAAGAAAAATGTCTCAGTCATCATGACAATGGCAACCAAAGGGATATCATTGGCATACGCCGTGGCAAATTATTTGAATGTTCCAGTTGTCATTGTAAGCAGGAATAATAAAGTAACGGAAGGTTCTACAGTGAGCATCAATTATGTTTCAGGCTCTTCAAAGAGGATCCAGACTATGGTACTCTCTAAGAGAAGCTTGGTTGAAGGTTCGAATGTATTGATTGTAGACGATTTCATGAAGGCTGGGGGTACCATTAACGGTATGGTCAGTCTATTGGATGAATTCAAGGCAACAGTTGCCGGAATTGCGGTGCTGGTCGAATCCGAACATACGGAGGAGTGCCTTGTCGAGGACTATGTTTCCTTAATCAAGTTGACACAGGTGGTCGAAAGAGACAAGGAAATCAAGGTCAGCCGTGGGAATTATTTTACGAAAAAGGAATAGGGGGAATCATTTCATGAAAACGATACATACGGATGAAGCACCGGCAGCGATCGGACCATATTCACAAGGCGTGATCGTGGATACGTTATTTTTCAGTTCGGGACAGATCCCGCTTACTGCTTCTGGTGAGATGGTGACAGGGGATGTCAAGGAACAAACACACCAGGTCTTTAAGAATCTCCAAGCTGTATTGAAAGAAGCCGGGGCTTCATTGGAAACTGTCATTAAGGCTACAGTATTCATTAAAAGTATGGACGATTTCGGTTCGATTAATGAAATATACGGAGAATACTTTTCTGCTCACAAACCTGCCCGCTCTTGTGTCGAGGTTGCTCGCCTTCCTAAAGATGCACTAGTGGAAATAGAAGTGGTAGCGCTCGTTAAATAAACGGGCGTTTTTTTATTTTTCAGGGCATTCGTAATGGGTAATTATCCTGCAATATATGGGTGATTTTTAATATTTTTAAAAACTAGGCTGAATTTTCTAAAAAAATTACAGATAATAGAAGGAGTTCACGTTTTTTTGTTGAATATGTACTTTAAGTTTTAACAACAACAAAAAGGGATGGTGAGCTTAAATGGAAGTAACTGACGTAAGATTACGCCGTGTGAATACGGATGGTCGTATGAGAGCTATCGCATCAATTACACTGGATAATGAATTTGTGGTTCATGATATTCGTGTGATCGACGGAAACAATGGTTTATTTGTAGCAATGCCAAGTAAACGAACTCCAGATGGAGAATTCCGGGATATCGCTCATCCAATCAATTCCTCGACACGCGGGAAAATTCAAGAAGCTGTCTTGACAGAATATCATCGATTGGGAGAACTTGAAACTGAATTAGAGGAAGCTGGAGCAGGTGCTTCTTAAAATAACCTTACTTTTAAACTTTAAATTTATAAGTCGTGCATCTAGAGCCTACTTCATAAGTAGTGCTCTTTTTTATTTATTCAAAAACAGATAAGTTTAGAACTTATCCGCTTATCATACACATTTGCTTAAATGAATTGTAAAACTTACGTGTTATCTAAAGTTTAAGTACCCATCCTTTTTATTTTTAAAACCTTTTTGTTCAACGGAAATTGAAATTTCTGTAAGGGGATCTCTCTAATGACCTGAATCGGTAACCTGATCTCGGAATGGGAGTAGACAACGGGTGCAGTGCTGCCAGATGGCTTGTACATAGGCATGGCGCGGTCGCGGCGGTGTTTTGGGATAAAGGGGAGGAAACATGTTTCTGTACATTGACCGGGCATATATCATTCATTTCATGATGCCAAATAATGCCCCAAGGTCCAATGCTGGCATTTGTAAGCTGTCGGATAACGGAAATTTTTCACCCGATTGGTTGACAATTATATGTACTTTTAATTGTTACCTTGAAAAGAATCACTATTTGAGATAATATTTTTAGTGGATAAAAAGGTGAAAATGGAGGCCTGTTATGAGTAATCGCTATGCAATAATATTGGCCGCTGGGCAAGGTACTAGGATGAAATCTAAGCTTTATAAGGTTTTGCACCCTGTTTGCGGGAAACCAATGGTACAACATGTTATCGATCAAGTCAATCAACTTCAAATAGAAGATATTGTAACAGTCATCGGCCATGGTGCTGAAAAGGTTCAAGAGCAACTTGGTGATTCATGCAAGTATGCCTTACAAGAACAGCAATTAGGTACGGCACATGCTGTAATGCAAGCGGAAAGCGTTTTATCCGCAAGAAGTGGCACGACCCTTGTTATTTGCGGTGATACGCCTCTGATTAAAGCGGAAACAATGAAAGAGCTTATAGCCTTGCATGAGCAAAGTCAGGCGAAAGCAACAATCTTAACAGCATATGCAGATAACCCTGCTGGCTATGGAAGGGTCCTTCGCGGTGAAGGCGGACTTGTAGAAAAGATCGTCGAGCATAAGGATGCTTCGGAAGAAGAAAGATATGTTAAGGAAATAAATACCGGTACATATTGCTTCGACAACCAAGCATTATTCAGCGCGCTGAAAAAGGTTTCGAATGAAAATGTCCAGGGAGAATATTACTTACCGGATGTTATTGAAATCTTAAAAGAAGAAGGCGAAGTGGTTACGGCTTTCCAATCCAGTGAATTCGAGGAGACATTGGGTGTGAATGACCGCGTGGCTTTATCGCAGGCTGAGCAAATTTTACGGAAACGCATCAATGAAAAGCATATGAGGAACGGTGTAACGATCATCGACCCGCTTACAACTTTCATTGAAGCGGATGTGCAAATCGGACAGGATACAGTCATTAACCCTGGGTCATTCATTAAAGGAAAAAGTATCATCGGGCAGGACTGCTTGATTGGCCCGAATACGGAAATCAGTAATTGTGAAATTGGTGATGGAACGGAAGTCCTCCAATCGGTTGTGCACGAAAGCAGTATTGGAAGTTTTGTTAAAATCGGTCCATTCGCACATGTTAGACCTCAATCAGATATTAAGGATTCCGTTAAGATCGGTAATTTTGTCGAAATCAAAAAAACCGTTTTTGGCAAAGGAAGCAAGGCCTCACATTTGAGTTATATTGGTGATGCAGAGGTTGGGGAGAATGTTAATATAGGCTGTGGATCTATTACCGTGAATTACGACGGGAAAAATAAATATTTGACGAAGATTGAAGACAATGTCTTCATAGGCTGCAATTCTAATCTGGTTGCACCTGTGACAGTAGGAGAAGGGGCATATGTAGCTGCTGGTTCAACCATCACGCAAGATGTACCGCAGCAAGCCCTATCCGTTGCCCGGGCTCGTCAAGTTAACAAAGAAGATTATGTCAAGAATTTGAAATTTAATAAATAACCGACGGAGGTCATCATGTCAAATCAGTATTTAGATCCTAATTTAAAAGTATTCTCTTTAAATTCAAACTTCGATTTAGCTCAGGAAATTGCTGCAGCAATCGGTGTTGAACTTGGAAAATGTAGTGTAACAAGTTTCAGTGACGGTGAAGTTCAAATTAATATTGAAGAAAGTATCCGTGGCTGTGATGTATTCGTAATCCAATCAACAAGCCAACCAGTCAATGAAAATTTAATGGAACTTTTAATTATGATCGATGCTCTTAAACGTGCTTCAGCTAAAACGATCAATATTGTAATGCCATATTACGGTTATGCCCGCCAAGATCGTAAAGCGCGTGCGCGTGAACCAATTACAGCTAAACTTGTCGCAAATCTTTTAGAAACGGCTGGTGCCCACCGTGTAATCACATTAGATCTTCACGCACCTCAAATTCAAGGTTTCTTCGATATTCTGATCGATCACCTTGTTGCCGTTCCGATTTTAGCTGATTTCTTCAAGGAAAAAGATTTAAGTGATATCGTCATCGTTTCCCCGGATCATGGTGGTGTAACACGTGCCCGTAAAATGGCCGATCGCCTAAAAGCACCGATCGCCATTATCGATAAACGCCGCCCAAGACCGAACGTGGCTGAAGTCATGAACATCATTGGTAATATTGAAGGGAAGACAGCAATACTGATTGATGACATCATCGATACTGCAGGAACGATTACATTAGCGGCCAATGCCCTTGTGGAGAATGGTGCTAAAGCAGTGTACGCTTGTTGTACACACCCAGTCCTTTCAGGACCTGCCATCGAAAGGATTCAAAATTCAACGATCAAGGAATTGGTCGTGACTAACTCGATTGCCCTATCCGAAGATAAGAAAATCGATAAAATTGTCGGTCTTTCTGTAGCACCTTTGATTGCAGAGGCAATCATTCGTGTGCATGAGGAACAATCAGTCAGTACATTATTCGATTGATAACCAAATAAAAAAACGAAACACGGCGGGCCTTTCGGGCTCGCCGTGTTTTCGTTTAAAAGTTTCAGAAAATATTTAATTCTTAGTTGACAGATGAGAATAGTAATAATAAAATAACCATACAAAATACAATTCATCTTCATGGAATGAAAAACTGTACTATGCAAGTGCATACTGGTTAATGCCGATCGGACTACCGAAGGCTCCTTTTCACTTACCATTGAACATTAGGCATCATTTTGCCCTATTGTCCAATTGGTGAAGGAAAGGAGCCTTTTATTTTTATATAAAAAGTTTAAGAAGGGTGTGCAGAATATGAAGAAAAAACGAAAGATATGGCTGCTGTCCTTCTTCAGCATCATCATGCTGATAGTGAGTGCATGCGGGCAGGAAAAGAAAAGCTCCACAAGTGCTGATGCAAAAGAATCGGATAAGACCATCCAAATCGGTTATCAAAAATTCGGGACATTAAATATTTTAAAATCAAAAGGGGATCTGGAAACACGTTTAAAAGAAGTGGGATATACCGTCGATTGGACTGAATTCCCTGCAGGACCTCAGCTGCTTGAAGCCTTGAATGTCGGCAGCATTGATTTTGGGCATACAGGGGAGGCGCCGCCGATATTTGCACAAGCAGCCAAGGCACCACTTGTCTATATTGCAAATCAACCGGCAAACCCATCAGGAGAGGCTATAGTCGTCCAAAAGGATTCACCCATTAAAAATGTGAAAGAGTTAAAGGGAAAAAAGGTTGGCTTGAATAAAGGTTCAAATGTTCATTACCTATTGGTCAAAGCGTTAGAGGAAGCAGGTCTTACTCTTGATGACATTCAGCCCGTCTACTTGCCACCGGCTGATGCGAGGGCTGCTTTTGAAGGAAACCAAATCGATGCCTGGGTAATATGGGATCCATTTTTATCAGCGGCGGAATTGGAGCTTGAAACGAAAACGATCCGGGATGGAGAAGGACTGGTTGCGAATCGGGAATTCTTCTTGGCAACTGATTCATTTGCCGGGAATGAAGAGGCGTTGAAGATCATCAAAGAAGAACTGATAAAAGTTGATAAATGGATTGAAGAAAACCCAAGCGATGTGGCTGAGTTTTTATCTCCGGAAATTGGAATGAGTGTGGAGGCATTGGAAAAAACATTAAATAGAAAAGAATACGGACTTGAGGAGATTTCCAGTACGGTTTTGGATGATCAACAAAATATTGCCGATACATTTTACAATCTTAAATTAATTCCAAGCAAAATTAATGTTCTAGATGCATCTGCAGATGTTAATAAAAAATAAGGGGGAAATAAAATGAAAGTATTTTGGTTTTTGCCATCACATGGGGAAAGTCGCTATTTAGGATCGACAAAGGGAGGGAGAGCGATTACACTTCCTTATTTAAAACAAATTGCACAGGCGGTTGATCATTTGGGATTTGAAGGGGCTTTGCTTCCAACGGGACGATCCTGTGAGGATGCTTGGGTAGTTGGTTCTTCATTGATTTCTGCAACGGAAAGAATGAAATTTTTAGTTGCTATCCGTCCAGGTTTAATGTCGCCAACCTTGGCTGCGCGTATGGCTTCAAGCTTCGACAGGTTGTCGAATGGCCGTCTTTTGATCAATGTTGTAACTGGGGGGGACCCGGTCGAATTGGCAGGTGATGGCGTATTTCTGAATCATAAGGAACGGTATGGGCAAACAGATGAATTCCTTGATATCTGGAGAAAGGAAATGTCCGGGGATAGAGTGGACTTTGAAGGGAAGCACCTAAAGGTTGAGGGCGGGAATATCCTGTTGCCGCCTGTACAAAAACCGTATCCACCACTCTATTTCGGAGGATCTTCCGACCCGGCCATCGATATATCAGGAAAGCATATAGATGTGTACTTGACTTGGGGTGAGCCCGTGGTGCAAGTGGCTGAGAAAATTGAAAAGGTGCGTAAAAAGGCAGCAGAATATGGACGTGAGGTCAGATTTGGCATACGAATGCATGTCATTGTAAGAGAAACGGAAGAAGAAGCTTGGCAGGCGGCGGACGAACTCATTAAATATGTGGATGATGAAATGATTGAAAATTCACAAAAGATTTTTGAACGATTTGATTCAGTGGGTCAGAAGAGGATGTCGCAACTTCATAAAGGAAGCAGGGATTCACTCGAAATCAGTCCAAACTTATGGGCGGGTGTTGGTCTAGTGCGCGGGGGCGCCGGTACGGCACTAGTAGGGAGTGCAGAAAATGTTGCTGCCAGAATGAAGGAATATGAAGAAATCGGAATAGAATCCTTTGTTTTATCTGGATATCCTCATCTTGAAGAAGCGTATAGAGTTGCGGAATTATTATTCCCCTTACTCCCTGTTGAAAGGCTGCAAGGACCCGTTTCAAAAGCTACGAGCCCATTCGGGGAAATATTGGCTAATGACCACTACCCTACAAAAGGAAGTGAAATTGAAGATGAAGTTAAACAAAAAGTTCAATAGTTTGTACCTCATATCATGGATTGTGCCCATTCTCCTTTTGGTAACTTGGCAGCTGCTGTCCTTGTGGGGAATTTTATCGGATCGGATATTGCCTGCCCCGACTGAAGTGTTTCAAGCAGGTGTCGCTTTATTGGGGACGGGTGAACTTATTGATTATATCGGTATCAGTGCTCAGCGAGCCTTCATCGGCTTTTTAATAGGCGGAATCATTGGTTTTGTACTAGGTTTATTAAATGGATTATCATCCATTGCTGAAACCTTATTCGATACCTCGCTTCAGATGTTGCGTAATATTCCGCATTTAGCTTTAATACCGCTCGTGATTCTATGGTTTGGTATAGAAGAAGAAGCGAAAATCTTCCTTGTCGCTTTAGGGGTTCTATTTCCTATCTATTTAAATACATTTCATGGTGTGAAATCGGTGGATAAGGGATTAATCGAAGCGGCGAGGGTTTATGGGTTAAGTGGTTTTTCTTTATTCTGCAATGTGATTCTCCCTGCGGCCTTTCCATCCATTTTGGTGGGTATCCGCTTCTCCCTTGGAATCATGTGGGTCACATTAATCGTCGCAGAAACAATATCCGCTAATTCCGGAATTGGATATATGGCTATGAATGCCCGTGAATTCATGAGGATGGATATTGTTGTTCTTAGTATTCTCTTATATGCCTTATTAGGCAAAATATCGGACATTGCGGCCAAATTAATTGAAAAAAGATGCTTAAAATGGCATCCGTCATACCAATGAGGAGGTCATTAACATGAAAAATGGTAATTCGTTGGAGTTGCAGGGTGTAAGAAAGGATTTTGGGGAGTTTGAAGTATTAAAGGGGCTGGACCTGACATTTAAAAAGGGAGAATTCATAGCCATTGTCGGTAAGAGTGGATGTGGAAAGAGCACCTTGCTTCGTCTTGTGGCAGGACTGGAAAGGCCGACGGGCGGGCAGATACTGGTGAATGGAAAACCATTGAATGGGCTAAATAAATCATCACGTACGATGTTTCAGGATGGCAGGCTTTTTCCTTGGAAAAAAATCCTTCAAAATATTGGCGTAGGCTTGAAAGGGGATTGGAAGTCAAACGCTATGGAATTACTGGAGCAAGTGGGCCTTGCAGATCGAGCAAATGATTGGCCGTCCGTTTTATCTGGGGGGCAAAAACAAAGGGTTGCATTAGCGAGGGCCTTGGTGAACCAACCTGACATTCTCCTCTTGGATGAGCCGCTAGGGGCATTGGATGCTTTAACGAGGATTGGCATGCAAAGGCTGATTGAAGAACTATGGAGAAAAAGGGACTTTACTGCCTTACTCGTTACACATGATGTTGAAGAAGCTGTAATGCTTGCCGACCGTGTCATATTAATCGAAGAAGGCAAAGTCGTCATGAATAAGGAAATCAATCTGCCGAGACCACGGAAAAAGGATAGTATTCAATACTCATCACTAGCAGCCCAAATCCTTGACCGAGTGATGCAAGTTGAGGGGGAAATGGAAAAAAAAGCGATTCACGCTTGAATTAGAGAAAAAGAATGAAAAAAGATTTTGCAGGGAATTCCTAAGTTTACCATATGTTTATCGCCTTCTTGCTCCCAGCGGATTTTACCTTCCATGTTTAATGATTCACCATTTAGGGAAATGTTAAATATAGAGAAACTTGTAATTCATATTAGGAAGGCGGAGGATGTATGAGTAATATATTAGCTGCAAAAGAACGTACGGATTCAAAACACTCTAATTTAAGGAATTTGAGGGAAAGCGGCGAAATCCCAGCGATAGTATATGGCAATAAAAATGACAGTACGGCCATTTCCGTCAATAATATCGAGCTTCAAAAGACAATCAAGGAAATAGGCCGTAATGGGATCATTTCTTTGGACTTGGAAGGTAAGAGTTATGAAGTCATGCTCTCCGATTATCAAAAGGATCCAATAAAGAACTCCATTTATCATGCAGACTTTTTAATTGTGGATATGTCCGCTCAATTACAGGCACAAGTTCGCATCAATCTTGTCGGTGTGTGTAAAGGCGTGAAAGACGGTGGGGTCCTCCAGCAGTCTCTTCATGAAGTGACGGTCACGGCTAAACCTAATGACATTCCTGACTCCATCGATGTTGACGTTACCGAACTTCAGGTAGGGGATACAATCTACATATCCGATATCCAAACGAATAAGCAAGTTACAATCGGCCACGATGGTGAAGAAGTTGTTGCATCTGTTTTGGCTCCTCGCCAGGAAGAGGAAATAAGTACAGGTGAACAGCAGGATGGCGGTATCCCTGAAAATGAAGAAGGCAGGGAAACCAAGGCATCACCAGAGTCATGATGCCGGGATTAAACAAGTGAATCATGATATAATAGGCGTAGCTCTTAACGAGTTACGTCTTTTCAATCTCTGGATGCATCCATTTAAATCGGACAGATTTTTTTTCGTAATGGAATCCTTTAATTTGGATTTTACCTAATTAGTTCTCCGGTCGCTTGCAGTCCAGCTTGAAATTAGGGTACTATTTTTCTAAGGTCGATGGATCTTGGAAAAACTTCGTCCCAGTGTAACTCCCTAAATAACCGTAATGACGGAGTGTGAATCATGAAAATTATTGTAGGGTTAGGGAACCCCGGTAAACAATATGAAAAAACCCGGCATAACGTCGGATTTGAAGTAATAGATGAGTTATCCAGGAGATGGTCGATCCCTCTTGATCAAGCAAAACATAAGGGGATATATGGTTCAGGAATGGTAAAGGGAGAAAAAGTTTTATTGCTTAAACCTTTAACCTATATGAATTTGTCAGGAGAATCCATTTCGGCTGTCATGCATTTCTTTAAGGTGGATATCGCGGATGTGGTCATAATATATGATGACCTTGATTTGCCTCCAGGAAAGCTTCGCCTTCGTCAAAAAGGAAGTGCAGGCGGTCATAACGGGATAAAATCTTCAATTGCCCATTTGGGTACACAGGAATTCAATCGAATCAGAATAGGCATTGGCCGCCCGATTGGCCGCATTCCGGTATCTGACTATGTATTAGGGCGTTTTTCGCCTGAAGAATGGGATCATGTCGGAGCAACGATCGAAAAAAGCGCAGCTTCATGTGAAGCCTGGTTGGAAAAACCATTTATACAGGTCATGAACGAATATAACCAATAAGCAGAGAGTAGATATAAGTAAAGAATAATATCTTCCTGTTTCGCTGAATAAAAACCCTCTACTTTTGTACATACTAACACTATTACAAAAATAGGGGGTTACCAAATGGCTCTCCATTATCGATGCCGACATTGCGGAACTAAGCTGGGCTCAATCGAGGCACACTCACTGAGTACGGAGCAGTTAGGTTTTAATCAACTTACCGATGAAGAGCGACAAGAGATGATCGTTTATGATTCTGAAGGGGATATGCATGTAAGGGCGATATGTGAAGATTGCCATGAAACGCTGCAAAGAAACCCTGATTTATATGAAAACGATTATATTATTCATTAGCGGGAGAGGGCTTTGGACAAAATCCAAAGCATTTTTCCGTTTGTCTGGAATACCAGGGCAATAAAAGTTGCCGTTAATAAAGAGGATCTTGGTGATGGCCAAGTTCAAATACAGCAAATGTTTTTTCGCACGTTAAAGAGAGGGGGGGAAAGAAAATGAATGGATTGCAGAACTTGTTCTCCAAACAAGATGATGTTCATTCGTTAATAGCCGGCATCGATGAAGGGCTTAAGGAGCAAATCGTCTCTGGTCTCACAGGTTCCTCGAGATCGCTATTGCTGGCTTCCGTATATGAAAAGACGAATAGGCCTATTTTATTGGTTACCCATAATTTATTGCAAGCACAAAAATTCCATGAGGACTTATCAAGTTTCATTCCTGAGGAAGAATTATATATATATCCAGCCAATGAATTGATTGCGGCTGATTTGAGTGTTGCAAGCCCGGAATTAAGGGCCCAACGTGTTGAGGCATTGAATTTTTGGGCAGAGGGAAAGAAAGGGATTGTCATTGCCCCGATTCCTGGGGTGCGTCGTGTGCTTCCTCCAAAGGATATTTGGAAGAGGCATCAGCTTATCTTTAATCTAGGGGAAGACATCGAGCTTGAACCAACGCTTAATAAATTCATTGCCATGGGTTATAACCGGTCTGAAATGGTTGCTTCTCCAGGTGAATTCAGTATCAGGGGCGGTATCATCGATATTTACCCGATTACCGAACCTAATCCAATACGAATTGAATTATTCGATACCGAAATAGATTCAATAAGGACTTTTTCAAGTGAAGATCAGCGATCCATCGAAAAACTCAAGAAAGTGACGATCGGTCCCGTCAGTGAGGCTTTGCTAGAGACGGAGCATATCGAAAGAATCATAACTAAGCTCGAGAGCGGATTAAGTAAAAGCTTGAAGAAACTTAAGGACGAGAAAACCAAGGAACAGCTGGTCCAAACGATCAGTTATGAACTTGAACAGCTGAAAATGGGGGATATACCCGACAAAATCTTTAAATACTTAAGTTTAGCGTATGAAGATCCAGCTAGTTTAATAGATTATTTACCGGTAAATGGTTTGGTTTTCTTAGATGAAATCAGTAGAATCCAGGAAATCAATGATTCTTTGGAAAAGGAAGAGGCTGGTTGGTACACGGACCTTTTAAGTCAGGGACAAATTATCCATGACATGAAATTGGCTCATCCCATGCAAGAATTAATAATGAAATCCAGCAGGCCGTTTGTATACCTTTCATTGTTTTTACGGCATGTACCGCATACGAATCCTCAGAATATCCTGAATTTTGCCAGTAAACAAATGCAAAATTTCCATGGACAGATGAATGTGTTCAAAGCTGAACTGGAACGTTGGAAAAAAGGAAAATATACAGTCGTCATACTTGGACAGGATGAAGAACGGGTAAAAAAGCTGCATTCGGTTTTAGCCGACTATGATATAGAGGCAGCAGAACTGTTTAATGCTGACAGCATCCTTCCAGGTAAAGTACAGATTTTACGCGGCAGCCTGAACAGCGGCTTTGAATTGCCTATGCAAAAATTCAGTATCATCACGGAAACGGAATTGTTTAATAAGAAGTCAAAGAAATCGGTACGGAGACAGAAACTATCGAATGCAGAACGAATCAAGAGTTATTCCGAACTGAAGATCGGTGACTATGTCGTTCATGTTAACCACGGTATCGGTAAATACTTGGGTATTGAAACCCTTACAATAAATGGGGTCCATAAAGATTACCTGAATATTCGTTATCAAGCGGATGACAAATTGTATGTTCCTGTCGACCAAATTGACCTTGTCCAAAAATATGTCGGTTCTGAAGGAAAAGAGCCGAAGCTTTATAAGCTAGGCGGTACGGAATGGAAACGTGTCAAAAGCAAGGTTCAATCATCCGTTGAGAACATTGCCGATGATTTAATCAAGTTATACGCAGAAAGAGAAGCGGCAAAGGGCTATGCCTTTTCACCTGATGGTGATATGCAGAGGGAATTCGAAACATCATTCGCTTATAACGAAACGGAAGATCAATTACGTTCCATAGTCGAAATCAAAAAGGATATGGAACGGGAACGGCCGATGGATCGTTTATTATGCGGCGATGTTGGTTATGGGAAGACAGAGGTGGCGATCCGGGCCGCTTTTAAAGCCATAATGGATGGGAAGCAGGTTGCGTTTCTAGTTCCGACCACAATCCTTGCCCAGCAGCATTATGAAACATTAAGGGAGCGTTTTCAGGATTATCCGATTTCGATTGGCCATATGAGCCGCTTCCGGACTAAAAAGCAGCAAACGGAAACGATAAAAGGATTGAAGGCCGGCACGGTGGATATTGTGGTTGGCACGCATAGGATTTTATCCAAAGATATCGTGTACCGCGATTTGGGATTGCTTATCATTGATGAAGAACAGCGCTTTGGCGTTACACATAAGGAAAAGATCAAACGGTTAAAAACTAATGTGGATGTACTGACTTTGACTGCCACACCGATTCCGAGGACCCTTCATATGTCGATGTTGGGCGTGAGGGATCTGTCCGTCATCGAAACTCCGCCTGAGAACCGGTTTCCGATCCAAACTTATGTCATGGAGTATAATGGCTCATTGGTAACGGAAGCGATAGAACGGGAATTGGCCAGGGGCGGTCAGGTTTATTTCCTTTACAATCGGGTAGAGGATATAGCAAGAAAAGCAGAAGAAATTTCCATGCTTGTGCCCGATGCCCGTGTTACCTATGCTCATGGGCAAATGACAGAGCAAGAACTGGAAGCCGTCATGTTCGGCTTTTTGGAAGGCGAATATGATGTTTTGGTAAGTACAACCATTATAGAAACGGGTGTTGATATCCCGAATGTAAATACGCTTATCGTGAATGAAGCGGATAGAATGGGACTTTCACAGCTCTATCAGCTGCGTGGCCGTGTAGGTCGATCCAATCGGGTGGCATATGCATTCTTCACTTATAGGAAAGATAAAGTGTTGACGGAAGTGGCAGAAAAGCGTCTTCAATC
This sequence comes from Peribacillus sp. AS_2, assembly GCF_026891895.1. Lineage (NCBI taxonomy): Bacteria > Bacillati > Bacillota > Bacilli > Caryophanales > Bacillaceae > Peribacillus > Peribacillus sp. AS_2. The sequence continues at coordinate 31,785 of NZ_JAPTGA010000024.1, forward strand.
CATTAAGGAATTTACAGAATTGGGTTCAGGGTTCAAAATCGCGATGCGTGATTTATCCATCAGGGGAGCTGGAAACATTCTAGGGGCTCAACAACATGGCTTCATCGATTCGGTTGGTTTTGATCTGTATTCACAAATGCTGAAAGAAGCGGTGGATGCGAAACGTAATGACCAACCAGCTGAAGAGAAGAACACACTGGAAATTGATGTTGAAGTGGATGCTTATATCCCTGATGCCTACATAATGGATGGACATCAGAAAATAGAAATGTATAAAAGGTTCAGAGGAATTGCTTCGCTTGAAGAAGTGGAAGAATTACAGGATGAAATGATCGATCGTTTCGGAGAGTATCCAGAAGAGGTTTCCTATTTATTCATGATTGCCGAAATGAAGGTATATGCTGAAAAGGCCGGAATTGAAAGCATTAAACAATTAAAGCAGGAAATCAGCATTCTCCTTAGGGAAAAGGTCAGCAGCGATGTCGATGGACAAAAAGTGTTCGAGCTGGGATCGAAGTATGGCCGTATGGTGGGCTTCGGCATGGACGGCAATCGAATGAAGCTGGTCCTGCACATAAAAGGCGTGGAACAAAGCAAATGGCTCAATATCTTATTTGAGATGGCCAAGGGGTTACAGTATGTAAAAAAAGAGACGCAAGCCACTAAAAACTAGAATTGATGATTGTCCTCTTGAAGAAATTTTTTTAGGTACCATGGTAAAAAAATGCAACAAAAAGAAAAATTTTTTCAAAGTGCATAGAACTTACCATTAGAAAAATACTAAGTACAATAGCTGGTGATGATTTTTGCTACAAAATGAGGATTTATCAAATCAATTAGATGAAAGTGAGGCAACATTAGATGAAAGCAACTGGTATCGTTCGCCGAATTGATGATTTAGGAAGAGTCGTCATCCCGAAGGAAATTCGCAGGACACTCCGTATTCGTGAAGGAGATCCACTGGAAATATTCGTGGATAGAGATGGTGAAGTCATCCTAAAGAAATATTCTCCAATTAGTGAATTAGGCGATTTTGCAAGGGAATATGCAGAAGCACTATATGATAGCCTTGGAAACCCAGTTATGATTTGTGACAGGGATACTTACATTGCGGTGGCAGGCGGCTCCAAAAAAGAATACTTAAACAAAAGTGTTAGTGACCTAGTGGAAAAAATCATGGATGAAAGAAATCCTGTCCTGGAGTCTCCAAATGGACAAATTTCATTCGTTGATTCCAATGATGAAGAGGTCCAATCTTATACTGCAGCTCCGATCATTGCGAGTGGCGACCCGATTGGTGCCGTCTTGATTTTCTCTAAGGACAGCACCATTGGTGAAGTGGAACAGAAATCGGTTGAAACAGCAGCAAGCTTCCTAGCTAGACAAATGGAACAGTAACCTTGGACATGCATTTATATCTTAAAAGATGGAAAGGGCAGCATTCGCGCTGTCCTTTTTGCACTTTCTAAAAAGAAACGGATATGGAAAATAATTAACAGTATGGATGGGATTGAAAAATAACCATTAGAATTATGCTATAATAACTACCACATATGAGTGAAAAGGGGAAAAAGAATGGCTGAAAAGCCTAATAAAACATCAAATGAACTTTTTCGAGGTGCGCTGATTTTGAGCGCTGCAGCGATTATCGTAAAAGTTTTGAGCGCGGCCTATCGCATACCATATCAGAACATTGCGGGTGACATCGGGTTTTATATCTATCAACAGGTTTATCCCTTCTACGGGGTTGCTTTTACATTATCGACAATCGGCTTTCCGGTAGTCATATCCAAACTTATTGCAGAACGGGAGTCTTCCAAAAATAACTTTGCGGTCAAGGATATATTGGTGACATCATTCGTCGTCTTAAGTTCGATAAGTGTCATGATGTTTGCTGCACTATTCCTTGGCGCCGATTGGATTGCAGGATGGATGAAGGATCCGCATTTAGCCGGTCTGCTGAGAATCGTTGCCTATTCCTATTTATTAATGCCCATTTCTTCTCTATTAAGAGGCTATTTTCAAGGAATAAACGACATGTTACCGACGGCAAGTTCGCAGGTCGCTGAACAATGCATCCGGGTATTGACGATACTGGTCCTTTCCACAATATTTGTGCATCAGGGCTACTCTGATTACGTTGTCGGCAAGGGGGCGGTCCTCGGTTCAATAACAGGCGGCATTACTGGCCTGGTACTGCTTATTGCTTTCGTTATTTTAAGAGAAGAATGGAAGCTTTTTTTACGAATGAGAATCAAACCGGTGAATTTCATCAAAATTTCCAAAGCCCTGGTTTTCCAAGGGTTGGCCTTTTGCATTACTGGTTTGATCCTTATCTTGTTTCAGTTTGTCGATTCACTGCACCTGTACTCCCTGCTAAGGGAAACGGGGATGGGGGAAAGGGAAGCCAAAGAATGGAAAGGGGTATATGATCGAGGACAGCCTTTGCTTCAGCTAGGTACAGTCGTGGCTAATTCTTTTGCATTGGCGCTAGTACCTGTCATATCCGGATTCGTTCAGAGTAAAAGTCAATTTGAATTATTGAATAAGATCAAATTGGCGCTTCGTGTAAGTGCGACGATCGGGGTCGCTGCTGCGATCGGGCTGGTGGTGACGATGAAGCCTGTCAATCATATGCTGTTCACTGATATTAAAGGGACGATTACCTTAGCAATTTTCTCTTTATCGATTTTATTCACATCCCTCATAATGGCGGAAGCGGCAGTGATTCAAAGTTTAGGTCATTCGTTCGTGCCGGTGATCATCACGATTGTGGGGGTGGGCAGCAAGTGGGCTTTGAACCTTGTCCTGGTGCCACATTACAAAATCGCGGGGGCAGCCTCGGCAACAGTACTTGCGTATATGATCATGACGGTATTATTTTATGTGGTATTGAGAGTACATATCAAAAAGACATTAATTGAAAAGCGACATGTTGTAATAATCTTGAAGAGTACGGTGTACATGGGTACGGCGGTTGTTTTATTCAATTGTTTATTCGAATGGATGACCTCAGGCGAGAGCCGGTTGTTAGCTACGGTCCAAGCTTTGACCGGGGTAGGGATCGGTGCAGCCGTTTTTGTGATGACCGCCATTCGTGCAGGCTTATTTGGTGAAGAAGAACTTTCACTTATACCTGCAGGTTCAAAGCTTAAACGATTAATAATAACGAATAGGAGTATACGAAATCATGAATGAGATTACGATAATAGGCCTTGGTGCTGGGGATTTAGAGCAGCTTCCACTAGGGATTTATAAAAAATTGATTCAAACGGGACAATGCTATGTCAGAACGGCTGATCATCCGGTAATCGGGGATTTGAAAAGGGAAGGAATAAATTTCACGGCGTTTGACGGGATATATGAAAAGCACGACCAATTTGAAGACGTATATGAAGAAATTGCCGAAACATTATTAGACGAGGCCTCGAACCGTTCCGTTTTATACGCAGTTCCGGGGCATCCGATGGTTGCGGAAAAAACGGTACAGCTTTTGCTTGAAAAGGGTACGGCTCTTGGAATAGCCATTAAGCTCGAAGGCGGGCAAAGTTTCCTTGACCCATTGTTTCAGGCTGTTAGGATCGATCCAATTGAAGGGTTTCAGCTATTGGATGGAACAGATCTTTCACCGGATGATTTACACATTACCCAGCATATGATAATCGGACAGGTGTATGACGCATTCAGTGCATCCGATGTGAAGCTGACTTTGATGGAAAAGCTACCGGATGACTACGAGGTATATATCGTAACTGCGGCAGGCAGCAGTCAGGAAAAAGTGACAAAATGCGCCCTCTTCGAACTCGACCGTCAGATGGAGTTAAGTAACTTGACGAGTGTTTATGTTCCGCCCGTTAAAGATGAAGCTTTACGGTATAGGGAGTTTTCTAAGCTGCGGCAGGTCATCGCAGAACTTAGAGGTCCTGACGGATGTCCGTGGGATAAGAAACAAACTCATGAAAGCTTGAAGAGATATCTAATAGAAGAAGCATATGAGCTGATTGATTCCATCGATGAAGGTGACGATGAGGGTATGGTTGGTGAACTTGGGGATGTCCTGCTTCAGGTGATGCTTCATTCACAAATCGGTGAAGATGAGGGCATGTTCACGATAGATGATGTGATTGAAGGCATTACGGCAAAAATGATTCGGCGCCACCCTCATGTATTCGGAGATGTTGAAGTGAACGGTGAGGAAGATGTATTGGTGAACTGGCAAAAAATCAAAGAAGGTGAAAAGGGGGGCGAATCAAAAGCTCTGAAATCCATACTGGATGGTATTGAGAAATCGCTGCCAAACTTACTTCGGGCCGAAGAGTATCAAAAAAGGGCTGCGAAGGTTGGATTTGATTGGGATGAGGTTTCCGAAGCCTGGAAGAAGGTCAGGGAAGAAGTGCAGGAATTGGAAGAGGAAATATTAAGTCCGAACAGGGATACCGAAAGAATAAAATCAGAGCTGGGCGACCTCTTTTTTGCGCTTGTCAACATTTCACGTTATTATGACATACAAGCGGAAGAAGCCGTCTACAAAGCAAACCAGAAATTCCACCAGCGTTTTACATATATAGAAGAGTGCATTCAAAGGGCAGACAAAAAATTTGAGGATTATACATTGGAAGAATTGGATTCATATTGGGATGAAGCAAAAGCAAAAGGACTTTAATTAAGGGAGAGATTTGAATGTCGATGAGATTGGATAAATTCCTAAAGGTTTCAAGATTGATCAAGCGCCGCACACTTGCTAAAGAAGTTGCGGATAAAGGGAGAATCACGATTAACGGACAACAGGCCAAAGCAAGTTCGAATGTGAAAGATGGGGATGAGCTGACAGTAAGATTCGGTCAAAAGCTTGTTACGGTACGTGTCGATAAAATTCAAGAAACGACGAAAAAAGAAGCGGCTGCAGATATGTATACCATCGTAAAGGAAGAAAAGCTAGCAGAGGAGTAAGGACAGGCTTGGTTCTAATTCCACTCTTACAGACATACACTTGTACAAAATCAGTGGTACTGTGAGGGATGATAAAATGAGCCAATATATTGATCCGAATGCTGGTTACACAAAGGGAACGACCCAAGAGCATGATGTAACGATGAAAGGCCGCCGTTTACTTGATATTACTGGTGTCAAACAAGTCGAAAGCTTTGATAATGAAGAGTTTCTGCTCGAAACGTCAATGGGATTCTTATCTATCCGGGGCCAAAACTTGCAAATGAAGAATTTGGATGTTGATAAAGGCATCGTTTCCATTAAGGGAAAGATTTTCGACCTTGTTTATTTAGATGAGCAATCAGGGGAGAAAGCTAAAGGATTCTTTGGCAAGTTGTTCAAATGACCTTAACGATCCAATTTTATACGTTGCTTGCGATGATAGGCATGGGCAGTGGCTTTGGAGCTGCCCTGGATACGTATAGCCGGTTCCTGAATCGTTCAGAAAGGAAAAGGTGGATTGTATTCATCCATGACTTCCTTTTCTGGATCATTCAGGGTCTCCTTATTTTTTATGTTTTGTTTTTAGTGAATGAGGGAGAGTTTCGCTTCTATTTATTTTTGGCCTTATTATGCGGTTTTTCAGCTTATCAAGCACTTTTCAAAGGATTCTATCAACGTTTTTTGGAGTTTTTGATAATACTTGTGATAAAGTTGGCGAGATTTATAGCGAATTCGGTTCACATGCTGATATTTCTACCGATAAAATGGGTAATAGTATCCATATTGGCCATCATCATCGGGATAGGTAAGTTCGTTTTGGCCTTATTAAAATGGGCGGGGAAAATACTTCTCTTTATTTTGAATATATTCTGGAGACCATTAAAATGGATTCTGACTTATATATGGAATTTATTGCCGGTTTTTGTTACGAAAAACGTCGGGAAGTTTTATAATAAAGGAAAAGGGATTTTATTGAAAATAAAGAATTCTATATTTAGAACGCTAAATGGATGGAGAAATAAAAAGAAATGAGGAGCGATAAAAAATGAGTAGCCTGCGTAAAAGGAAAGTGGCAAAAATAGAAAATCCCTACGTCGCTCAACAAGAGAAAAAAGTACAAACCGTAGAAAAAAAGAAGCGTGGTCTAATGCGTAGATTAACCCTTTACTCAGTTTTCGCCGCTGTCTTTTTGATTTTTGCCGTTTCCACCCTCATAACGCAAAATGTTGCACTGGATGAGAAAGTTCAGCAAAAGCAGGAATTGAAGGGAAAGTTAGCTGAATTGAAAAAAGACGAGACCCTTCTTAAAGAAGAAATCGTAAAGCTTAATGATGACGACTATATAGCAAAAATAGCAAGACGGGATTATTTCTTGTCTGAAAAAGGTGAAATCATTTTTACCCTTCCAAAAGGGAAGGAAGATAGTGACTAATATTGACACTGTTTTTTTACTTTCGTTATAATATAGGGTGAAGAGATTTTTTTAACATTTCTAAGGAGGAACATTTTTTTTATGTCAATCGAAGTAGGCAGCAAGTTACAAGGTAAAGTAACAGGCATAACTAATTTTGGTGCATTTGTAGAGCTACCTCAAGGTTCAACCGGTCTTGTCCATATCAGTGAAGTGGCTGATAACTATGTCAAGGATATCAATGATCATTTAAAAGTGGGCGATACAGTTGAGGTGAAAGTCATCAACGTTAAAGATGGCAAGATTGGCTTGTCCATAAAAAAAGCGATAGACCGTCCTGAAGTTGAGCAAAAACCTGCATACACACCACGTCCGCGCCAAGGTAGAGGGAATGACAGCCGTTCCAAAGACTTCCGCTCGAAAGGCAATGGTTTCCAACCGAAAGAAAACTTTGAGCAAAAAATGGCTAAATTCTTAAAAGATAGCGAAGACCGCTTAACGACCCTAAAACGTAGCACCGAAACGAAACGGGGAGGTCGAGGAGGAAGACGCGGATAAAACTGCTGCTGAAAAATAATAGTTTAGCAACTTTTCCTGTGAAATTATTCATAGTGTAGATAAAGGCAAGCTTGCCGGCTTGTCTTCTTTTATTATAGTACGACATGAAAAAAGCGCCTCTGTACACTTACTGATATAAGTGTGCAGAGGCGCTTTTTGTATTTGATGACCCGTACGGGATTCGAACCCGTGTTACCGCCGTGAAAGGGCGGTGTCTTAACCGCTTGACCAACGGGCCAAAAGTTTCATGATAAAGATAGCGGCAGAGGGGATCGAACCCCCGACCTCACGGGTATGAACCGTACGCTCTAGCCAGCTGAGCTACGCCGCCATAATGGTAAGTGCTACTGAAGCACAAGTTATATCTTACATTCGTGAAGAAAAAATGTCAACAAAAATATTAAAGTTTGTCGGTTTCCATTTCCTGATTATTTATTCGGGTTATTTTCCGCAAAAATATCCTAAAAACTTTGCTTTTCTTCAAAAAAAAAAGAACACCCGTTTCTGTATTGGGAAAAATGGCACAAAAACCTGTATACAAATGATTATTCAAGAAGAATTTCGTCGAACGTTTTTCTTATCCGCTTATAAAATTCTGACAAAAAAATAGACAAGCCCTCTTTATAATAAAAATCACTAATACGAATGGGGTGTTGAAATGGAAAAAGTGGAAAGACCTATGATGGAACCTCTTGGAGATGTTCAGTTAAAAGAAGCGAAGGCAGGGGCCATCAATTGGATCCAACAACTGCAAATGAAGAGTGAAGACATATTCATAAAAAAAGGTATCTCTTTAGCAATCATCGGTTTTTTATTAGGAAGGGCTCTAATTCTTTCGCAGCTGGCACCATTTGGACTTCCGTTTTTCGCAGCCGTTTTTCTCATGAGACGTGATAGGGCTCCACTGGCTTTATTCGGATTGATTGCAGGTGGGCTGACCGTTCACTATTCGAATAGTTTAGTCATCTTTGCATCGGCGTTCCTGCTCCTGTTATTTCATAAGATCAAGAAGCCCGCCGTGGAAGGACAATTCAAGACGATGTCGATGTACGTCTTCGCTTCACTATTCCTGGTCAACCTGGCCGAGCAATATCTGGTATTTCGAACGATTCAGCTGTACGACTTGATGATGATAGGGGTAGAGGCGGGACTCGCGATGATTTTAACTTTAATCTTCATACAGTCCATCCCGATGCTGACCGTTAGGACAAAGTCCCAGTCATTAAAGACGGAGGAAATTGTCAGCATCATCATCTTGCTGGCTTCGGTGATGACCGGAACGATCGGCTGGATGATATACGATTTATCTCTCGACCATATATTCTCACGATACCTGGTCCTCCTCTTCGGGCTGGCGGGAGGGGCCGCCATAGGCTCCACTGTAGGCGTTGTTACTGGATTGATATTCAGCTTGGCGAGTATTGCCAGTCTATATCAAATGAGCCTTCTCGCATTTTCAGGGCTTCTGGGCGGACTGTTGAAGGAGGGAAGGAAGATAGGGGTTGCCAGCGGCCTCTTGATTGCTACATTACTGATAGGTTTATATGGTGAGGGCACCAATAATATTATGGTGACCCTTTATGAATCACTTATAGCTGTGGCCCTATTTATATTGACACCGTCATCCATCATCAACAAAATAGCGAAACATATACCGGGAACAGTCGAGAATTCTGATGAACAGCAGCAGTATGCCCGAAAAGTGAGGGATGTCACCGCTCAAAGGGTGGAGCAATTCTCACATGTATTTGAGGCGCTCTCTAATAGCTTTTCCCAAGTGGATGAAAGGGGAAGATTGGAGGAAGATGAGAAAGAATTCGACTACTTCTTAAGTAATGTAACGGAAAAGACGTGCCAGCTTTGTTTTAAAAAGGAACAATGCTGGTCCAAGAACTTTAATACAACCTATGACGGCATGCAGGAAATTATGCTTCAATTAAGTGAAAATAATGGTCAGCTCCCCCAAAAAACTTCGAAAGAATGGGGGAAATATTGCAGTCGCGGGCCTCAGGTGATTGGGGCGATATCACAGGAGCTCACTTATTTTGAAGCTAACCAAAAATTAAAAAGGCAGGTGAAGGAAAGTAGGAAGCTAGTGGCGGATCAACTGCGGGGCGTTTCGGCAGTAATGGATGATTTTGCAAAAGAAATTCAAAGGGAAAGGAAGAATCATCATGTACATGAAGAATCCATTTTGGAAGCCATCCAGGATTTTGGCCTGCACATAGGCCATGTGGAAATATACAGTCTAGAACAAGGAAATGTTGATATAGAGATGAGTGTCCCATACTGCCAGGGCAGAGGGGAATGTGAAAAGTTGATTGCACCTATGCTTTCAGACATTTTAGGGGAAACGATAGTCGTACATTCAGAAGAGTGTGCAACGTATCCAAGCGGGCAATGTGAGGTGATATTTAGGTCAGCAAAAAAATTCACGGTCGAAACGGGTGTGGCTCATGCTGCCAAGGGGGGAGGGCTTGTATCAGGAGATAGTTTTACGACCATGGAAATTGGCTGCGGCAAATTCGCGATAGCCATCAGTGATGGAATGGGAAATGGGGAAAGGGCCCATTTTGAAAGTACAGAAACATTGAAGCTGCTACAAAAATTTTTACAATCGGGAATAGAAGAAAAAATAGCCATTAAATCCGTAAACTCCGTATTATCTCTACGCACTACCGATGAAATATTTTCGACTCTTGATTTGGCAATGATTGATCTTCAGGACGCAAAGGCTAAGTTTTTAAAAATCTGTTCGATACCGAGTTTCATTAAAAGGGGGGATAGGATAATAAAAATTGAATCAAGTAACCTCCCTATGGGGATCATCCAGGATTTCGATGTTGATGTAGTATCAGAAGAGCTGAAGGCAGGGGATATATTAATCATGATGAGCGATGGAGTGTTCGATGGCCCCTCACATGTCGAAAATATCGAGTTCTGGCTAAAACGAAAAATCAAGGAAATGGAAACTGACGATCCGCAGGAAATCTCTGATTTAATATTGGAAGAGGTCATCCGAACGAAAGGCATCATAGATGATGACATGACAGTGGTAACATCGAAAATTAAGCATAACACACCGAAATGGGCATCCATTCCCGTTTCCCCAAAACGCAAAAAGGCCCAGTAGGGGCCGTTTATATATAAAATAAATAAAACCCAAAATGAGGTGGTGTAAATGGAAGAAGGATAAAAGGTAAAGGGATGAACTCTTTTCAATCATTACGCTCCATGATATGACTTGATGTAATGTCCTTTGCGTATAATTTCCCTTTTTTTAGTCAATTATGGTAACAAATTGATAGGAAGGGAGAGCAAAACATGAAAGCAGGAACATTAAGACAGATTTTGCTTATAACCGACGGATGTTCAAATCATGGTGAGGAGCCGTCTGCCATGGCTGAATTAGCAAGGGAGCAAGGCATAACCATCAATGTCATAGGTGTAATGGAAAATGATGTGATAGATGAAAAGGGACTTAAGGAAATCGAGAAGATTGCTGGTTCAGGAGGTGGCGTAAGTCAAGTAGTCTATTCGCAGCAGTTGTCCCAAACGGTCCAGATGGTGACACAAAAGGCGATGACTCAAACGATACAGGGAGTTATCAATCGCGAACTTCAACAAATACTAGGAGATTCAAAAACGATGGAGGATCTTCCGCCGGATAAACGGGGAGAGGTGATGGAGGTGGTCGATGAGCTTGGGGAAACAAGCAAGCTCGAAGTACTGATTCTTGTTGATACCAGTGCAAGCATGAAACATAAACTGCCTACAGTAAAAGATTCCTTATTAGATCTTTCCCTTAGTATGAATGCAAGGATGGGTGACAGCCGTTTTTCCGTATTCGTATTTCCTGGGAAAAGAAATGACGTTGAAAAGTTGCTGGATTGGACCCCGAACCTCGAAGCCTTGACGGCAACTTTTCCTAAGCTCAGTACAGGGGGACTCACTCCGACAGGTCCAGCCATTCGTGAAGCTTTAACTCATTTCAATAAAAAACGTTCATTGAGGGGATTGTTATCACATGATGATGAACAATACTTTGAGGAATCAATGTAAACTTCTGCCTGGCAGTTTGGTCACTGGAAAATGGAATAAAAACCAGTACAAAATAATTAAGGAATTGGGGTGTGGAGCGAACGGGATCGTTTATTTGGTTGAAAGCGGAAATCGTCATTATGCTTTAAAGCTCAGTGATAATGGGACGTCCATTATTTCGGAGATGAATATCCTAAAATCCTTTTCAAAGGTCCAGGGGTCTACCCTTGGACCTTCCTTTTTGGAAGCGGATGATTTCATGAAAACAGGAAAGCAGCTCCCTTTTTATGTCATGGAATATATCCATGGACACGATTTTTTGCGTTTCATTGATAAGAAAGGGTCGTCATGGATTGGAGTCTTGATGCTTCAGCTCTTAACAAGCTTGTCTGCCTTGCATTCCAACGGTTGGGTTTTCGGTGATTTGAAACCCGAGAATTTGATCGTGACATCACCAGCCTATAAGGTACGGTGCGTGGATGTTGGCGGAACCACCTTGATCGGGCGGTCTGTTAAAGAATTCACCGAGTTTTTTGACAGGGGGTACTGGGGACTTGGATCAAGAAAGGCCGATCCGCAATATGACTTGTTCGCTGTAGCAATGATTATAATCAATTCTGCCTATCCCGGACGTTTCCAGAAGAAAGGGGAGGGGTATAAACAGCTTAACGACTTAATTAAGCAGAAAAAGGAATTGCATCCATACAGGAAGATGTTGGATAAGGCGCTCCGCGGACAGTATGACTCAGCCATCCAAATGCGGGAGGATCTGGTAACGGTGCTGAGTAAGCAAAATCATTCGAAGAAAAAGGGCCCGAACCAGACAGCGACGGGTCAGCAGCAAACCGTGCAGCCTTCAACAAGACAAGCAAGAAGGTCCCAAAACCAATCAAAAAAGAAAAGCGGCGGTTTTTTTGAAACGTTTTTGCTGGTTGCCATCATATCGATGCTCTATGTTCTTTACATATATGAACAGTTGTTATGATATAGTTAATAGGTGAATGCCATGAAATGGTTGAAACCATTTCATGATTCAATCGTATAAAACTAATGCCTGTCCATAAAGAAGGAAGATTGTATGTTAAAGGAAAAAGTTCTGAGCACCATTTATAGAAACGAATTGATTAAGGAAAACTCGAAGTTGCTAATAGGCGTTTCCGGAGGACCGGACTCGCTGGTGCTTCTCCATATCCTTAAGGAAATTCAACCTCTTTTTCATTACGAGATGATCGTAGCTAGTGTTGACCATATGTTTCGTGGTGAAGAATCCTATGGGGATTATAAATATGTCGAGCATATTTGTGAACGGTGGGGCATTACATTTGAGGGAAAAAGGATCGATGTTCCTGCCCGGATGGAACAGACGGGGGAAAGTTCACAAATAACGTCAAGAAAGCTGCGTTTTGCTTTCTATGAGGAAGTGATGGATAAGCATCAAGCCTCCACACTTGTCCTGGGGCATCATGGAGATGATCAAATAGAAACGATGCTCATGCGTTTAACAAGAGGGGCGACAGGCAAGGCAAGAGCGGGTATTCCTATAAAGAGACGTTTTCATACAGGGGATCTGATCAGGCCTTTTCTTGAAATCACGAAAAGTCAAATAATCGAATATGCGGGCCTTCATGATATTGAACCAAGGTTTGATCCGAGCAATGAAACGGGTGTCTATGCAAGAAATCGTTTTAGACATGAAGTTCTTCCGTTTTTAAAGAAAGAAAATAGAAAGGTTCATGAGCATTTTCAACGATTCAGTGAAGAGCTATATGAAGATGAAGAGTTTTTTTTGAACCTGGTTTCAAGTAAAATGTCCGAGGTTTGGATCCAGCAGGATAAAGATCAAGCGGTTATTCAGATTGGTAAGGTTCTCGCGATGCCTAAACCTTTACAAAGAAGGGCGATTCAACTAATATTAAACTATCTTTATTTGGAGAGACCTTCATCGCTTTCGGCATTACATATTGACCAACTTTTAGTTTTGTTTTTGAATCCTCAACCATCTGCAGAATTGCATCTTCCGGAGGGCCTTATTGCGGAAAAATCATATCAAACTTGCACGTTTAGATTTTTTCGGCAAAAAAGCCGTGAATATTCCCTAAAATTACAAATTCCCGGTGAGACTATTCTTCCGAATGGATATAAGATTAAAGCGCACTATATAAAAGAAGAAATTCCGGTACTTAGGGGAAATCATTCTTTTATTCTTCCCGAATCAGCTGTTCAGTTTCCGCTTACAGTCCGAACCAGGAATGAAGGCGAACGGATGGCCGTCAAGGGATTAGGTGGAACTAAAAAGTTAAAGGATATTTTTATTAATGAAAAGATCCCGATGCTAGAAAGAAATGTGTGGCCGGTCATCATCGATCAAACGGGAACGGCGATTTGGCTGCCCGGTTTAAAGAAGTCGAATGTTGAGCCGGATATAATTTCTGATGAAAAATCTTTAATTTACTTAGAATATAAAAAAGCTTAATTCTTCATGGGGGGCAATTAATTACAATGACCATGCAAAACGACATTGAAAAAGTTTTAATATCAGAGGAAGAACTTCAATTGAAAATAAGGGAATTGGGTGCGCAGCTAGAAGCTGATTACCAAGGTAAGTTCCCGTTGGCCATCGGAGTGCTGAAAGGCGCCATGCCATTTATGTCAGATTTACTGAAACGTGTGGATACACATCTTGAAATGGACTTTATGGATGTTTCGAGCTATGGTAACTCCACTGTATCGTCCGGTGAAGTGAAAATCATCAAGGACCTTGATACATCGGTTGAAGGCCGGGATATTTTAATCATCGAAGATATTATCGACAGCGGTTTGACTCTTAGCTATCTTGCGGAACTTTTCCGTTATCGAAAAGCAAAATCAATTAAAATCGTTACCTTATTGGATAAACCAACAGGCAGGAAAGTGGATATCGCTCCGGACTATGCCGGGTTCATCGTTCCGGATGCATTTGTTGTCGGATATGGTCTTGATTTTGCGGAAAAGTATCGTAATCTCCCGTATATTGGCATATTGAAGCCTGAAATTTACTCGAATTAATCGTACAAGTTTGAAAGGGAAGACCAGATAAAAACAGCGGTGTTAAATTATTGTAATTCATTAATTTTATATGATAGTATTTACTATAGTTTGTTTACCCGTGGGAGGAGGTAAGGGATGAATCGGATCTTCCGTAATACCATATTTTATTTACTGATCTTTTTGGTCATCATTGGGATTGTAAGCATTTTTAATAATAACAATGAACCAACGGAGAAAATGACCCAAGATGAATTCTATAAGCATTTGGAGAATGGGGACGTTACTGCACTGACGATGCAGCCCGAAAGCAGTGTATTTGAAATCACAGGAAAGCTCAAAGGTTATGAGGAAAACAAATTCTTTGTGACGTACGTGCCTTTCAGTGAATATTCGCAAAGTCGGATAAATGATGCCGTAACCAAGTTGGGTAAGGACATCATCACTGTGGAACCTCCAGAAAAAACAAGTGGCTGGGTGACATTTTTCACTTCCATCATTCCATTTGTAATCATTTTTATCCTCTTCTTCTTTTTACTTAACCAAGCTCAGGGCGGCGGCGGTGGCCGCGTCATGAACTTCGGGAAAAGTAAGGCGAAATTGTATAATGATGATAAGAAAAAAGTTCGCTTCAATGATGTTGCCGGGGCGGACGAAGAAAAGCAGGAACTTGTCGAGGTCGTTGAATTCTTGAAAGATCCTCGCAAATATGCCGAGCTTGGAGCCCGTATTCCTAAAGGGGTACTTTTAGTCGGGCCTCCTGGTACAGGTAAAACTTTACTTGCACGAGCAGTTGCTGGTGAAGCCGGAACTCCTTTCTTCTCAATCAGTGGTTCTGATTTTGTTGAAATGTTTGTGGGTGTCGGTGCATCTCGTGTTCGTGATTTGTTTGAAAATGCTAAGAAGAATGCACCATGTATCATCTTCATCGATGAAATTGATGCAGTCGGTCGTCAACGTGGCGCAGGTCTAGGTGGCGGTCACGATGAACGTGAACAGACATTGAACCAATTACTGGTGGAAATGGACGGTTTCGGTGGTAATGAAGGAATCATCATCATCGCTGCGACTAACCGTGCTGATGTATTGGATCCGGCACTATTGCGTCCGGGACGTTTTGACCGTCAAATAACGGTAGGCCGCCCTGATGTTAAAGGCCGTGAAGAAGTGCTGAAAGTGCATGCACGCAATAAACCATTAGCGGAAACAGTCGATTTGAAAGCGATCGCTCAGCGTACTCCAGGATTTTCTGGTGCAGATCTTGAAAACTTACTGAATGAAGCGGCGCTTGTTGCTGCCCGTCAAGATAAGAAGAAGATCGACATGTCCGATTTGGATGAAGCTTCGGATCGCGTTATCGCCGGACCTGCCAAGAAAAACCGTGTCATTTCCAAAAAGGAAAGAAATATCGTAGCGTGGCATGAAGCAGGCCATACCATTATTGGGCTGGTTCTGGATGATGCCGAGATCGTTCATAAAGTTACGATTGTCCCTCGTGGTCAAGCCGGCGGTTATGCAGTTATGCTGCCGAAAGAAGATCGTTTCTTCATGACGGAACCTGAGCTAAAAGATAAAATCGTAGGACTATTGGGTGGCCGTGTTGCCGAAGAAGTTACATTCGGAGAAGTGAGTACCGGTGCGCATAACGACTTCCAGCGTGCAACGGGCATAGCTCGTAGCATGGTTATGGAATATGGAATGAGCAAGCTCGGACCGCTTCAATTCGGTAATTCTCAAGGTCAGGTCTTCCTAGGCCGCGATTTCAACAATGATCAAAACTATTCAGATGCAATAGCATATGAAATCGATCTTGAAATTCAACGTATCATCAAGGAAGCTTACGAAAGATGTAAGAAAATCCTTACTGAAAATCGTGAAAAACTTGATTTGGTTGCAAAAACCCTGCTTGAAGTGGAAACACTTGATGCGGAACAAATCAAAGGTTTATTCCATAATGGTAAATTGCCAGATCGCGATTATACGGCCCTGAATGGGAATCTAACCACTGATGAGAATGTCAAGGTGAACATCAATAAGAAGAAGGAAGAAAAAGAGGCCCTATTAGATCCATTGGATAAAAGAGGACCTGAGGACCTTGAAATAACGGAGGAAGGATTGAATACTCCTCCAATCAAAGAAGGTGCACCTCAAGATCAGCCGCTTTCCTTCCCGAACGAAGACGACAATAAAAAGTCTTAATCGACTAAATTCAAAAGGGTATTTCCGCCTCGGAAATACCCTTTTCTTAACTCTTAAATTAATTAAGATAAAGTTCCTGGGATACCTTCCGAAAAGTGCGACTAATAGCGTGGGAAATAACAGTGTGGTATGATGTTGGAGAATAATTTACCGGAGTGATGAAACGATGATTTTTGTATTGGATGTTGGGAATACGAATACCGTATTAGGCGTATACGATGAAGATATTTTAAAATATCATTGGCGAATTGAGACTAACCGTCACAAGACAGAAGATGAGTATGGAATGATCATAAAGTCTTTGCTTCAGCATGAAAGTCTTGCGTTTGATCAATTTGATGGAATCATTATTTCTTCGGTAGTTCCGCCAATTATGTTTGCGCTTGAACGCATGTGCAAAAAATACTTTGGAATTAAACCGCTTATAGTTGGACCTGGAATAAAAACTGGATTAAATATTAAATACGAAAATCCCCGTGAGGTGGGAGCGGACCGAATCGTTAATGCTGTTGCCGGCATTCAGGAATATGGAAGCCCTCTCATTATCGTGGATTTTGGTACGGCAACTACATATTGCTACATAAATGAGGATAAACAATACATGGGCGGAGCCATTGCCCCGGGTATAAATATTTCTACCGAGGCACTTTATTCAAAGGCAGCCAAACTTCCGAGAATAGAAATCAGCCGTCCGGAAGGGATTATTGGGAAAAATACGGTGTCCGCCATGCAGGCTGGCATTTTGTATGGGTATGTTGGGCAGGTAGAAGGAATCGTTAATCGAATTAAAGCGCAAAGTAATCTAGAACCAACGGTAATAGCGACAGGCGGACTGGCTACCTTAATTGCTAATGAGTCTACTGTTATTGACGTTGTGGAGCCATTTTTGACCTTGAAGGGTTTGCAGCTGATTTATAAACGTAATCGTGAGCAAGTGAAGAAGTAACACAAAGCATGAAAGGAGCAATATAAATGAAGGATTATCTAATAAAGGCGTTAGGTTATGAAGGACAGGTTCGTGCATATGCTGTTTCAACAACAGACACCGTAGGAGAAGCTCAGCGACGCCATTATACATGGCCCACTGCTTCGGCTGCCCTTGGACGGGCTATGACGGCAGGCGTTATGATGGGTGGAATGTTAAAAGGTGAAGAAAAGCTGACGATTAAAATCGAGGGCGGTGGTCCGATTGGATCCATCCTGGTCGACAGCAATGCAAAGGGGGAAGTCCGCGGATATGTCACACATCCGCAAACCCACTTTGATTTGAATGAGCAAGGTAAGCTGGATGTCAGGAAAGCGGTGGGTACCGATGGTTTGTTGACTGTCGTGAAAGATATTGGTCTTCGTGATTACTTTTCAGGGCAAGTACCGCTTGTATCTGGAGAACTGGGTGAAGATTTCACTTATTACTTTGTTACTTCCGAACAGGTGCCTTCATCAGTGGGGGTTGGGGTCCTGGTGAATCCGGATAATTCAATCCTTGCAGCGGGCGGATTTATCATTCAGTTGATGCCGGGTACATCCGAAGATACGATTTCGAAAATCGAAAAAAGACTAAGCACGATTACTCCTGTTTCCAAGATGATTCAAAACGGCATGACTCCTGAAGAAATCCTAACCGAAATTTTAGGTGAGGGCAATGTGAATATATTAGAAAAAATGGATGTCCAATTCTCCTGTCAATGTTCAAGGGAAAGAATTGCGACTGCATTGATCAGCCTGGGGCAGGCTGAGATTCGGGATATTATTGATACAGACGGACAAGCGGAGGCGCATTGTCATTTTTGTAATCAGACCTACCAATTCTCTAAGGAAGAACTTGAGGAATTGGAAGCGGAAACCAAAAAATAATGTACGGGGGATAAGGGTTTGCCAAAACACAAGCTTCGGGCGATTATTGCTGGCCTTGCCTTGTTGAACCTATTGACTATCATTATCTTTGTCATAAAACCACTAATCATTTCAAAAACCGTCATTGGGGAAGAAACGGCCGCGAAGGTCGGGTCGAAGGATATTTCCCGGGACGCATGGATGAATGAGCTCGAAAAAAGATATGGGGAAGATGTACTTGAGGAAATGGTCGATAAAGAGGTAGTGAAACAGGCAGCTGAAAAATACAAAGTGAAAATTTCGGATGAAGAGCTAGATCGTGAACTTAAAATGATGAAAACGATGTATGGGACTGCCGGTCAGAACCTTAATAAAAGTAACGATCAATTGAGGCAGGAAATTCAGTCGAGTCTCCTCCTCGAGAAGCTCCTCACCAAGGACGTTTCGGTTTCCAAAACGGCAATGCGGAATTATTATGATAATAATAAGGATATCTATAGAATCCCTACTGCTTTCCATATTTCCCATATTACCACGTCTACAAAAAAGCAGGCAGACCAAGTCATACGTGAACTGGAGAAAGGTGTCTCCTTTGAAGTCTTGGCGATGGAAAAGTCCCTTGATGAATTTACTGCCAATCAAGGGGGCGACATGGGTTATATATCACAGGATAACGAGCAAGTATCCAAGGAATACATTACCGCTGCCGAGAAATTAAAGGTTAAAAAGTGGAGTGATGCAATCCAAACGGAGGATGGCTGGGCCGTTCTCTACCTGCATGAAAGAATAGAGGGCAAGCAATATGAATATGATGAAGTTAAAGACAAGATTCGCCGCCAAATAGCTCTTGAACAGATTCAGGCACCGGTCTCAGGGAAAATTTTCTGGGACGAATTTGATGTAGAATGGTTTTATGGATTGAAGGAAGAAAAGTAGGTCAATGGTTGTGTGAGAAAATTTAGAATATAGTATATAATCATTGACAATGAACTATTAAAACTGGTAACTTTAAAATTATAAAACCAATAAACATACTCGGTATTGAAATGATAAGGGAGTGGAGAAAATGGCACGTATAGCTAATTCTGTAATCGATTTAATTGGACAAACACCTATTGTTAAGTTAAACAAGCTTCAAAATGAAAACAGTGCAGATATTTATTTGAAACTTGAGTATTTTAACCCAGGCAGCAGTGTAAAAGACCGTATCGCCCTTGCGATGATCGAAGCGGCAGAAAAAAATGGTACCCTTAAACCAGGTGATACGATCATTGAACCTACAAGCGGAAATACTGGAATAGGCCTGGCGATGGTAGCTGCGGCAAAGGGCTATAAATCGATTCTGGTTATGCCGGAGACGATGAGCTTGGAACGCCGTAACTTGCTTCGCGCTTATGGCGCAGAATTAGTTCTTACTCCTGGGCCAGAAGGAATGAAGGGTGCAATCGCAAAGGCGACTGAGCTTTCTAAAGAAAAAGGTTACTTCATTCCACAGCAATTCGAAAACGAAGCCAACCCTGAAGTACATCGGAACACTACAGGCCCTGAAATCGTTGAAGCCTTTGGAGATGAAGGCCTGGATGCATTCGTTGCCGGAATCGGTACTGGCGGAACCATTACAGGTGCCGGTGAAGTCCTGCGTGAGAAATTCCCTGACATTAAAATTTACGCTGTTGAACCTGCGGATTCCCCAGTATTATCAGGAGGGACTCCAGGACCTCATAAAATCCAAGGAATCGGCGCAGGCTTCATTCCAACTATATTGAATACAGATCTCTATGACGAAATCATTCAAGTCAATACAGAGGAATCTTTTGATTATGCACGCCGCGCAGCAAAAGAAGAAGGAATCCTTGGCGGAATTTCTTCTGGAGGTGCAATCGCAGCTGCCGTTAAAGTGGCTGACAAACTGGGAAAAGGCAAAAAGGTACTTGCCATCATACCAAGTAATGGTGAACGCTACTTAAGTACGCCATTATATAACTTTGAGTAAGACAAGACACTAAAAATGAGAAGCGAAGTTCCTTAGGGGCTTTGCTTTTCTTTTTGCAGTAATGTTTGCAGGAAGTGTTCCGAATCTTCATGGAGCTTGCACTATGCCTGTGTAAATGGGTAAACTCGTATATATAGATTTCTTTAAGTGAAGGAGAACGTTGGATGTCATTAGCTGGAGCGTCAAAAATAAAGTGCGGTTCATTTGATTTGGATTACAGCAATAAAACCTTAATTATGGGGATTTTGAATGTTACGCCGGACTCCTTTTCGGATGGCGGGAAATATAATCGGATAGATGCTGCTTTGAAGCATGCCGAACGGATGGTCAACGATGGAGCGGATATATTGGATGTAGGAGGAGAGTCCACCCGACCTAATTATGAGAGGATATCGGAGGAAGAGGAAATAGAGAGAGTCGCCCCGATTATAGAGGCCATATCCCGTAATATTGAGGTTCCAATATCGGTCGATACGTATAAATCAAGAGTGGCGGAAGCGGCGGTAAAAGCAGGAGCCCATATATTAAATGACATTTGGGGAGGTAAAGCCGATTCATTGATGCCGAAGGTTGCTGCGGAATATAAGGTGCCGATCATCTTGATGCATAACAGGGGTAATATGGAATATGGACATTTTGTTCGGGATGTACTTCAAGATTTATTCGAAAGCATCATGTTGGTGAAGGATGCAGGTGTCAAGGATGAAAACATCATACTCGATCCAGGAATTGGCTTTGCGAAAGATTTAAAGTTAAATTTAGAAATGATGAGGAATCTTGATAAGCTGGTATCGTTAGGTTATCCAGTTCTGTTAGCCACATCAAGAAAGTCCATGATTGGTCATGTTCTGGACCTGCCGCCTAGTGAGCGAATGGAAGGAACGGCCGCCACAATCTGTCATGGCATTCAACAAGGCTGTCAAATGGTTCGCGTACATGATGTGAAGGAAATGGCACGGACTGCAAAGATGATGGATGCTCTATTAGGAAAAGGTGAATGATATGGATAAGATATATGTGAATAAAATGGAGTTTTACGGTTATCATGGAGTTTTTCCGGAAGAAACGAAGCTTGGTCAGCGGTTTAAAGTGGATTTAATCGTCCAGACTGATTTAGCCAAGGCAGGAAAGAGTGACAACCTTGAAGACTCAATCAACTATGGCGAGTTATATGAAGTGTGTAAAAATGTTGTTGAGGGAAAACCTTTTAAGTTAGTGGAAGCTGTCGCTGAAAAAGTCGCCTCTGAACTGCTTAATAAATACTCTTCCATCGAGACATGCACCGTCAAGGTTTATAAACCAGATCCTCCAATAGCAGGTCACTATGATTCGGTTGCTATAGAGATTGTAAGGGGACGCTGATTGTGAGAAATATTGCTTACCTTTCAATAGGGTCGAACTTAGGTGATCGCCTTGAAACATTCCGAAAGGCTTTCCAATTATTGTCTGAAAGCCCGCATATTAAATTGGTGTCATGCTCCTCTTTATATGAAACGGACCCGATAGGATATGAAGACCAGGACTGTTTTTTAAATGCTGTCCTTAAAGTGAAAACCGATTTAGAACCCGAACAATTACTTCACGCTTGTATGAAAATTGAACAGGATTTAGGGAGAAAAAGGGAAATCAGGTGGGGTCCTCGTACTTTAGACCTTGACATTTTGTTATATAATCATGAAAATATTGAGACAGAGATTCTTTCAGTCCCGCACCCTCGTATGCGCGAGAGGGCTTTTGTTATCGTGCCTTTAATGGAAGTGGACCCAGATATATCACTTCCGCAAATGCGTGCACCTTTGAGCGACCTGCTTGAACAGATTTCGGATAAAGAAGGAGTTCGATTATGGAAGGTGAAAAATGGGGAAGGCGTATTCGCGCTTTTCGAAAGTTAAAGGGTTATACCCAGGAAGGGTTTGCGAGGGAGATAGGTGTTTCCGTTTCCTTGCTGGGAGAAGTTGAACGAGGGAACCGTAACCCTTCAGAAGCATTTTTACTGGAAGTGGCGGAAATTCTTCATATTTCCATTGAGGAGCTTCAGCCACCTGAGGATAAATGAAAGAATGTTATAGGGGGTCACAACGTGTTAAGAATAGGCGATATAGAAATGAAAAACCAGGTAGTGCTGGCCCCGATGGCGGGAGTCTGTAATTCGGCATTCCGCTTGACTGTCAAGGAATTTGGTGCTGGTCTTGTTTGTGCGGAGATGGTCAGTGACAAGGGAATCGTTCTTAAAAATGCTAGAACGATGAATATGCTTTATATAGATGAAAGAGAAAAGCCGTTAAGTTTGCAAATCTTTGGCGGTGAGAAGAAATCCTTGGTTGAAGCTGCGCAATTTGTAGATAAAAATACAACAGCTGACATCATTGATATCAACATGGGCTGCCCTGTCCCTAAAATCACTAAATGTGATGCGGGTGCGAAGTGGCTTCTCGATCCAAACAAAATTTATGAGATGGTTTCAGCGGTGGTTGATGCTGTTGAAAAGCCGGTAACGGTAAAAATGCGCATAGGCTGGGATGATGAACACGTTTTTGCGATTCAAAATGCTCAGGCTGTTGAACGCGCAGGTGGTAAAGCTGTTTCCATGCATGGCAGAACACGTGTTCAAATGTATGAAGGAAAAGCTAACTGGGACATCATCCGTGAAGTGAAGAAATCAATTAATATTCCCCTTATCGGTAACGGTGATGTGGAAACTCCACAGGATGCGGAAAGAATGCTGAAGGAAACGGGTGTTGATGGAGTCATGATCGGCCGTGCAGCTCTAGGTAACCCGTGGATGATTTACCGGACTGTAAAATATCTTGAAACCGGTCAACTGATGGATGAGCCTTCAGTTCGTGAAAAGATGGATGTTTGCGTGCTTCATATGGATCGTCTGATTGCGTTGAAAAATGAAAATGTCGCCGTTCGTGAAATGCGTAAGCATGCTTCTTGGTATTTAAAGGGTGTTAAAGGGAATGCTACGGCACGCAAAGGAATTAATGATTGTGAAACAAGGGAAGATGTTGTGAAGCTTCTCTATGGACTTGTTGATGATATTGAAGCGAAGCAACAAAATATCCAAATGGTCTGATGTTTGACATTACCTTCCTATTTTCCTATAATACGCTTATCTTAAACTGCCAGTAATCCTGGCAGTTTTTATATGTACATAAACAATGTTTTATGATAAAAAGCTGTTGAATTCCTTTACTTTATGTAAGAATAAATATGTATGCAAAAGAATTTCTGATTAATTATATAAGGCATTTATTAATAAAGATGGAGATGATTTTCGTGAGTCATGAAGAATTGAATGACCAACTGCAGGTAAGGCGCGATAAAATGCAAGCGATGATGGATAATGGACTAGACCCTTTCGGGAGCAGATTCGAGCGCACACATAACACGCAAGAGTTAATCAGTGCTTATGGTGAATTAGAAAAAGAAGATCTTGAAGAAAAAGAAATTGAAGTTACGATCGCTGGCCGTGTCATGACGAAGCGCGGAAAAGGAAAAGCGGGATTTGCCCATATCCAGGATATTAGCGGCCAAATCCAAATCTACGTCCGTTTGGATAACATAGGGGAAGATTCTTACCAAATTTTCAACCAAACGGATCTTGGTGATCTTGTAGGGGTAACTGGCGTTATCTTCAAAACGAAAGTCGGGGAACTTTCCATTAAAGCTAAAGAATATGTGTTCCTTGCTAAAGCGCTTCGCCCGTTGCCTGATAAATTTCATGGCTTGAAGGATGTTGAAGAGCGTTACAGGAAACGCTATGTCGATTTAATTACAAATGAAGAAAGCAAAAATACGTTGATCATGCGCAGTCGCATTGTACAAGCCATGAGAAGGTATTTGGATGATCATGGATACCTTGAAGTGGAGACGCCGCTATTGCACTCTGTTGCTGGTGGAGCAGCTGCACGACCTTTCCTTACTCACCATAATGCTTTGGATATGCCTTTGAATTTAAGGATTGCCATTGAACTTCATCTAAAACGCTTGATCGTTGGCGGATTGGAGAAAGTTTATGAAATTGGCCGGGTTTTCAGAAATGAAGGGGTGTCCACAAGGCATAATCCTGAATTCACATTGATCGAATTGTACGAAGCTTATGCGGATTACCAAGATATCATGAGCTTAACGGAAAACTTGATTGCCCATATAGCTCAAGAAGTTCTTGGGACGACTACCATCCAGTATGGGGAGTATGAGATAGAGTTAAAACCGGAATGGAAACGACTTCACATGGTTGACGCTGTAAAAGAATATACCGGTGTGGACTTCTGGACTGAAATGAGTAAAGAAGAAGCCCAGCAGCTTGCTAAAGAAAATGGGATTGAAGTTAAGGAATCCATGGAGTTCGGCCATATCGTAAATGAATTCTTCGAACAAAAGGTCGAAGATAAGTTAATTCAACCTACATTCATCTATGGGCATCCAGTGGAAATCTCTCCTTTAGCAAAGAAAAATCCGGAAGATTCCCGTTTCACAGATCGTTTTGAGTTATTCATAGTAGGTAGGGAGCACGCAAATGCCTTCACTGAACTTAATGATCCTATTGATCAACGTCAACGCTTTGAAGCTCAATTGAAAGAACGAGAACAAGGTAATGATGAAGCTCATGAAATGGATGAAGATTTCTTGGAGGCGTTAGAATACGGAATGCCGCCGACTGGCGGACTTGGAATTGGTGTTGACCGTTTGGTTATGCTATTGACCAATTCTCCTTCCATACGTGACGTCCTGTTATTCCCTTTAATGAGACATCGCTAAATATAAGCAAAAGAGTTTTGATTGCAGGGCCGAATTCGGATGGCTGGGATCATGGGCGTAGCTCCTGATCCCGGTAAGTCCAATTCGGTTTTTGTTTTTTAATTATAATTTCATGCCTTTCAATAGAGTGGATTCTAGGGTTTAAAAGAAAAACAACATTATCTCAAAAAAACTTTATAAAAGGTATTGCACAGTTAACGTAATGGTGTTATATTTATATCTGTCGTTACGAACGAGTTGCAAACAGATTACAAACTTTAAAAAGTTTTAAAAAAGTTGTTGACTTGCAGTAATGAAAATGTTATTATAAATAAGCTGTTCCGAAAGACATCGCTCTTTGAAAACTGAACAAAACAAAGCGCCAACGTTAAATTTTAAGTGAGCACACACT